>JACOUH010000145.1 GCA_016177925.1 Planctomycetota bacterium | reverse complement strand
GCCGTCCACCCGGGCCGCGTCGGACAGCGACGAGGGGACGGTCAGGAACAGCTGCCGGAACAGGAGCGTCCCGGTGGCGCTGGCAAAGAAGGGCACGGTCAGGGCGTGGTACGTGTTGACCCAGCCAAAGCCGTGCATGAGCTGAAACGTGGGGACGATGCGCACCGGCAGCGGCAACATGTGGGTGACGAGGATCATGACGAAGAACAGCCGCTTCCCCCAAAAGTCCGGAAAATAGGTGAACGCGAAGGCGGCCAGCAGCGACAGCACGATCTTGCCGAGTGCCACGGCCGTCGAGATGCCCGTGCTGTTGAGCATCAGTCGTCCCAGGTTCACCTTTTGCCAGGCGTGGGTGTAATTGTCGACCATCCACCGGCTCGGCAGGAGTCGCGGCGGATATTCAAAGAGCTCGCGGAAGTCCTCGGTGCTGACCACGAAGGCGTACAGGAGTGGAAACGCGACGACGACCACGGACACGCCCAGGGCGAGATGCGTCGCCAATCGGCGCGTCGCGCGTGGAACCACGAGCCTCCCTCAGCTGTAGAAGACCCGCCGCCCCGCATAGCGGAACTGCAGGAGCGTGAGCAGGCCGACCATGACGAAGAGGAGGACGGACTGCGCCGAGGCAAAGCCCCAGCGGATGCTCACGAAGCCATCTCGGTAGAGTTTGTAGATCAACAGGTCTGTGGCGCGGGCCGGCCCGCCCTGGGTCATCACGTCGATCAGGCCGAACACCTCGAAAAAGGCGTACAGCGAGTTCATTACGAGAAGAAAGAATGTCATGGGCGAGAGGAGCGGAAACGTGATCCGCAAAAAGGATTGCCGGAGGCTGGCCCCATCCACGTGGGCGGCCTCGAGCAGCTCTCCGGGTATCCCCTGGAGCCCGGCAAGAAAGAAGACGATGTTGAATCCCAGCATCTTCCACGCGGCTGCGGCGACGGCGAGTGTCATGGCGTAAGCGCCGTCCATCATCCAGTTCGGGGAGAGCCCGGTGGTCATGCGGATGAGAAACGTCATGAACCCCGTCGACGGATCGAAGAGCATGGCCCAGACCGTCCCCGCGACGGCGGGCGACAGCGCATACGGCCACAGGAGGGCCGTTCGGTAGATGGTAATGCCCGGGATGCGCTGATTCGCCAGCACCGCGATGCCCAGCGACACGACCATCCCGGAAAGGACGACCGCACCGGCGAACAGGAGGCTGACCTGCACGCTGTGCCGGTATTCCTTCGAGCCCAGGAGTTCCTGGAAGTTCCCCAGGCCAATGAAATTCGCGCGCCCGCCGAACGGAGAGAGCTCGAACAGGCTCAAATACAGGGCCTGGCCGGAGGGAACCAGGAGGAAAACGACAACGATGGCGACGGAGGGAAGGACCAGGACGTACGGCAGCCACCGGTTCGGGAACCTTCCCTCCATCGTCGCTTCGCTACGGGTGAATCCGGCCGTACTCGTCCAGGGCCTTGTTCGCCTCGCGGGCCGCCTCATCCAGCGCCGCCTGCGGAGCGAGGTTGCCGATCAACACCTTCTCCACGGCCGTGTTGGTGATGTCGCGGATCTGGACGAAGTTCCCCAGGAGGACTCCGCGGGTGGCCGGGGTGTCGGCTCCGAGTTGAATCTGCTTGAAGGCCGTCTCGTGATTGGGATGCTGCTGGAACCAGCCCCCGTCCCGGAGCAGCCTCTCCGCGGTCTTGGTGGCCGGGAAGTAGCCGGTGTCCTGGTGCCACTTGGCCGCGTACTCCGGCTGAGAGAGGAACTTGAAGAACTTGGCGATGGCGTCAAGCTCCTGCTGGGAGCGCCCTTTCCCCTTCAGGGTCCACAGCGAGGCCCCGCCGACGACGGACCTGCCTCGCGGTTTCCCCTCAATTTGGGGGAGGAAGGCCGTGCCGACGGCGAACCTCGCACCCCGCTCGAGCGTCGTCAATTGCGAAGTGGACTGGAGGATCATGGCCACCTCGCCGGCCAGAAAGGCTTTGTTCCCGGCGTACGCGCGGCCACCATAGACGAGGAGCTTCTCATCAACCCACTTCTTCCACCGACTCAGCACCTCGACGCCGAACGGTGCGTTGAACAGCACCTGCGTCGCCCGGCCCTTCCGTCCGTTGTCGTTGTTGGCGTAGAGCTGGTTGTGGTAGGCGAAGGTCTGCTCGAAGATCCAGGCTGCCTCGCCGAAGGTCAGGGCGGCGCGGGTCGCCCCGCTGCTCACGAGCCTCCGCCCCATCTCCTCGATATCGTTGTAGGTGACCGGCGGCTTGTCCGGATCCAGCCCGGCCTTCTTGAACGCGTCCTTGTTGTAGTACAGGATCGCCGTCGAGGAGTTGAACGGCATGGAGTGGAGTTTCCCTGCCAGCGTGTAGTAGTTGATGATGGGTGGGAAGTAGTCCTCCCAGTTGATCTCACCCGGCTTGACCAGCTCCGTGACCGGAATGGCGGCCCCGCTGTCGAGCATCGTCTGCGTCCCCACGTCGAAGACCTGCACGATGTGGGGCGGATCACCGGCGCGGACCGCGGCGATCGCCTTCGTCACGGTTTCGTCGTACGAGCCCGTATAGAGCGGCTCCAACACGTAGTTCGGGTTCACCTTGTTGAAGCCTTCGGCGATTCCTTTGGTGATGGCTTCATAGCGGGCGCCGCTCATCGCGTGCCAGAACTTGATCCGCGTCTGCTGCGCCTGGGCGGCGCCCGCCGCCAGGAGCGCGGAGACGATCGCCAGGCAGCCAATCGCCGTACTCTTGCCGATCCCCGCAGTGCGCATAGCACAGTCCTCCTGCCCTCGAGGCAATTCCTGGTGGCTCCCTTGCCGTTACAACGCCCGGCCGACCCGGTGGCTGTCACCGATCGCCCCCGCGATCCCACGCAGCATGTAGGCGCCGCCGATACAGTGGCGCTCGGCGGCCCGACCTTGGAGCTGGTGCACAAGCCGCACCCGGTCGGCCAGGCAGCCGCCGTACTCGTCGGTCCGCTGATTGCTGTACGCTGAGAGGCTGGTTGACGACCGACTGGATCTCTTCGTGTGTCCTCGTATCGGTCCGTCCGTGCGTCGACGCGTGCGCCGCCAGCGCGTCGGTCACGATCGGGCCCACGCCCCCTCTGGCGCTCGTCTCAACCAACCCGCGTGGCCCCGGATCGGCTCATCGGGGACCCGATGCCGGAGCCTCGCTGCCCCCCCGAAGGTTGGATGGTCAGGCTCTGAGATTCGAAGGGAATCTAGCCGTGGTTGGCGGGCCTGTCAAGGAGGCGCGCTGCCTCAACAGGAAGCGCGCTGCCTCAAAACCCGACCTACGCCGTTCCGGAAGGGAGACCCTGACCCATGAGGTCCGACCGCGAGCGTGGGCCGGAACGAGCGGACGGGCGGCGACCGCCGGTCATCGCGGCGCTGGTGCTGGCGTGCGCCCTCGCGCCCGTGCTCCAGGCGGCCAGCCTCGGTGGTCTCCGCGGCCTC
>JACOUH010000144.1 GCA_016177925.1 Planctomycetota bacterium | reverse complement strand
CGCCGGTAAGGGCAAGCACAAGGGTCGACTCGGCGCCGTGGAGGTGGTCCTGGCGGATGGGACGCGGTTCTCGGTCGGGACGGGGTTCTCCGATGCCGAACGCGAGAACCCACCGCCGGTTGGGGCAGTCATCACGTTTCGCTACCAGGAGCTGTCCGACGGCGGGGTGCCGCGCTTCCCAAGCTTCGTCCGGGTGCGCAAGGATGCCTCGAAGTGACAGATTAGCCCGACGCGCGAGCGAGGTTCGCTGGTGGCCTCGCTGGCGCGTCGGGCTCATGCAGCTCGTCACCTCTTCATCGCGCGCGTGACATCCTCCGCTCGTCGGAATGCCCGGAGCAGGTTGCCGCCGAGCACCTTGTGGATCTCCTCCTTCTTGTACCCGCGATTCAACAATTCCTGCGTGATGTACGGAAAATACGAGACGTCGTCGAGCTGTTTCGGCACCGCCATGATGCCATCGAAGTCGGAGCCGAGGCCGACGTGGTCGATGCCCGCCACCTTGATGATGTGCTCGATGTGGTCGACGACGTCGTGAATGCTTCCCCTGGGGATGGGATGCTCCTTCTTCCACTCCGCCAGCGCCGCCCCGAACTCCTTCTCATCTGGATACTTCTTCTTCAGCTCGCGCATTTGCTGGAAGAAGTCCTTCGTCAGGCGGGCGGCCTCGGGGACGATGAAGCCGGGATAGAAGTTGACCATCACCACGCCACCGTTCTTCTTCAGCTCGCGCAGCACGTCGTCGGGTACGTTGCGCGGATGGTTCGCCAGGGCGTAGGCCGATGAGTGGGATGCGATCACCGGCGCCTTGGTCATGCGCAGGACGTGGCGCATCGTGTCCGCCGAAACGTGCGAAATATCGACCAGCATGCCGAGCCGGTTCATCGCGCGCACCACCTCTTCGCCGAACGGGCTCAGGCCGTTATTCTTCGGCTTGTCGGTCGCCGAGTCAGCCCAGTCGAGCGTTTCGGAGTGCGTCAGCGTCATATAGCGGACGCCGAGCCGATAGTACATACGCAGCACACCGAGCGAGTTGTCGATCGAGTGCCCGCCCTCGACGCCGATCAGCGAGGCGATCTTCCCCTTCTTGCGGATGCGCAAGATGTCGTCGACGGTATACGCCATCTCCAGGTCGTCGGGATAGCGCTCGACCATGCGGTGAATGACGTCAATCTGTTCGAGCGTCTGCCGCACGGCGATGCCGGACTTGCGCGTGCTTGCCGGCACGAACGCCGACCAGAACTGGGCGCCAACGCCTCCCTTGCGCAGGCGCGGCAGGTCGGTGTGGAGGTCCTTCTGCGGCTTGCGGATATCGATACTGCGGAAAGACAAATCCTCCTTCTCGCGGAACATCCACGGCAGGTCGTTATGTCCGTCCACGACGAGCCCTTCCCGGTGGATGCGCAGGGCTTCCTCGGTCAGCTCAACCGGCCCGCGCCGCTTCGGCCGGCCTTGATCGCTTGGAGTGGCCAGGAGAGTAGCGGTGAGGAAACCGAGACAACACGCAACGATGGAAACCTGCACATTCCGACGCATCATCCGAACCCCTTCCCGTGAGCCCTGGGATTAGCCCGAAGCGCGAGCGAGGTTCGCGGTGGCCCTTGCTGGCGCTTCGGGCGAATCAACTTTCCCATCAATCCTTGTCCTCGACGAAGTGGTACTGTTTCCCCTTGATCTCCGCGTGGATCTCGACCTTTGATAGATCGAGCTTGTCCGGGATCTTGCCAGCCGGTGCCGTGAAGCGGGAGGACTCGTCTTTCGGGTCGCCCTCCTGCGACTCGGCCTTGAACTCGATCTTCTGCGGCTTGTCGCCTTTGTATTCCATTTCGATTGTTTTCGCGGTGATCGGGACGTGCTTGTTCGCCTTGTCGTTCAGGACGTAGAGGTAAGCCGGCTTGTCCTTCGCCTGGGTCAGCTCCAGGTGGTACGTGTGCTGCCCCTTGGGCGCGAACAGCTTGCCGCCGTGCAGGCCCTCGTCCTCGTCCTTCTTGGGCTCCTTTTTCTGGTCGCTCGACTTCCCGGAGCAGCCCACCGTGAGGCTCAGCAGCACTGCCAGCCAGAACACCCCCAACCGCTTCCTTCTCATCGCTCTCATCCCTTCGTGAAAAGAGGTTCTTCCTCGGCCGTCCGGGCCAACTGCTCCGCGTCCCTGCCGCTGAACTTCCAGAAGAGGCCCGGGTGGATCAGGAACTCGCACAAGGTCGACGTCACCAGCCCACCCAGGATCACTGTGGCAACGGGGTAGAGGATCTCGCGGCCCGGCTGATGCCCCGCCACGACCAGCGGGATCAGCGCGATGCCTGCCGTCAGGGCCGTCATCAGCACCGGGGCCAGCCGCTCCAGGCTGCCGCGCAGGATCATCTCTTTCGTGAAGCCCTCGCCCTCGTACTTCATCAGGTGGAAGTAGTGGGTCACCAGCAAGATGCCGTTGCGGGCCGCGATACCGCCCAGCGAGATGAAGCCCACCATGCTCGCCACCGACACCGTTTGCCCCGTCAGCCACAACGCCATCACCCCGCCGACGAACGCGGCCGGCAGGGCGTTCAGGATCTGCAAGACGATCCGGGCCGACGGATACAGCACGTACAGCACGACATACATGCCGACGAAGGAGACGATCGCCAGGATGCTGATCAACAGCGTCGCCCGGCGCTGGCTCTCGAACTGTCCGCCGTATTCGATGAAGTAGCCCTCCGGCAAGGTCACGCGTTCGCGGATGCGCTGTTTGATGTCGGCAACGACACTGCCGAGGTCGCGGCCCAGGGCGTTGCAGCGGACTGCCAGGCGGCGACGGGCGTTGTCGCGGCTGACCTCGTTGGGCCCCGCTCCCAGGCCGATGTCGGCCAGATCGCCTAACGACACCTGCCCCTCGCGGCCGGGCAACTCCAGCCGCAACCGTTTCAAATTGTCGTAATCGCCGCGGAACGGCTCGTCCAGGCGCACCAGCAGGTCGAAGCGACGCTCTCCCTCCAGTACCTGCGACACCACCTCTCCCTGAAGGGCGGTTTGCACGAAGTCGGCGACGTACTTGCGGCGCACGCCGTGGAAGGCCAGGTCGTCGGCGCGGAGGCGGACGTGCAGTTCCTCGGCGTACTGCTGGGCCTCGATCACCGGCGGGGCCAGGCCCGGCACGTCGCGGATCGCAGCCTGGATCTGTTCCGCCGTCCGCCGCAAGACGTTCAGGTCGTCGCCGTAGACCTTGATGGCGATACCAGCCGTCACGCCGGAGAGCATGTGGTTGATCAGGTGCTGCAGGGGCTGCTCCACTTCGAGGCTCGCGCCGAGCTTCAGATCCTCAAGTTCCTTGCGCAGTCCCTCGAGCACTTCCTCGCGGGAACGGCCCGACGCCGGATTCATGGTCAGGATGTAGTCCGTGACGTTGACGGGATCGGCGTGTTCGTCCAACTCGCCCCGCCCCGTGCGCCGGGTGAAGTGAAGGATGGGCCCGGTGGGGTTTTCGTTCGTCTTGCGCAACGCCGCCAGCCGGGCGTCGACGCGCGCGGTGACCTCGTTGGAGGCCGCCAGCGACGAACCCGCCGGCAGAACCACACTGAGCTGCGCGCTGCCCTCGTCGAACGGCGGCAGGAAGTCGGTGCCCAGCCGCGTCAGAATGAGGACACTGACACCGACCATCAACCAACTCAAGCACAACAGCGTGCCCGCCCACCTCATGCTCAGGCGGATCAGGTGGCGGGCCCCCCCCTTCAGCGCCCGCAGGAGCGGACTGTCCTTGGTCCGGTGGGTCGCCTTCGCCCGTGGCAGCAGGTAGAAACAGAGGACCGGCGTCACCGTGAGGGACACCAGCAGTGAGGCCAGGATGGAGACGATATAGGCAATCCCCAGCGGGGAGAAGAGCCGGCCCTCGATGCCCGACAGGGCGAACAGGGGCAGGAAGACCAGGATGACCATCAGGGTGCCGAACACGATGGCACGGCGGATCTCCATGCTCGCCTCGTAGACGACGGTCCATACTGGCCGGGGCTGTGGCGAGGAGTTGTTCCCGCGGAGTCGGCGGAAGATGTTTTCCACGTCCACCACCGCGTCGTCGACCAGCTCGCCCATCGCCACGGCGATCCCGCCCAGCGTCATGACGTTGATCGATAATTCGGTCCCGGTCAGCCACCCGATGGCGCGGAACGACGTCGACCGGCAGGGACTCCCCGACGTCGCGCAAGGCCGCTTCCACCTCGACACTGACGGCGCGCGCATCCGCGTGTGGCTGCTTGATGACCGTGAGCACGACCCCGGGCCGGCCGTTGACGCTGGCATCGCCGCGCTTGGTCTGCGGCGCCTCGACAACGCGGGCCACCTGCGTTAACAGGACGTGCCGCGTCGGCGTGGTCTTGACCGAAACCTGTTCGAGTTGCCGCAACACCCGCTGCGGCCCCGGCCCCAGGCGCGAATGCACGACGGCAGGCAATTCGCGGTCCCCGCGCTCGAGGAAGCCTCCGCTGGCGCTGACGTTGCTCTCGCGCACGGCCTCCCCCAGCTCGTGGAGGGTGACGTCGTGGTCCAGTAGGGCACGCGGGTCAGCCAGCACCTGGTACTGCTTGCGTCCGCCGCCGACCACCAGCACCTGGGCCACGCCGGGCACCTTGCGCACTCGCGGCCGCAGCACCCAGTCGGCAGTGGTGCGAAGCTCCATCTGGCGCTGGATGAAAGAGGCGAAGCGCACCTTTTCCTTTTTCCCCGCCTGGGTGAACACCAGCGCCTTTGCGGCCCGTGCGAATGCTGCCCGGGCTACGGTTTCTTTGTCTTTCAGCCGCGGGTCGCTCGCAGTGAACTCGTTCGACCTCCCCGGCGTCCTGTGGAGTAGCAGGCGCAAGCGGCTGGCCCCGTCAGCTATTCCGGCGGTTTTCGCGCCTGCCAGCCGGCTTTCGGGCTCTTCCGTGGTCAGCTCGGCCTCCCCGAGGTCCAGGAGCAAGGGCTTCCACCCCTTGACGGATTCACGCGATCCCCTTTGCCAGAGGAACACGCTGACCACCCCCTCTTCGGGGCGGTAGAGCAGCTCCGCCCAGTTTTCCGTCGCGCCAATCGGCGCCAGTTCGCCATCGCGCGGCCCGGGTTGGCTGTAGACGCCGACGACCATGATTTGCCCTAAAATGGAGCTGATGGGGGCCATCTGAGGTCTTATCCCCGCCGGCAGATCCTGCTGGACGGCGCTGAGGCGTTCTTGCACGACCTGGCGTGCCCGGTGAATGTCGGCGTTCCAGTCGAACTCGATGGTGACGATCGACAGCCCCGCGGCCGACTGGCTGCGGACGTCGCGCACGCCGGTCGCCCCGAGGACGGCTGCCTCGAGGGGGAAGCTGACCAGGGTCTCGACTTCCACGGTCGCCAGGCCGGGGCACTCGGTCATGACGACGACCCGTGGGCGGTCCAGGTTAGGGAGGACGTCGATAGGCAACCGTGCCGAAAGATAGCCTCCGCAGACCAGGCACACCAGGCTACAGACAACGATCAGTTGCCGATAGCGCAACGAGAAGCGAATGATCGCGTTGAGCATGGGCTCCTCTGAAAAACCGGCGAGCGGGGGGTGTGAACCCCCCCGGTGCTTCGCCGTACCGGGGGCGGACCCGCTCGCGCGGGTGCCCCAGCCCCCGCTCGCCCCTTGTGGAAACCGGCCGTTAGTGGTGGTGGTGGTGCCCGCCACTCTCTCCCGCCTGCGTCTTGAGTGAGCGGTTCAAGGCGGCTGCGTTGTTGATGGCGACGTTGTGTCCTTGGGTGATGCTGCCGTCGTTGGCCACGAGGGTGAAACGACGGTCTTCGTATACGACTTTGACCGGCCGGCGCTCGAAGACATCACCGTTCTGGCGAAAGACGTAACTCTCCAGCCCATCGTGGGCGACCGCGTCGCGCGGCAGGACGAAGATGTTGCGGAACTCCTCAACCGGGATGAACAGCCGCACGCGCTGCCCGGGCCGGTAGCGCCAGATGCGGTAGGTCTTGCCGTCGCGGTCGAATTCACGAAACTGATTGGTCAGCGGAATATAGAACGGCACGGTCTGACTCCGCGTTTCGACGACGTTGGCGAGAGTGCGGACCCGCAGCTTGTCCGGATAGGGCGGCCAGCCGTTGCCCGCCTCGTCGAGCCATTCGGCCTCCAGGAGGGTGCCGGCCCGGGCGACCCTCTCCAAGAGCGGCACCTCGCTCTTGAAGCCGTGGCCTTCGACTGCAAGCTGGTGGTGAAACGTCAGCGTGCATAGGGGTTGCCCGGCCCTCACCTGTTGCCCGACCTTTACCTTCATCTCCTCTACCTCGTAGAGGTCGTGCCCGGCATGGGAAGATGTTCCCTCCTTGGCGTGTCCGACTTCTCGGGGAGCGAAGAGGTCGAGGGAAGAGACGAAGTCGCCCGCGGCGGCGCGGTCGATCTCCTTGGGCGTCAGACCGCGCGCGGCCAGCTCGAAGCGATGGCCGCGGATCGCCGCTTCGAGCCGGCCTTCCTGCAGCTCCACTTCGAGGAACTTGGCGGGAGAGACGGCTCCTCCCTGGCGGTCGGCCTCCTGGAGACTGGCCTTCTGTTTCAACACCGTCTCCAACTCGCGCTGGGCCTTGAAGAGACCGCTCTGGCTCGCCTGCAGGAACTCACTGACCAGGCCAAGCGTGAACAGTCTCTCGCCCGGCCGCACGGTTTCCCACGGGGCGTGGTAGACCCGCTGGACGATGCCCGCTACCGGAGAGGTGACGATGCGATCGCTGTGACCGGGCAGTTCGACCACCTGGCCGGGCAACGGGAGCTTGCGCCAGTACGAGGTCGGCTTCAGCGGCCGCACTTCGAGCCCCAGGCTCGCCTGGGCCTGCGGGCTGACCGGCACGCTGTCGTCAGCCTTGTCGGATTCTTTCGGGGTCTCTTTCTGTTCCTTGGGGGTTGGCAGCAAATGTTTCCAGTGGTCATAGGTGAGCACGACAACCGCGACGGCGGCCGACGAGACGGCGAGGGCCGCGCAAGCGATCACGGCATTCCACAGACGCATGGGTGCCTCCCGGCGCGGCTCGTTCGCGCCAGCATGAGGTTGAAAAGAGTCGAGGAAGGGACGGGGGAAGACCGCGAAGGGTCGTCTAGATCAGCAGTGCGCGCAGTGTCAGATAGAGAGGCGGTTCGGGTACGAGAAGAAACGGGGCGAGGTTGGCCGCTTCCGGCAGTGAAGAGAGAAGACGCGGCTCAGGAAGAATCGGGATGGCCGGCAGAGCGGGCGGGGCGGGAAGTCCGCAGCAGGGAGCGGAGAGGTAGTCGCCGGCGGTCTTCGAGGCGGGACAACTTGGCGAGTGCTCGTCTTCATCCTCTTCGGGCGTTGCCGGGATGTCTTCGCTCTCGGCCGGCTGGGGCTGGCGATGGTCGAGCAGGTGGCAGACGCAGACTCCGTGCGGCATGAGCAACCGCAGTCCCAGGATGAGGAACAGGAGTCGCGTCAGGAGGTACACTTCGCCTCCGAAGAAATTCATATCATCTTGAGCGTAGTTGCCCTGGTCGAAAAAGTCAACGCAAAGCCCCGCTCTGGGTAGTCCTCTCGCTCCGTGAGATGATCTTGCCCGCTTCAACTGATCCTTGAGATGCCGGAGAGGTGAGCCGATGGAAACAGACAACCGTCCGGACCCCCCAGGACCGCCGGCTGCTGCGGCCGAACCACCGGACCGGGTCGCCGTCCCGCCGGCCGCTCTCCCCTCTGTTGCCCCGATGCCTTTCTCGTGGCGCTTGGCAATCGGAACAGCGATCGTCTTGCTGGCTGGAGGCGCATTTCTGGCGCGCGGCGGGATCGGAACACGGGGTCAGGCGGCGGCGGGAATCCTGTGTTTCATTGGCCTGGCCGCGATGTGTTCCGCGAACTTGCGTGCCGTCAATCCGCGAACCCTCGTCTGGGGTTTCGCCCTGCAGCTGGCGCTGGCCCTGTTCGTGACCCAGGTAGAGTTCGGTTACAAGGCCTTCGAGTCGGCAGGGCAGGTCGTCAAGAAGTTCCTCGAGTTCTCCGCTGAGGGAGCGCAATTCGTCTTTGGCGTGCTCGCCGACCCCAAGGCGATGGAGAAACCCTTCGGCAAGAACAACGGATTCGTCTTCGCCTTCACCGCGCTGCCGACGATCATCTTCGTCTCGTCGTTCTTTTCGGTGCTCTACTACTTTGGGGTGTTGCAGTGGCTGGTCGCCCTCGTCGCCCGGGTGATGCGCTACCTGATGCAGACCAGCGGCGCCGAGACGGTGTCGGTGACGGCCAGCGTGTTCATGGGTCAGACCGAGGCCCCGCTGATCGTCAAACCGTACGTCCCGCGCATGACGCGATCGGAGTTGCTGGCGCTAATGGTTGGCGGCATGGCCCACATCTCCGGCGGGCTGATGGCGGTCTACATCGGCATGGGCGCCGACCCGGTCGCCATCCTGACGACGAGCATCATGGCGTCGCCCTGCACTCTCTACATGACCAAGCTGATGCTTCCCGAGATGGAGAGGCCCGAGACGGGCGGCGACATCAAGCCGACCCTTGAGAAACCGCACGCCAACGTGATCGACGCGGCGGCTTCCGGTGCTTCTGATGGGATGCACCTGGCGCTCAACGTCGCCGCCATGCTGATCGCCTTCATTGCCCTGATTGCCCTGGTCAATTCCGTGCTCGGCCTGATTCACCCCGACCTCTCGCTGGCACGGATCTTCTCGGTGCTGTTCGCGCCGGTGGCGTTCCTCATGGGGCTGTCGGGCGACGACGTTCCGCGCGTGGCGGACCTATTGGGGACGAAGCTGGTGCTGAACGAGTTCGTCGCTTTCACGCGCTTCAAGGAGTATGGCGAGGCGCTGAGCCCGCGCGGCCGCTTTCTGGCGACCTTTGCGCTGACGGGGTTCGCCAACTTTGCGTCGATCGGCATTCAACTCGGGGGCATCGGGGGGATGGCGCCCGGTCGGCGGCACGACCTGGCGCGGCTGGGAGGGAAGGCCCTCTTCGTCGGCTTTCTCGTGACCCTGGTCAACGCGAGCCTGGCCGGTTTGCTGATGCATGATCCCGGGGAGTAACAGAGATGAGCACAGACGCCACCCCGCTGCTGGAAGCCGCTCGCTCGGCCCGACTCCACGCATATGCTCCCTTCTCGAAGTTCCAGGTGGGCGCCGCCCTGGAGACGACGGAGGGCGTGGTAATCACGGGGTGTAATGTCGAGAACGCGACCTACGGCTTGACGGTTTGCGCAGAGCGCGTTGCTCTGTTCAAGGCGATCTCGGAAGGGCACCGGACTTTTCGCCGCATCGCGATTGTCGCCGACACGGAATCCCCGACGCCGCCGTGCGGGGCCTGTCGTCAGTTGCTCTGGGAGTTCGGTGGCGACCTCGAAATCATCCTCGGCAACCTGACCCAGGAGACGGGCCGCTATCGATTGAAAGATCTGTTTCCACTTCCCTTCGACGCTCGCTTGCTTTTGCGGCAATGAGCGGGAGTGCAGGGTTCGGTTATTCCGATCGTCCTCGGCCTCGTCGGAAATCGCATTCTATAGTTGTGGCAGGTCCCGTCCGTGAACTGGTCGCTGGGACTGCGCAAAGGGGATGCGAATGTCACGAGTTATGCTGCTGGCGGGGGTGTTGTTCCTCGCCGGATGTGGGAAGGGCGACGCGCCGGAGGAGAGCAACCAGGACGCGTCGGATACGGGAATCAAGGTCCGCGTCGATGAGTGGCTCGGGCAGTCACGCGAGCAACTGGCGGAGCTGGAGAGGGAGTGGGCGGAGAAGGTCCGGTTGGAGGAACTCGACCTCTCCCGAACCCGCGATGACCGGCAGTTCCTCGCCACGCTGAGGGTGCCGATTCTCGTGCCGATCTGGCAGGAAGCAACCTGGTCAGCCCTGTCCCGGATCAGCTTGCCCCCCTACGTGAAGCCGGGAGCGAAGGATGCCGCTCTCGCCTGGCACCTGGCTCGCCACGGCGACCTCGAGTCCGCCCGGCAACTGTCTGGCCCGGATGACTTCGAGAAGCTCGCTTCGTTTCATCGCAGTCTCTACGACCGCAACTATCCCGCCGAGTGGTCGCGCCTGGCCGCCCGGACGCTCCAGTGGCTGCAACTCCGTCTGATCCAGGGAACCCCCGAAAGCGGCGCCGAGATCGCGTCGATTCACAAGCAACTCCAGAAACTGTTCAGCACCAAGGAACGTGGGAGCCCGCTTGCCGCCGCGCTGCTCCCGATGGGAAAGCGTACCCTCCAGGCAGCGCGGCTGGCATGGGAACAGGACGGGCAGACCGACCTGGCTCGGCAAGCAAGCGAAGCCCTGTCGGCGTGGGGCGAAACGCCGTCGGGGGACCTTGTCTTGAACCCCGGGGCACCTCGTCCCGTGCTCGATCGTCTCTGGGGCAGCAAGTCCGAGGGCCGGTGGGTCGTGGCGACGAACCTCGCTCGTGCGCTGGACCTGTCGGGACTACCGGTCCCGCGCAAGGGCATCGAGGCAGTCGCCGCCCTGTTTGACGACGCCGAGCAAGTGCGCGAGATCGTCCTCACGTACCGGCCGAAGCTGAGCGTGACACTCCCCTCCCCGGCCGACGTCCTTCACGATTTGGAAGAACGCGGCCTGACCGGGGTCAAGGGAAAGGAGGCCGCGGGAGTGCGTCAGGCGACGTATACGCGGCGCGGCCAGGCTTGCCAGGTGCTGGTTTGTGTGACGAACAGCAGGATCGGCGCGCTGGTCCGCTTCAGGAGAGAAGGGGCGCCGGACAAAATGGCTGGGCTCGGGCGGGATTTCGGCGGAGTTCACCTCGACGCCTCGTTCGAGCAGAATCGCCTCCGTCTCGCTCCCGATCGCCTCGCCGATATCCTCACGGTCACGCAGTCTCAGTCGCTCAGCCTGCTCCGGCATCCTCTCGGCGTCCACGACCTCCAGGAAGCAACCCTGGCGCGCTCGAAGGATTCGCCGTCGACCGAGCGTCTGTTTCTGAGGAGCACACCAGAGGGCGGTGCCTTTCACGCTGTGGTCGGCCCGCTCTTCAGCCAGTTCGGCCTCGGGACGGTCGAGCCGGTTAACGATGACCAGGGCGGACACCTTGCCTTCACCTGGGAGGACACAAAGACCCGCTACGTCTTCCGTGTACCCAATTCCGAGAGCAAGGGGTACGAGTTCGAGGCGAGCAATCGAAGCAGCGCCGCCCGAGCCGATGCCTCGGCGTTCGACCTCGCTCAACGAGCAAACCGGTTCGCGGCCGGTAAGCTGTGGACGTTTCTTCCGCGTGGTCTCGACCCGGTCCCGGTGGTGCTCGGCATGTCGCGTTCCGAAGCGGAGAAGCGATTGCCGCGGGCGACAAAAGAGCCCTTCGGGCTCCGGCATATCTTCCCCAGTGACCCGACGGCTCGGGGTTCGTTCCTGCCCCGGCAGGTCCTCGTCCGCTTTGGCCCCGACGGGCGCGTCGCCGAACTGCGTCTGCTTCTGTTCGAGACGACAGCTCAGAGCAACCCGGACCTGTTGGCCCGGCTGCGTGAGAAATACGGCAAGACCGCGGAGTCACCGTCGCGCTGGGCTGGGCTGCGGCCGGGCGAGGTTGCCACCAACGGAAGTCGAAGCCGATGGCTTGACGACCTCACGATAATGACATTCGAGCGCTCGGCCAACGGTGTCGAGTGGGTCCTTCTTGATCGGCCCCAGGACCAGCCCGACGGCGTGGCGTTGGCACTGCTCGCGTTTTGCCCACGTGGCGTCTCTGGGTGCCAGCTCGGCGAGACGCGGGAGGCGATTATCGGGGGCTGGAAGGGGACCGTGCAGAGGAAGGAAGGAGACGACCCGCTCGTTCTCGTTCCCAGGGGAGGCGGCGAGATTGAGGCGATCTTTGTCTGGTTCGAGCAAGGCAAGGCCGCCCGCATTCTTGCCCGGCACGTGCGGTCCGGTGACCGCCCGGCGCAACCGGCTGAGCGGGTCAGGGCGCTCGATGCTGTCTGGGGCCGGATGCTGGCGACCGTCGGATGCTGGATGGTCCGCGAGGGCGACGAGGCGGGCGTCACCGGTTACGGCTGGCTCGACGAGCGCACGGCACTCCGACTGTTCTGGCAGGGAGACCAGGGCACCCCTCGTTTGTTTACCGAGTGGCGCGACGCGGGCTCTTCCGTTCGCTGAGCCCGCCGCGGTTGTTGAGGGGCCGTCTGCCTGCTAGCCTGAAGGCATGACCTGGCGACCGGCCAGGCATCCTGCACCGGCGGCGCGGACCGCCCCTCAACACCCCAGACGACCATGCGCGACGACTCCTTTTCGTTTCTCCAGCGTCTCCTCGAAACCCCCAGTCCATCCGGCTTCGAGCGGCCCGTTCAGGAAGTCGTCCGTGAATGGGCCCGACCCCTCGCGGACGACGTGCGGACGGACCGCCACGGTAACGTTATGGCGGTGCGCAATCCAGAAGGGCATCCGCGCATTATGCTCGCCGGCCACTGCGACCAGATCGCCCTGATGGTCCAGCACATCGACGACAATGGCTTTCTCTACGTCCAGCCGATCGGCGGCTGGGACATGCAGATCCTCCTCGGCCAGAAATTGACGGTGTGGGCCGAGGCCGGCCCAGTCCTGGGAGTGATCAGCCGCAAACCGCCGCACCTGCTCAACAACGACGAGCGCAACAAGACGCCGCAGTTTACCGATGTCTGGGTCGACATTGGCGTTATCGACCGCAAGGAGGCGGAGTCGCTGGTGACACCTGGCGACCCGATCACCTTCGAGCTTGGCTTCCGTCCCCTTCGCAACAACCTGGCCAGCGCCCCCGGCATGGACGACAAGGTCGGCCTGTGGACGGTCATGGAGGCGCTGCGGCTGCTGGACGGCCGCAAGCTTCAGGCGGCGATCTTCTGCGTGTCGACGGTTCAGGAGGAGATCGGCCTGCGCGGGGCAACGACGAGCACCTATGGGGCCCATCCCCAGGTCGGCATTGCGGTCGACGTCTGTCAAGCCACTGACACACCCAACGGGGAGAAGAAACAGGTCGGCGACATCCGCCTGGGCAAGGGGCCCACGATCTTCCGCGGCCCGAACATTAATCCGCGCGTCTTCGACCTGTTGCAGTCGACCGCGAAGACTCGCGAGATCCCGGTCCAGGTGCGTGGCGCGCCGCGGGCAACGGGTACAGATGCCAACGCCATGCAGCTGACCCGCGAGGGCGTCGCGACCGGTGTTCTCGGCATCCCGAACCGCTACATGCACAGCCCGGTCGAGATGGTCAGCCTCGACGACCTCGACAACGCAGCGCGGCTGCTGGCCGCATTCTGCGAGTCCGTGACAGGGGACACGGACTGGACGCCTTGACCTGCAACGTCGAGCAAACAGGGACCGCCGCTTGCGGCTTCGCGTTCGCCGGTCCTGGGAGGGGAGGAATCCCCTCCCAGGACCGGCGAACGCGAAGCCGCAAGCGGC
>JACOUH010000143.1 GCA_016177925.1 Planctomycetota bacterium | reverse complement strand
CGCTCTGGTATCCGCCGCCGGGCTTGACACTGTAGTCGAGCAGCGTCGCCAGCCGCCGCGGGTCGACGACGCGGAAGGTCAGGTGTCCTTGCACCGTCACCGCCTGGAAGTCCGCCGTCGTCTCGTTGAAGATGAACGGCACATCGGTGCTGCCGACCGGCACCGCCACCAGCGTCGACCGCGGCGCGAAGTAGAAGAACGACAGCCCCGTCCCCTCACGCTTGACGCGCCCGCCGACGAACTGCATGACGAACGTCGTGGGCGAAACCTTGATGTAACGCCAGCCGAACATGGCGACCTCCTGCTCGATGGGAGCCTTTGCGATCCGAGTAAATGTCATTTCTACACTAATAGTACGCAGCCACCTACGCCCCGTCAACGGCTGGCGGATGGTCTTGTCTGGCGGGCGGCGGCGCGTTATAGGCCCGACCGCTCTTGTCCGCCGGAAGCGGCGCCGGCGGGCCCCGATCTCGCGCCGCCTCAGCTTCTGCCATCCCCGATCCCGGTTCGACGCTTCCTCGTCTGAGCGTGTGACTTCCTCTTCCACCCCTTTCAAGAGAAGGAAAGTGCATGTCCCGATGCCTTCCCGTCCTCTGCGTGGGCCTGCTCTGGGCCGGCTCGGTCCAGGCCAGTGGCTTCCTCATTCCCACCGACTCGGCCACCCCGCCCCTGGCGATGGTCAGTCATCACGTTGAGGTGAGCCTCGTCGAGCAGGTGTCGACCACGAAAGTGACCCAGGTCTTCCGCAACCATACTGACCGCGCCCTCGAGGCGACCTATATCTTCCCCGTGCCCAAGGGCGCCAGCGTCAACCGCTTCGCCATGTGGCTCGACGGCAAGGAGGTCAAGGGCGAACTGGTCGAGGCCGACAAGGCACGACAGGTCTACACCGACATCGTCCGCCGTCTGCAGGACCCTGGCCTGCTCGAGTACGTCGGCAGCAACCTGCTCAAGTTGCGCGTCTACCCCGTGCCGGCTCATGGTGATCAGAAGCTGACCCTGACCTTCACCGCGGTCGGCGCCTGCGAGAACGGATTGTGCGAGTATGTCTACCCACTGAAGACCGAAGGCAAGGCGGCAGAAGTGCTCGAATCATTCAGTCTTCACGCGACGCTGAAGTCGGAGCAGAAGGTGCATAACGTCTACTCGCCGACGCACGCGGTCAAGGTGACGCCGCACGGCGACCATGAGACGCACATCGCCTTCGAGTGCGAGCGCTGCACGCTCGACAAGGACTTGCAGCTCTACTACAGCCTGGGCGGCAAGGACATCGGGCTGACCATGCTGACCTATCGGCCCGACAAACACAAGGACGGCTACTTCATGCTGCTCGTGTCGCCGCGCGCGGAGCTGTCGAAATCGCAGCAGGTGCCGCGCGACATGGTGTTCGTCCTCGATACGTCCAGCAGCATGGCCGGTCCCAAGATGGAGCAGGCGAAGAAGGCCCTCAAGTTCTGCCTCGACAGTCTCAAGCCGCACGACCGTTTCGCCGTCCTCAATTTCGCGACGACGGTCAACCGCTTTACCGACGGGCTGACGGCCGTCACCCCGGAGGACGTGAAGAAGGCAAGACAGTGGGTCGACGAGCTGGACGCGAACGGCGGCACTGCCATCAACGACGCCCTTGCCGCGGCGCTGGACACTCGCCCCGCCGGCTCTGATCGCAACTTCACCGTGGTCTTCTTCACGGACGGCCAGCCGACCATCGGCGAGAGCGACCCGGCGAAAATCCTCGCGAACGTCACCCACCGCAACAACACGAACACGCGCATCTTCACCTTCGGCGTCGGCGACGACGTCAACGCCGCCCTGCTCGACCAGCTCGCCGACCAGACGCGCTCGGTCAGCACCTACGTCCGCCCGCAGGAGGACATCGAGGTCAAGGTCGGCGGACTCTACAGCAAGATCAGCCACCCCGTCCTGACCGACCTGAAACTGGTCTGCACGAAGGAAGTCAAGCTATCCGAGATGTATCCGACCAAGTTCCCGGACCTCTTCCACGCCGGGCAGCTCATCGTGCTGGGACGCTACCACGGCCACGGCCACGCCGCCCTGGCGCTGACGGGCAAGGCGGACAAGGAAGGTCGCGAGTTCATCTACAAGGTCGAGTTCCCCGAGAAGACGTCCGAGGACAAGGCGTTCGTTGAGGGCCTGTGGGCGCGGCGCAAGGTTGGCTATCTGCTCGACGAGATCCGCAGTCACGGCGAGAAGAAGGAACTGGTCGACGAGGTCGTGCGACTGGCAAAGAAGCACGGCATCGCGACGCCGTACACGAGCTACCTCCTCGTGCCCGACACGGTGGCCCCCGTCGCTCCGGTTGTCAACGCGCCGCTGCCGGTGCCGGCCGGCGCAGGTATACTCAACGGTTACACGCTCGGCGCCGGGTATCAGTCTTTCCAAGGCATGGCCACCGGGAACGCTCCCATCGCCAGTTCTGTGCCGCAGTCGGCCCCGAGGATCAACTATGCCCCGGCGATGACAGCCCCTGCCCCCGGTAGCCCGGCGCCCGTGAGCGCGGCGGCCCCGCCGCCCCCCGCCCCTCCAGGCAACCCCCTTCGCATCTTCGAGCGTGGCGGCAAGTCCCGCGCCGAGATCGGCATCCCCGAGAGCGAGGAATCGCCCGGCCGGCCGCTCCTGTCGCGCCTCAGCGTCCGCGGCCTCGGCACCCAGAACCGCACCGATCCCGTCTTCGTCAGTTTGCCGAAGACGCGCCTGTTCGACCCGACCACGACGGCCCCGCTGCCGCAGGCGGGCAAGGAAGGCGTCGACTTTGCCGTGCAACTGGACGCACTGCGGAACGAGAATCGCCTCGCCAAGGCCACCTCACGGCGCGCCGCCGGCCGGACCTGTTTGCAAGTGGGGGGAGGCTGGGTCGACGATGATTACAAGGCCGGCATGACGACCGTCACTGTCAAGGCGCTGAGCGAGGCGTACTTCCGCATGTTGGAGCGGCACCCCGAACTGAAGGAGGTCTTCCAGCTCGGCCGGCTCCTCGTCTGGATCACACCGAACGGGACGGCCCTAGTCGTCAACCCGGCGCAGGGCGAGGAGAAGATGAGCGACGAACGGATCGATGCCCTCTTCGCCACAAAGTAGGGCTGATTAGCCCGACGCGCCAGCGAGGCAGACAGCGAACCTCGCTGGCGCGTCGGGCTAAGACAGGACTGGCAACCCCCACACTGGCGGCGCGGGCCGGTCGGCCGGCGGCTGTGCAACGGACGGATCGGAGTCGCCGACGCGATCCTCGTGCCAGCTCAGTTCGAGGTCCTCAATCATCTGCAGGTCTTCGTGGTGCGGCCGGCCGTAGGTCGCCAGGTAATTGCCGATCAGTGCGCTGGTCGCCCCGGCGTAGAAGATCCAACTCTGCAGATCGCGCAGGTTCTTCTCGCGGCCGCCGGCAACCTTGAGGTCCTGGCGCGGCAGAATCAGTCGCATCGCGGCCACGATCTTCAGGATCTCCAGGGGACGCAGCCGCGGGGCGTCCTCCAACGGCGTACCGGGGATCGGGAAAAGGAAGTTCAGCGGCACGACGTTGGGGTTCAGCTCCTTCAGGCTGAACGCGACACTGACACGATCCTCGATCAACTCCCCCATGCCGAAGATGCAGCCGCAGCACGTCTCCAGGCCGACGCGCTGGGCGAGGCGCACCGTGTCGACGCGCTCCTGCCAGGCGTGGGTCGTGACGATCTGCGGATAAAACTCCTTTGACGTCTCCAGATTGTGGTTGATGCGGCGGACACCGGCCGCTTTCAGGTCGCGCGCTTGATCCTCGGTCAGCCGGCCGAGCGTGGCACAGTGGCAGATGCCGTCGACGTCTTTCATGGCGTGGACGGCTTCCATGATCTTCGGCCACTCACGCTGGGTAGGGCCGCGGCCGCTGTTGACGATGCCGAAGGCGCTGGCACCCTTGTCGCGGCTATCGGCACACGCCTTCGCTACCTCGGCGGCATCCATCATGGTGTGCGGCGTGATGCCGGTGTCGTAGTGCCCACTCTGGGCGCAGAACTTACAGTCCTCCGAGCAGTTGCCGAATTTCGTCGGCAGGATGCTGCAGAAGGTGACGCGGTTGCTGTGGAAATGGCGGCGCACCTTGTGCGCGGCGTAGAACAGGTCGTAGACGTCCTCGCCCTCCAGGCTGAACAGGACGAGCGCCTCGGCATGGGTGACGTCCCCGCCCGCGATGATGCGGCGCGACAAGGCGAGCAGGTCGAGGAGGTTCGGGGCGGTCGTCATGAGGCATCTCCTGGATAGGCATTCCGTTCACGACTTCCGGCTCGGTTTGCAGACGATCAGCAGAACCAGCAGGCTCGAGAGGAGGGCAACGGCGTAGGCCGGGGCGTTGGTGACGCCGACCTCGGTGGCGTCCTCTTCGGGCGGCTTCGGGGGCGGGGGTTGGGGCGGGGGCTGGGCGAGGGCCGGCGCGGCACAGGCGACCCAGAGGAGGAGGGCGGTGGTCAGACGGAAAAAGCGGCGCCACATGATGTCGGTTCTCGGTACGGAGACTCGTGGATTTCGTCAGGCGGCCTTGCGGCCCTTCTTCGGGGGTTCGGCGGCGGTAAAGGGCCACAGGAGGCGAGTCCAAGGCGCTTTCTCCTCGTCGTCGTCTGACTTTTCCAGACTTTTCTTGCGCCGGCGCCGCTCCAGGGCGAACTGCAGCAACAGGCCCATGACGGCGGCCCCGCCGCAGGCCCAGTCGAGTAGTACCGGCTTGTCCCTGCCCAGGGCAATCGCGTCGAGCTTGCCGAGCGAGTCGAGCAGCCACAGACCGGAATAGGTCGTCAGCAGGGTCCCGGCCAGGCTGGTCAGCGCCATCATCCAGAAGCGGAGCAGGAACAGCCCGAGGAAGCCGCCGACAAAAAAGAAGACGAACGGCTCGTCCCAGCCCGGCATGCTGTGCTCGGCCGCCAGGCAGGCGGCGACTCCGCCCCCGACAAAGGCGAGCACGCGCATCAGCGACAGCGCCAGCGCCCCCGCGGCGACGGCGAGCAGCAGCCCCCCCACCAGCGGCTGTACCGCGTAGGCCTCGGCGACCGACAGGCCGTAGATGCCGGCGCCGAGCGTGATCAGCAGCACCAGCCAGAAGCGATGGCCGCGCCCGCCGAACAGCCACAGCACCACCCCCAGCGCCATGCCACCGGCACAGACCGCGGGGGACAGCCCTTGGGCGTCGGCCAGGATGTCGGGGTCCACCAGATGCATGGGGAAACTTCTCGCAATCGGGAGGGCGGGAACGATGGCAGGAAGATAGCCGCCGCCACCAGGGGCGTCAAGGCGTACACGGGCGAGCGGGGGGTGTGAACCCCCCGGTCAAGTCGTACCGGGGGGTTCACACCCCCCGCTCAAGTCGTACCGGGGGGTTCACACCCCCCGGTCGCCAACAACGGGAGCCAGACCAGCGGCTTCGCGGTCAGCTTCCCCAGATGAACGCGATCACCTCGTAGAGAAGCATCAGGCCAAAGCCGGCGGCCCAGAAGAGAATGGCGATCCAGTATTTCTGAGCCATCGCCGGCTCTTGCGACGGCGTCTCCACTTCCTGCGCGGCCGGCGGGTCGCTCCGGACCGGCGTGATCGCCGTGGACCCGTCGACCTTGCCGGCGGCCGGCTTGTCGCGCTGAACGTGCTCGCCGTGCCGCGGGTTCGGCTTGGTCATCGGCTTGCCCTCCTCCAAGGGAAAGGAGGAAGGAGGAAGGAGGAAGGAGGAACGACGAGAGGTCTGTCTTCCCTTCATCCTTCCTTCTTCATCCTTCATCCTTCATGATTGCTGGTCAGCCCAGGATGCGCCGTTTGATGTCGAGGTAGAACACGTACACCATCAGCGTCAGCAGCATCGCCAGGCCGATGTAAGTGGCGATCGCCCGCACCTGCTCCGACGCCGGCTTGCCGCGCAACTTCTCGTAGATCAGAAAGACCATGTGCCCGCCATCCAGGAGCGGGATCGGCAAGAAATTCACCACCGCCAGGTTGATGCTCAGCACCGCCAAGAAGATCAAGAGTTTGTAGACGTCGTCGCCGGCCAGCAGGAACGTCGTCGAGACGATCTCGATCGGCCCGCCGAAGGTCTCCGTCGAGACGCGGCCGGTGATGACGCGCGACAGTCCCAGGTAGATGTTGGTGATGAAGCGCCAGGTCTCCTGGACCCCGTAGCGCAGGGCCTCACCCATACCGGCGGCCCGCTCCAGGTGGATGTCGGGCATCAGGACCAGGCCGCGATCCTGGCCCTCCAGCGGCCAGCTCGTGTCCGTGCCCAGGAACACCTCGAACGGCTCCTTGATCTCCTCGCCGTCGCGGCGAATGCCGAACTGGACCAGTCGCCCGCCCCGGCCCTGCGTGGAGAGGAAGGCCGACGCCCAGCGTTCGTAGACCTCCTCCTTGCCGCGCTTGGTCTTCAACTCGTGCCAGCTACCCCAGCGTTTTGGCTCGCCGGGCAGGTTCTCGCGCCAGCGGACCTGGTAGATCACATCACCCGGCTTGAGGGCGTCGGGGACCAACTCGTGGACGCGATCCTGCTCCTTGACCAGCCGCCGCGCCCACGCCGCTGGCGAACCCTTCTCGACCTCGTCGATGTGACTGGTCACCCAGTAGGCAATCCCGAGTTGCGGGATCGACAAGGGCGACGAGGCATACAGCAGGGCCTCGTTGGCGTCGTCCCAGCTCTCGTCCCAGGACATCGCGGGCAGGGCGCGGCTCGTCGTTTCGTGGCTGTCGTCCGGGCGCGGCACGATCAGGGTCACCTTTTTCGGACCGGCGTGACGATGGGCCGCGGCCGCCAACTGCTCGGGCAGGCGGACCGGATCGAGCGGCTGGACGGTCCCATCAAGCGCGGGCAGACTGTTGGGCAGCTTGCCCAGCTGCGCCTCGCCGGCGGCGAATAGCAGCTGGCCGCCCTCGCCGGTCATGCGCACGCCGCGGATGATGTCGCCGTCTTTGTTCTCTTCGGTGTTGCGCGCCACGAGGCCGACCTTCGCCGCCGGTGAGTCCTTCCGCACCGCCGCCACCTCGCCCATCTTCATGCGCGCTCCCAGGACAAGATGGAAAGCGGCTGGGACGAACAGGTTGACGAGTAGGTCGCTATCCGCGGCGCCCTCGCGGCGCACCTGGATGACCACGGGCTTGCCGGCTAGCTTCTTCAGGCGCCGGCGGAACTCGATCGGGTCGCGCCAGTTGCCGTCGGAGCGCGGGTCGCGTGGCAGCACGCTGACCTGGAACGGGTCGTAAGCCTCGGCCTTGATCGCGGCCCGCGGGTCGGTCATGCCGACGATGGTGTCCCCAAACTCGAAGCCGGTTGTCGACACCGTCTCCGGCGTTTTCTCCCCCTTGCGGCGGACGACGACCCTCACCTCTTCGCCGGACAGCGCCAGCAGGCGCCGGGAGAACTCGTCGTACCACTGATGGGAGAAGTCGTCGTACCACCGATCACCCAGGACACCCATTCCAACCCCACCGCCCAGAAGACCGAGCCTGACGTCGAGGGTGGTAAGCCGCTCGGGGTTGTCCGGGTCGGTGGCCTTCAGGACGCGGTCACCAGGCCCCAGGTGGAGGACGCGCGCCGCCGCCGCTGGACTGCCGGGGCGGTAAGGTATTTTCATCGCCTTGCGGTCGCGCCGCGGAGGCAGTTCGAGACGACTGAGGCTGCCGACGCCGATGACCGGGTTCATGTTGCTGGCGCCGCGCTTCGGCTGCAGCCCACGTTTGATCTCCGCATTGGCGTGGTAGGGATCGATGAGGCCGAAGCGGATCACCTCGTCCGGGCCCGACAGTGCGACCACCGCGCGCAGGTCCTCGAAGAACGGCTTGCCGTTGTCGCCGATGCTAACGATCTTCTCGCCTGAGCGCACCCCTTCGATCCAGGCGGGCGAGCCAGGATCGACGACGCCGACGTTGGCCGCCGTCCGCTCCACCCCGTGCGTGCGGAACACGAAGATGAAACAGACAATGCCGAAGATCACGTTCATGATCACGCCGGCCGAGATGATCGCCATGCGCTGGCCGACGCTCTTGTTCTTGAACGAACGCGGGTAGTCCTCGCTCTCGTCGGCGTCGCTGCCCTCGCCGACCATGTTGACGTAGCCGCCCAGGGGCAGCAGGCTGAGCTTGTACGTCGTCTCGCCCCGCTTGAAACTGCAGCCAGGCAGGGCCGGGCCGAAGCCGATGCTGAAGGTCAGCACGTGGACATCGCACCACTTGGCGACGAGGAAGTGGCCCAGCTCGTGGATGAAGATGATGAAGCCGATGCCAAGGATGGTCAGGCCCGCGCTGGGCAGTCCCTCCCAGCCGAAGCTGCTGACGATCCAGATGACCAGCGCTGCGAGGATGACGAGGTAGATGGCGTTCTGGGCGAGCCAGCCCATCGGCGTGAGCGGCACCTCGGGCGGAGTTTCCTCCGGCCCCGGCGTGGGCGGCGCGGCCGCCGCGGGCGCAGGCGCAGACGGAGCGGGCGCCGTCGGCATGCCGTTGTCGGCGGAGTTCACGGCCGGCGGGGCGAGCGGGTCACGGTCCGGGGTCGCAGACTTGTCCAACAGGCTACCTCCTGTCGCGCCCAACGGTCGAGGTCGGCCAGTTCGGCCAGGGTCGGGTTGGCGCTGAAGTTGTGGTTCTCGAGAGCGGCGCGGCAGGCAGGGACGATGTCGAGGAAACGGAGGTCGCCAGCCAGGAAACGGCCGACGGCGGCCTCGTTGGCCGCGTTGACCACCGCCCCACAGGTGCCGCCGCGCCGGGCGACTTCATACCCCAATTGTAGGGCGGGGAAGGTTTCGTGGTCGGGCTGCTCGAAGTGCCATGCCGACAGCTCGCGCCACGGCAGCCGCCGCGCCGGCCCCGGCAACCGCTCCGGCCAGGTCAGGGCGTACTGGATCGGTAGCCGCATGTCGGGCGGCGATAGCTGGGCGAGTACCGAACCGTCCTTGAACTCGACGAACGAGTGGATAACCGACTCGGGATGGATGATCACCTCGATGCGCTCGGGCGGCAAGTCGAACAGCCAGCGGGCCTCGATAATCTCCAGGGCCTTGTTCATCAGCGTCGCCGAGTCGACGGTGATCTTCGGCCCCATGTTCCACGTCGGATGCCGCAGCGCCTCGGCGACGGTGACGCCGGCGAGATCGTTCGCCTTGCGGCCGCGGAACGGGCCCCCGCTGCCGGTCAGTACGACGCGCTCGACCTGCTCGGGCGGCGTGTCGCCCAGGGCCTGGAAGATGGCACTGTGCTCGCTGTCGACGGGCAGCAGGCGGCCGCCGCGTCGAGCCGCCAGGTCCATCACCAGCGGCCCGGCCATGACCAGCGTTTCCTTGTTGGCGAAGGCGACCGTCTTGCCCTTCTCCAGGGCGGCCCAGGTGCCGAGCAGCCCCGCCGAGCCGACGATGGCACTGACGACGATGTCGACGTCGGGATCGGTGACCAGGGTAGCGACACTGTCGGGGCCGGTGAGCAGACGGCAAGCGCCGTCCAGGCGCGAACGGTCAAGGGTGCGAGCGGCGTCGGGGTCGGTGACAGCGACCCAGCGCGGGCGGAGGCGATGGGCCTGCTCGAAGAGGGTTTCCCAGCTGCTGTGCGCGCTGAGGCCAAGGGTACGGAGACGATCGGGCAGGTGGTCGAGGACATCGAGGCAGCTGGTGCCGATCGACCCGGTGGAGCCGAGCACGACAACGCGGCGCGGGGCGGGCTCGGACTTGACGGCGGGACTGGACACGCAGACACCAGGAGTTCGGCTCCCGCCCACGGGGCGCGGACGGCGTGGATTCCTCAAACTCTGAGCATTGTAGCCAGCGCTCGCCGCTTGCCGCAACCCCGCCCCTGCAAGGGGAGCGTGCCCAGGTCGCCGATCATTTCCGGCGCCAGACGGCCGACTCGGGGATGTTCAGCTTCGCCAGCGCCGGGCGGATGCCGGCGAGATAGCGGGTCGCGTCCCTGGGATAGCCGGCCGTCGGCTTCAGCCCTGGAACGTGCGACTGCCAGAAACGGTTGAACTCCAGCATCAGCAGCTCGCGCAGGTACTTGCTGGCCATCGACGCCAGGGCCACGCAGAAGTGCTCCGCGTCCGCACGCGGCTGAAAGGTGACGCTCACTTCCGGCGACGATCCCAGGAAGCGGTACGCGCTGCGGGCGGCGCTCTCCTGCTGCGCGATCACCATGCCGTCGGGCAGGGCGTGCTGCAACATCGCCGCGTAGGTGTTGCGCCCGCCGTGTTTGTCGATGAGAAAGTGCAGCGGGTCGTCTCTCCCCAGCTCACGCACATTGACGCGGAGCAACTCCGTGAGGCCATGAGCGAGTACCGCCCCTTTCGACTCCCACTTGTCGAGCAAGGCATTGAAGCGCGGCGGGCAGACGAGCACGCTCCGCACCAGCCCCCAGCAGAGGCCCCGGCCGGCGCACGCCGAAGCGAAGCACGAGGCGAGCGGGCCGACGGCATCGCGCTCCGACTCGGCCGGCAACAATGTCGTGCCCGTGTACCAGCTCTCGCCGTCCAGGTCGCCGACACAGCCCGGGCACATGCGCACGGCGTAGTCAGCGAGCGACACAGTACGTTCCACCGCCCAGGCAGCGAGCGTGGCGAGGACGTTGCTCTCCAGGGCTTTCAGGCCTTGCGACGTCCCGTAAACGGCCTTGGAGTCGTCAACGAGGAGGGGGGCATTGCCGGACTCGCCGCAGCGTCGTACCGCCGGCCGCAGAGCCTGCCACAGGTCGGCCCCCCCCAGCTCGTCCGGCACGCGACAGGCGACGGACGTCATCACCAGGGGGCCCAGGTTCGGGCCGTAGCCCGCCTCGTCGATGCCGATGATCCAGGAAGCCATGCCGCCCTCCGTTGGCAGCGGCGCGGCGTTAGCCCGCCGGTCAACGCCGACCGGCGGGCTAACGCCGACCGGCGGGCTAACGCCGACCGGCGGGCTAACGCCGCGCCGCTCACGGCAACAAATCAACGCAACGCGGTATCACGGGGCCCCGCGCTCGGGCTTGGGCGGAGGCGGGGCCGGCGGGAGCTTGCCACGGGGGATCAACTTTTTCCAGTCCTGGTAACCCTTCTCGATCTTCTCCCTGTCCCCGGCTGGATCGTACTTGATGTTGCGCCCTGCGGGGACCAGGGCGACCAGGTGACGGTAGGCCAGACCGCGCACCGCCAGGCGGCGGTGCTTCAGATACGCGATCAGCGCCTCGTAGGTCTCCGGCTGCTTCAGTGCCTGCGTCGGAAGCCCGTCGAGCAACTCGAGGACACTCTCGGCCTCGTCGGCGCGGTATTTCTTGTCGACCAGGATGCCGGTCCGTTTCTTGCGGTCGTAGAGCTTGCCGGCCTGCTCCTCGCCGCGGCCGATCCAGTTGCGCAGCGCCACGAAGGCCTCACCGCGGACGTCCGGGTGCATCTCATCCCCCAGGGCATCGACGAGGGCGCCAAGGCGGTCGACGGCCGCCAGGCCACGCAGGGCCAGCGCTCGGTCCGCCGGGTTGGCGCTCGCGAGGGCTTCGAGCAGCCTGACCTCGACGTTCTTGCCCGACTTTGCCACTCGGGCGGCCAGCTTCTCGCGCGCCGCGGTCAGCTCACGGAACTCGCGGGGGAGACGCTGGTCCGGGTCCCAGGCGGCGATGGGCTTCTCCTGACGGAGGGGGCCCAGCAGCCTGCCCTTGTTGTTCCAGTAGAAGAAGCCGCGGCCCGGCGGCGGTTTCAGCTCGGTGAAGGTATTAAAGCCCACCTTGACCGCGGCGCTCTCCTTGGCGACGTAGAGGACGAAGGCCACGACCGGCTCCTCGCCGGTCGAGAACTTTCCGTCGGGCGGATAGCCGGAGAAGAGTTCCGCCCCGACCACGGCCCCGGGCTCGTCGAGGGTGACGTCCCAGGTTTCTCCCTTCCAGAAGCGCAGCCGCACGCGCGCCGGTCCTTTCTCCTTGCGGTTGCTCAGGTAGATGCGGCCACGCTGCAACGTCAGGTCGGCGTCCACGCCGCGCGGCGCGGGGTGCAGGATCACCGCGCTCTCCAGCAGCGGGAACGGCAACTGCATCTCGGGCAGGGCGCCCCACAGCAGCAGACCGATCCCCCTGTTCAGACGCAGTTCGCTCCGGCAACCCGGCAGGCTAACCAGCGGCTCGGCCGTCCGCACGATGCCGCCGGCCGGGACGCTCTCCCAATCCCCGTCCTTGCCACGGCGCGCCAGGATTTCCCCCTTCGAGGTAAACTTCCCCGCTTCGCGCCGCTCCGTGCTCGGCTTGCCGTCCGGCCGGGGTTCTTTCGGCTTGTCCTCGTCTGCCGAGCCTACAAGGAGGCATAAGAGGCACGCGATCCCAGCAGTCAGATTCATCATGGGAGGTCCTCGCAAGACCTGGTCGAGGGGTTGATCGCTGCCCCTCACAATAGCAGAGCCGTCGCGCCGGAGCACGAGAAATTGCGCGGAGCGCCAAGTTCTCCCTCTTTGCCTGAACTTTTTTGAAGAAAAGCAAGGAAAAACGAGGTACTCAGGTGGGGACAATGGTATAATACGGATGAGGGTTGGGTAGGTGCCCACCCCGGAAGTTGACGAGCGAGATGATCGCTTTTGTGCTTTGCCCCGTCTTGGTCTGCCTGCTCTGAGTCGTCCTCTCACAGCTTTCCCGAGATCGGCAAGCCTGCGTTGCCAGCACAACCCCCCACGAGTTGTCCACCTGTTCGGGAGGAAGTGTGGTGGTTGCCGCTCCGTTCGCCCCGTCCTTCCGTGCCGCCCGCGGGCGGCTGTGAGAGTCTGCTGTTTTTGTGCCGGGCCTGACGCCCGGGAAGGATGACCATGAGCATGAATCTGTACGTTGGAAACCTGCCCTACGGGGCCACCGCCGATGACCTCCGCGAGGCATTCGGCCACTTCGGCAATGTGACGCGGGCGCAGGTCGTCTCCGACCGTGACACGGGCCGCTCGCGCGGCTTCGGTTTCGTCGAGATGGCCGACGGCGGCGCCGAGGCGATCGCTGCCCTCAACGGCGCCCAGTTCCAGGGCCGCACGCTGACGGTCAACGAGGCCAAGCCTCGCGAGGAACGTCCGCGCCAGGGCGGTGGTGGCGGCGCTGGCGGGAGCCGGCCGCAGCGCGACTTCGGCCGTCGCTACTAATGCCCCACGGGAGTGAGTAACCGGCACGCCAGCCCGACGTGCCCTTAGCCCGACGCGCCAGCGAGGAACCCAGCGAACCTCGCTGCTGCCTCGGGCCCCGGTCGGGCTAAGGGCGCGTCGGGCTGGTGTCGTTTCCGATCCGGAATTGTAGTGTCACCCACTCGTCATTGCGAACAAGCTTCAATCGCGAATCGGGCTTGCCGTCCTTGCGGAATCGGGAGGCGAGCGCCGTTTCGACCGCCTCTGCCGCCGCCGCATCGCTACAACGCAGAGCCGCGTGCAGGGCCTGCTTCTCTTTCTCCTCGACGTTGAGCCAGACGGCAAACGTCTTCAGTTTCGACACGAACTGCCGATCCGGTTCGTCCAACCGTGCCAGGGCCAGGAGTGCCAGCAGCGGCTTCGACCACTCCTCGGTGTGGCCGGCCACCCACACTTGCCCCCACGGCCGCATGCGTTCTTTCAAGACGCCCATGATCGACACGGGAAGGTGGGTCGTGTTCTCCCGCGGCTCTGTCGGCATGTCCAACAGGCGCGTGACGTTCCATCCCAGGACGACCGTCCGCGCGTCGGGGCACCCGAGCAGGCCGTCGGGCAGTCCGGGCAGCAGGTCCTGATGGAACTGATCAAGGTGACGCTCGCGGCCCTCGATGGCCGGATGACTTCGCGCGTTCAGGGCGACACGGACTCGATCGCGGTCGTAATCCTTCCGCGTCCGCACGATGAGTTGCACGCGCCCGAAGTCCTTTCCACTCAGCTTCGCGCCCAGGACGATGTGATCGATCACCTCGCGCCGTAGTTTCGTCATCTGCTCCAGACGGTCAAGCACGCCGCGGACCGTGCCGAGGTCGGAGGTCGCTCCCAGGCGGGGCAGCGAGAGGTTCAACAATTGTTCACTCTCGGGATTCTCCAGGATCTCGCCGACATGAAGGGCGACGATAACGTTGGTGTCGCCGGAGAGGTAGCGCAGCCCTTCCAGGTGAGTTGGTTCCGTCGGGTGGACGGGGTCCAGGGCCCCTTCCCGGAATGCCGACCCGCGCAGCAGCAACACGGCGACTGTCACCGCCGCGGAGCCCCACAGGAACGCGAGGCCTGCTGCACGGGAGCGCTCGAAGTGCCCGGGGCCGCCGGGAAACTCTCTCCGTCTCCGGATCAGGATGAAGGTCACGCCGGCCGACACCAGGACCGTCAACATCACGAGCACGAAACGCAGCGGCACTCGTTCGGGACGCGCTGCCCAGCGGTCGTTGTTGCGTCGATCGTCCTTCGTGAGCACGGCGAACCGCAGCACTAGCGCAGCAAGCAGCATCATGCTGCCGACCACGAGAGCCGCCACCAGCGCGTTGGGCCAGCGTCGCACTTGCGGCAAGGCGGCTGGCGGTGCCTCGCGCACCGGGACGTCGCTCCTGCCGTCGTCGGCTATCTCGAACGAGGCGGGCAGGGTGAAGGTTTCGCCGCAGCGGGCACAGGGCACGCGCTGCCCTGCTCGCGCCCCGGCGGGTGGTACGACAAGGGCGTTGCAGTACGGACAGGAGAGCGGTTCGGTCATGCGCGTCACCGGGAAGAGTCTGCCACAGCCAATGGACCGCACGGTCCCCGACCTCTCTCCATTGTTCCGGGGACGTCGAAATCTGTCCAGGGGACGAGTGGCTGGAAATCGTAGACTTCACGCTCCGCGTGAGGTCTACGATAGACCGAAGTGCTCGAATGTTGTAGCGCGGATGCTGGACATAGTACGCGGCGACATTGTGGCGAACGATCAGGTCCGCCGGCGAATACTCGAACCCCGCGCCGTAGGCGTCGCCAACCGCCAGCTCGACCAGCATGAGAGGGCTCCTTGGAGAGAGGCGTGTGGCCGGGGCTGAGTCCACGAAGCCCCGGACCGCACCGGGGCTTCGCGGACTCAGCCCCGGCCACACCGCCGCCATCCTACTCGACGGACGCCCGCTCCAGCCACCCGGTTCACAGCGCAGTCGGCGGTGTTAAGCCCCGAGGACGGCGACGGTTGACCCCTCGGAGGCCTGCCCGCCTTGACGCCGCGCGACGGCGCAAATTACCATAACGACATTCCTGGTCCCCCACCCGCGTGTCGCCCGAGGCGGAAAAAGGTACACGTCATGACGATCAAGGTTGATACGGCGAGCCTCCAGGCCGAGGCGGCGAAGTTGCGCAGGCCCCGGCACCGGACCCGCGAGGTCCGGGTCGGCGACAAGGTCGTCGGCGGCGACAACCCCATCTGGGTGCAGTCGATGACCACGCCCGACACGCACGACCTCGAGGCGACCGTCGCCCAGATCCATCGCCTCGAAGAGGCCGGCTGTGAGATCGTCCGCGGCACCGTGCCCAAGCCGCAGGACGCCGCCGTCCTCAGCGAAATCCGGCGGCGCATCCGCCTGCCGCTGATCTGCGACATCCATTTCGACTACAAAATGGCGCTGGCGGCGCTGGACCACCCTGTCGACAAGATCCGCATCAACCCCGGCAACATCGGCGGCTATGACCGCTACCGCCAGGTCATCCGCAAGGCCAAGGAACGCGGCCTGCCCATGCGCATCGGCGTCAACGCCGGCAGCCTCGAGCGCGAACTCGTCGAGAAGCACGGCTATCCCTGTCCCGCCGCCATGGTCGAGAGTGCCCTGCGCTATATCGACATCGCCGAGAGTGAAGGGTATCACGACCTGATCGTGTCACTGAAGTCGAGTGACGTGCTGACCGCCGTCGAGGCGTACCGGCTGTACGTGCAGTACGCCGACTATCCCACGCACATTGGCATCACCGAGGCCGGCAAGGCCCCCTACGCGGTGACCAAGTCTGCTTCCGGCCTGGCGCCGATCCTGCTCGACGGCATTGGCGATACCATCCGCATCAGCCTGCTCGGCGACCCGGTGCCGGAGATCGCCGCCGCCTTCGACATCCTCCAGGCGACGCAGCGGCGCGTCCGCAAGCCGGAGCTGATCGCCTGCCCGACCTGCGGCCGGTTGGAGATCGACCTCGAAGCGATCATCGCCGAGATGGAGAAACGCCTCGGTGGCAAGACGACGCCGGTCAAGGTGAGCATCCTTGGTTGCGTCGTCAACGGGCCCGGCGAGGCGCGTGAGGCCGACCTTGGCATCGCTGCCGGCAAGGGCAAGGGCGTGATCTTCAAGCGCGGCGAGATCGTCCGTCACGTCCTGGAGCACGAGATGGTCGACGCGCTGATGGAAGAAATCGACAAGTGGGAGCGCGAGGAGGCGGAGCACGGCCGGCTCGGCGGCGAGAAGAGTCCTTTCGTCGACGGCGGCAAGCTGCGCCTGCCCGTGTTGAAGTAATCTCGTCAGTTCTCTTCTGCCGCTTGCGGCTTGGCACCGAGTCGGACCGATGCCAAGCCGCAAGCGGCAAACCGGGAAGCATCCCCTTCGCCCTTCGGCCCGCACAGTCGACGCCCAGGGATTCAGGAAATCCCCTTTTTGGGCCACTGACTTCTTGCATTAAAGCGGCGGGGAAGGTAGAACACTCTGCAAACCACTGCCCTCTCCGGAACCCGGCGGTTCCACGGCGCCTCTTCCCGAGATGGAACGAGACGCCCGGGACGCGGGCAGAGAGGGCTCGGCGTGCGCTGTTGTCCTTTTTCCCGTTTTCTTCAGGGTCTGAAAGGAACCGGCTATGGGGAACCCGTCTGTCGTGAAAACCACGCTCGCAGAACTCGGCAATCACGTTGTCTTCGCCCAAGATGACGGCTTCATCGGGAGCTTCTGGTTCTTCGCACTGATGATCGTCATCCTCCTCGTCCTGTGCGGCGTCTTCTACTACTTGCGCAGCAAGCAGTCCGACGACTGAGCCGGCCCGGTGTATGTGGGGCAGGCTTCCAGCCTGCCTCT
>JACOUH010000142.1 GCA_016177925.1 Planctomycetota bacterium | reverse complement strand
TCCGATGTCCAGGATGGCCACCTCCGGCCGGAACGCGTCCACAACTTCCAGGGCCGACGGACCGTCAGGGGCAGTCCGCACGTCCTGCTTCCACAGCCTCAGCAACAGCGACAGGCTCCGTGCCGCGTCGACGCTGTCGTCCACCACGAGGACGCGGTGGCACGGCAAGGCGTCCTCGTCCAAGCTCTCGTCGGGCGATGCCGACGGCCGAACCGTGTGCGGCGGAAGCAGGGGGAGCCGAACGACGAACTCGCTGCCCCGCCCCGGCCCCTCGCTGAATGCCTCGACACGGCCGCCGTGCAGCTCCACCAGCCGCTGCACCAACGTCAGGCCGATGCCCAGGCCGCCCTGGGCGCGGACACCAACGACGGGACGGACGCCTTGCACGAACAGGTCGAAGACATGCGGCAGCACGTCCGCGCTGATGCCGATGCCGTCGTCGCGGACCCGCACCACCGCCACCTCCCCAGGGGTCAGGGGACAGGGGTCAGGGGTCAGGGAAGAATCCTCCCGCTTCGCCTCCGTCCCCTGACTGCTGACCTCTGACTTCTGACTGCTGACTTCTTCCACGAAGACCGTCAGCCCGATGTGTCCGCCGCGGTCGGTGTACTTGGCGCTGTTGTTCAGCAGGTTGCCGACCACTTGCGCCAGCCGCACCTGGTCGCCCTCGACCAGCAGCGGTCCCTCGGGCAGCGTCACCGTCAGCGCGTGCTCCTCGGCCTCGATCAACGGTCGCGCCGTCTCGATGGCCCGGCGGACGACCGTTGCCAGGTCGATCGGCTCCTTGCGCAACGCGACCTTGCCGCGCATGATGCGGGCCACGTCGAGCAGGTCGTCCACCAGCCGCACCAGGTGCTCGACCTGGCGCTCCATGATCGCCAGCACTTGCGCACCGGCCTCGGCGTCCCCCTCAACCGCCTGGAGGAGGTACAGGGCGTTGCGGATGGGGGCCAGCGGGTTGCGCAGTTCGTGGGCGAGCATCGCCAGGAACTCGTCCTTGCGGCGGTCGCGCTCGGCCAACTCGTCGGCGCGCTGCTCGAGAGCTTCTTGCATCCTTTTCCGCTCCGTCACGTCGCGGACAATGCCGGTGAAGAAGCGGCGCTCGCCCAGGCGAAACTCGCTGACGGCCAGGTCCAGTGGGAAGATGCTGCCGTCCTTGCGCCGGCCGACCACCTCGCGGCCAATGCCGATGACCTTCGCCTGACCCGTGCGGAGGTAGGCAGCAAGGTAGTCGTCGTGCTGGCCGTGGTAAGGCTCGGGCATCAGCATCTTGACGTTCTGTCCGACGACCTCGCCCGCCGAGTAGCCGAAAATCCGCGCCGCGGCGGGGTTCCACGTCTCGATCGTGCCGCGCTCGTCGATGGTGATGATGCCGTCAACGACATGGTCGACAACGGAGCGGATGCGCTGGGCGGCGTCTTGGGCTTCGGCACGCAGCCGCGTTTGCTCTTCGTACAGTTCCGTCGTGCCCAGCGCCGAGGCCGACAGGTTGGCCAGTGCCGTCGCCAGCCGTACCTCTGCGTCAGTGAAGGGGTGGGGGGTGCGGTAGTAGAGCGTCAGGGTGCCGCAGCGTTCGCCGTGGATGACCAGGGGGACGGCCAGCAGCGAGCGGATGCCCTCGCGGAGATAGCCGTCGCGGCGATCACTGAGCAGAGTCGCCTGCTGCACGTCTTCGGCGATGACCGGGTCGGCCGGCATGCTCGGTGTTGTGGCAAGGACCTGGATCGTCGATCGCTGATACTCCTCCGACAACCCTTCGGCGGCGGCGATGCCCCACTGCCCGTTATGGGCACGGTAACGCCAGATGGCGTAGGCATCGGCGGCGATCAACCGCTTCGACAGGTCGAGGACGCCAGCGAGGACGGCATGGGTGTCCAGCCGTGCGGAGAGGGCACCGGACGCCTGCATGAGGAGCGTCAGTTGCTCCTCCATGCGCCGGTGCTGCTCGATGGCTTCCTCGCGTTCGCGGAGGGCCTCGCGCTGGCTGTGGAGGAGTTGCTCGCGCTCGTCAGCAGCCCGGCGGGCGCCTGCGGTGTCGCGGAAGACGAGAACGACGCCGAGCGCCTCCCCGTCGACGCCGCGGATCGGGGCAGCGGTGGCGGCGATAGGCAACTCGCTCCCGCTACGGGCGACGAGGAGAGAGGGTTCGGCGAGACCGAGGGGTGCCCCGTGCCGCATCGCCCGGGGCACCGGACTTTCGAGGAACTTGCGCGTCGACTCGTCGAGGATTTGGAAGACCTCGCCGAGGGGGCGGCCAGCGGCCTCCGCCTCGGTCCAGCCGGTGAGGGCTTGGGCGACGGGGTTGATGAACGTGACGCGGCCGCCGGCATCCGTGGCGATGACGGCATCGCCGATGCTGGCCAGGGTGGTGCCCAGCCGCTCGCGCTCAGCACGAGCGGCGTCGAGGCCCTGCTTGCGGTCGGTGGTGATGCGGACAACCAGCCAGACCACGCCAAGGAAGACCGCCCCGCGGAACAGGTCCCCGGTGCTGAGGCGGAAGGTGAAGGGGGGCTCGTGGAGGACGGAGTTGATGGCCAGGGCGGAGAGGAGGCCGGCCAGCAGTCCCGGCCCCGGTCCCGCCGTGGCGGTGGCGATGATGACCGCGGCCAGGAAGAGCAAGGAGGGGGCGCCCCAGAGAAAAGGCAGCAGATAGGTCAGCAGCAGGGCCAGGGCGGCGAGGCTCGCGGCGAGGCCATACCGCAGCAGGGGGGAAGCATCTTGGCGCATGTTCCGTCTTTCGGAATCGGGCGGGCGGCGGAGCGCTCCTCGGAGAACCGCCGTGTCCGTGCTGGAGGTGTTTGCGCAGTCCGCTTCCGCGGGCTCATTCACCTGTGCCGCAGTTCTGAACTCTACCAGCGCATTATGACGGAAGCCCGGCCGGTCGTGAAGAACAATGTCGCCAACAGGCGAGCGGGGGGTGTGAACCCCCCGGTGCGTCGGAGTACCGGGGGCGGACCCGCTGGCGCGGGTGCCCCCAGCCCCCGCTCGCCTGGATTGGAACAGTTACGGCTTGTAGGTGAGGATCCGGCCCCAGACGTCCATCGTCCCCCAGATGCCGGAGCGCAGGCACTCCAGCTGCACGATCTGGCTGTGGTCGACGAACAGGTTCACCTCCGGCCCGTACGTCTTGACATACCAGGTGAACACGCGCGGGTCGGCTGCCTCGAACATCAACTTCTCCGGGCCCAGGGCGTCAACCAGCCGCGCCACCACGTCGGTCCGCCACGCCGCCACGTTCTCCGTGATCCCCTCCGACTCGATCATGATCAGGGGCGCCCCGGCCTCCAGGTGCCGGCGCGCCAGCTGAATCGCCAGGCTGGCGTCACGCGTCCCCTCGGCCTGCAACGCCTCGACGGAACTCGCCCCGCCGGCGCCGAACTGGATGCCGACCTCCGGCTTCGCCTTGAGCCCTGCCCGCAGTACCGCCTTCGTCAGGGCCACCAGGTCGTCGGCCGGCAGGGTCACGAACCCGCTCGACACCTCGACGAGGTCGAAGCCGAGGTCCTTGCACTCCGCCAGGTAGGCGTCGACTGCCTTGGTCCCCTGGGTCAGCACGTACTCGAGGAAACCACCCGTCGACACCTGCACCTGATGCGCGTGGCACAACTCGATCAACTCGGCGAGCACCTTGCGTGGCAGCAGGGCAAACGACCCACCGGCAAACTTGAGCGTGTCAACGTAGTCGCCCATCGACTCGAGCAGGTCGGCGAGGTAGCGCTTGCCGAGCGGTGTGTAGTAGGGGCCGCGCACCTCGGTCACCCCGACCGAGCGCGGCTTACCCTGACGCCGGTTGACGCGCAAGAAGGAAAAGACCCTTTCACTGTCCGTCATGTCGTCCTCACCCCGCCCGGCAGGTCAGGCGAACAGTTCCGGGCGGACCGCGCCCTCGCCGGCGATGGGAAGGGGGCGGCCCTGCAGGTCGCGGACCGTCGTGTGCGGATCGATGCCGAGCAGGTGGAACGATGTTGCCAGGAGGTCCTTGGGCGAGACGGGCGTATCGCGCACATCGCCGCCGATGCGGTCGGTGCTGCCGACGACCTTGCCCTGAGCGACCCCGCCGCCGGCCAGCGCGACGCTGTAGGCCCGCGACCAGTGGTGTCGTCCCGCCCCTTTCGGCTTCGAGTCGATTTGCGGCGTGCGGCCGTGCTCGCTCAGCCACAGCACCAGTGTCTCGTCGAGCAGTCCTCGCGATTGCAGGTCGTTCAGCAATCCGGAATAGGCGAGATCGAAGCCGGGCAGCAGATACTCTTTCAGGCGCGGGAAGTGGTTGGCGTGGGTGTCCCAGGCGCAGGCGCTGAACTGACCAAAGCCGTCCCAGAAGACGGTCACGAACTTGCAGCCCGCCTCGACGAGCCGGCGCGCCGCGAGACACGCCTGGCCGAATAGCGTCATGCCGTAGCTCTCGCGGAGTTTGAGCGGTTCCCGGCCGATGTCCAGCGCTTCGCGCATCCGGCCCGACCCGACCACGGCGAAGGCGCGCTGCCGGAAGCGGTCGAAGGCGTCGGCCTTCGCATCGGCCTGGCGGCGGGCCCGGTCGAATTGCTCCAGCAGCGAGCGGCGCAGGTTGACGCGCTCGATGGTCAGGTTGCCAGCGTGCTGCTCCAGCGAGGAGAAGCGAAAGCGGCCGTCCGGCGTGGTGCCGCCGAACGGGTCGACGAAGCTGCGCGAATGGCCCGGCGTGTAGACCGGGACGAGCCGGGTGCCCTTGCCGTCGAAGTCGGTCCAGACGGGATCATGGGCCCGCCCGAGAAAGGCGGCGTAGGGCCCGGCGCTGACGTCGAGGTCGGTCTGCGGGTTTCCAGCGCGGGCGTGTAGGTCGGAATGCCGCTGACGGCGTAGGCAACCCCGTGCAGCGGATACGGGTGTGTGATCGAGCGCACGACCGTGACGCGGTCCATCACCTGGGCGATATGCGGCAGGTGTTCGCAGATGCGCAGTCCGGGGACGTTGGTGGCAATGGCTTTCGTCTCGCCCTGGATCTCGCGCGGGGCATCGGGCTTGGGGTCGAAGGTTTCGTGTTGCGGCGGTGAACCATAGGGGAAGAGAAGGATGCACGCCTTCGCCTTGCCGAAGGCCCGCGCCGTTTTGCCCGCTGCCGCCTGTGCCTCTTGCAGTCGAAACGCGGCATCGAGTCCAAGGCCGAGGACACCGAGCCCGCCGACGTGAAGGAAGTCGCGTCGCGTCAGACCGTCGCAGAGCGTCTTGCGCGAGCCGAGCAGTCGGATCATGGCCCCTCTCCAACGCGGGTGAAACATCTGCAGAGATAGAGTAACCCGAAACGGACTGTCACGGAAGAGCGCACCGGGGCGCAAACCCGTTCCTCGTACCTGTTGCGGGTACTGCCGCCTCCGGCGGAGACGTCTACCGGCATCGACCGGCCCCTGCCTTCGTGGTAAACTTGCCACGAAAAGGAGAAGCGATGAACGAACAATCCAACATCACGCTACATCAAGGTGACGCTAGGGAACTCGGGTGGATACGCGATGAGTCGATCCACCTCGTCGTGACCTCCCCACCCTACTGGACACTGAAGGAGTACAACGACCAGGACGGACAGCTCGGCCACATCGAGGAGTACGACCAGTTCCAGGATGAGCTGGACAAGGTGTGGCGTCACTGCTTCCGTGTGCTTGTCCCTGGAGGGCGAGTGGTCTGTGTCGTCGGCGATGTCTGTCTCGCTCGAAGGCGGAACAAGGGGCGGCACATGGTCGTGCCCCTGCACGCTGACATCTCCGTCCGCTGCCGGAAGATCGGCTTCGATTACCTTACTCCGATCCTCTGGCACAAGATCGCCAACGCCACGCTCGAGGTGGAAAACGGGTCGTCCTTCCTCGGGAAGCCTTACGAGCCGAACGCCATCATCAAGAACGACATCGAGTACATTCTGATGTTTCGCAAGTCAGGAGCCTACCGCAAACCTACGGAGGAGCAGCGGCAGCTCTCGAAGATCAGCAAGGAGGATCATGCGAAGTGGTTCCGTTCCTTCTGGGCCGATGTGCCCGGTGCTTCAACGAAGAACCACCCTGCCCCGTTCCCGTTGGAACTGGCGACCCGGCTGGTCCGCATGTTCTCCTTCGTCGGTGATACCGTCCTTGATCCGTTCGTCGGGACCGGCACGACCGTGATCGCGGCCGCTGAGCATCAGAGGCACGCCATCGGGGTCGAGATCGACCCGACGTATCTCGCTCAAGCCCACAACCGGGTCACGACCGAGCTAACCAGCCTTTTCTCCAAACCGCTCCTCGTAGGCTCGTGAGAGAGCGTCCAGGAATGTCTCGTAGTGGTCCCGTTCGCCTGGCTGCGGAGCTGGTGCGCCCGGCCAGAGAGTCGCCGGCCCTTGATTGTCGCAGTCGATGACGAGGGTCGCGTAAGCGTCGAAGCCCGGAGCCGACTTGTCTCTTCCGCTGCGAATCGGCAGCCCCCGCAGGTGCTGAACCATTCTCGCGGCTGCGTTCGGTTGTTTGTGTTTCGTTACGACTAACGTCCGCTGCCTCTTTCCTTTCTTGTTTTGTCGCAAAGGGGACACGAACGTCCCCGCGATATTTACCACAGTAATCCCAGCCGCGATCGCTTCGGGGTCGCCTTGGTGGACGATCTCGTGCGATGAACTCAGCTCGTCGAAGATTCGAGGCTGAGACTTCGCGTGCTCCGTCATGGTGGCCTTGCTCTCGCACGAGATCAGCACCCGCTCGATTGCCAGTTTCTTTATCTTCTTAGTGCCGACCTTCCCCTCCTCAACAATCGCCGCCGGGTAGATCACGCCCCCGATCGGGTTCGCGTCCTTGTTCGGCGTGCCCCGAGCGATGACGAAGTCGAGGGTCTTTGTCTTCTTGCTCTCGGGAAAGGTGTAAAGGCAGTTGATGCCGTAGACAATCTTTCCCTCCTCCGCCTGCTTCCGCAGGGATGCGCAAGCGGCGATGAGGTCTTCGGCGATCAGGCGGCACAGCTCTTTCGAGTGGGCGTCGCTCCGGGGGTGGTAGCGATAGACGAATCCCAGCTTGGCGTCTCGGTGCTCGTGTGCAGCCATCCAGGCGGCGAAGCGGATCGGTGCGGTTCCATTCATGGTGGCTCCGACATGTTGCTCCTTCAGACCTTGTTGCCTCTATTGAGCCATGCTCAAGGCCGGGCGTCAAACGGAGAAATCACACCGCGTCAGGCCGTCGCAGAGCGTCTTGCGCGAGCCGAGCAATCGGATCATGGCCCCTCTCCCGGAGAGACAGAATCGTACTGATGAAAGAGTAGCCGGAAACGAGTCGGGACGAAAGAGGCTTTGAGTGAAAAAGGGAATTGCGCCGCTGAGCCCGACGCGCCAGCGAGGCAACCAGTGAACCTCGCTTGCGCGTCGGGCTAAGCTCAGTGGGGATGGACCATCGGCCCGAGCTGCATCAGGGCGTCGAACTCTTCGCCGCTGAGATAGCCAAGGGCCAGCGCCGCTTCGCGTAGCGTCGTCCCCTCCTTGTGCGCTTTCTTTGCGATCGCGGCGGCCCTGTCGTAGCCGATCTTCGGCGTTAGCGCCGTCACCAGCATGAGCGACCGGCCGACCAACTCCGCGATGCGCGGCCGGTTCGCCTGGAGGCCGTCGACGCAATACTTGCGGAACATCGTGCAGCTGTCGGCGAGGATGCGCGCCGAGTGCAGGAAATTGTAGATGATTACCGGCTTGAAGACGTTCAACTCGAAGTTGCCCTGCGAGCCGGCGACCGCGATGGTCGTGTCGTTGCCGATCACCTGACAACAGACCATCGTCAGTGCCTCGCACTGCGTCGGGTTGACCTTACCCGGCATGATCGACGAGCCCGGCTCGTTCTCGGGCAGGACCAGCTCGCCCAGGCCCGAGCGCGGGCCCGAGCCGAGCCAGCGAATATCGTTGGCGATCTTCATCAGCGAGCAGGCCAGCGTCTTCAGCGCCCCGTGGGCCATGACGAGGTCATCGTGGGCGGCAAGGGCAGAGAACTTGTTCGGGGCCGACACGAACGGCAGCCCGGTCAGCTCGGCAATCTTCTTCGCTGCCGCCTCGGCGAAACCGGCCGGTGCATTCAGACCCGTGCCGACGGCGGTGCCGCCGAGGGCCAACTCGTGGAGGCCGGGCAGCGTCGACTCGATGCGCTGGAGGTCGGCGTCGAGCTGGGCGACGTAGCCGGAAAACTCCTGCCCGAGCGTCAGCGGGACCGCGTCCTGCAGGTGCGTTCGGCCAATCTTGACGATGTCGGCAAACTCGCGGGCCTTGGCGTCGAGGGCAGCGCGCAGCGCCTGGACCGCCGGCAGCAGTCGCTGGACGATGGCCTCCGCGGCGGCGATGTGCATGGCCGTCGGGAAGGTGTCGTTGGACGACTGCGACAGGTTGACGTGATCGTTGGGATGGATGGGGTCCTTGCTGCCCATCTTGCCGCCGGCCCGTTCAATGGCGCGGTTGGCGATCACCTCGTTGGCGTTCATGTTCGTCTGCGTGCCGGAGCCGGTCTGCCAGACGAACAGCGGAAAGTGATCGTCGAGTTTGCCGGCGATCACCTCGTCGGCGGCGCGGACGATCAGGTCGGCCTTGTCCTGCGGCAGTTTCCCGAGCGACAAATTGACGAGGGCCGCCGCCTTCTTGAGGACGCCGAAGGCGCGGATGATTTCGAGGGGCATGCGGTCGGTGCCGATGGAGAAGTGTTCCAGCGATCGCTGCGTCTGGGCGCCCCAGTAGCGATCGGCGGGCACGTCGACCTTGCCCATGCTGTCGGACTCGACCCGGGCTCGCGCAGTCGGTCGCGTCATTGGTTCCCCCTCTTGCTCGGGATCGAGACGGCTACTCAATCGTGAGCCCCTCTGCCCCCCCACCCCCCTGACGAGCAACCAGGCAGCGCGGGGCACTGAGGCAGCGCAGGTTGACGGGACTCAGCACCGGCTCGCCGATCAGGGCGCGGCGCACTTCCATCGCCGCCTTGGTCCGCATCTCGGCCGCGCCCTCGACGGAATAGTATGCCGTGTGTGGCGTCAGCAGGATGCGCGGGTGCTGGCGAATGCGCTCGTCGTCAAGTGGCTCGCTGGCCACCACATCGAGCGCTGCGTAGGCGATGTGGCCGGAGTCCAGCGCCGCGATCAGGGCGTCGAGGTCGATGCACGGTCCTCGCGCCGTGTTGACGACATACGCTCCCTGCGGCAACAGCGCCAGCCGCTCCGCATTGAGGATGTGCCGCGTCTGCGGCGTCAGCGGGCAGTGCAGGCTGACGAAGTCCGACTGCGGCAGGATGTCCTCGAGGTGGTGGCAGCGCTCGACGCCAAGTCCCTTCTCGTAACCGGGCGGCTGGTAGGGATCGTACATGATGACACGGAGCCCCAGCGCCTTGGCTCGCAGGGCGGTCGCCGAGCCGATGCGGCCACAGCCGATCAAGCCGAGCGTGCGGCCGCGCAGCCGCGGCGTCCCGAAGGCCCAGCGCGGCTCCCAGCCGCCGGCGACGATGCCGTTGTGACAGGGCACGAGCCGTCGTGCAATCGCCAGCAGCATCAGGATGCTGTGGTCGGCCACCTCCTCGGTGCCGTAATCGGGCACGTTGCAGACGACGATGCCGAGCCGGCCCGCCGCCTCCAGATCGACGTTGTCGACGCCGACGCCGCAACGGACCACGGCCCGACAGTCCGGCAGGCGCCCCAGCGAGGCGTCGGTCAGGTTCATGTAGTGAAAGACGATCAGGGCATCGGCATCGGGGGCGCGCTCGACAATCTCACCCTCCTTGACTGCCTGCAGCAGCACCACGTCGGCAATCGGCCTCAGGACGGACCGCTCGACCGTGGCCTCCGCCAGGTAATCCGTCACCACCACCCGATAGCGCTCCACCGTTCCGACCCTCCCACCCACCCGAAACATTCCGCGCTGCAGGGCCAGGTTCGATCTTTCAGGGGTCGAGTTTCTCCTGTTCGCCCAATCCTACCATTTTTTGCTTGCCCCGTCATCCGCTCTGCTGGTAGCCTCTTCAGAATCCGCGGTCCCCGGTTCCTGTTTTCCACGGGGTTTCCGTCCCGTGGCCGCATTGAAGGTGGACCGGCGAACCGTCGTCCAGGCAACTCCTGTTCTCCACAGGCCTTCGCCCCGCCTGTGGCCGCATTGAAGGAAGCCGCCCCTGCCTTGACGTGCCGTCGGGACCGCGGAATGCCTTTCTCCACAGGCGCTCGCCCCGCCTGTGGCCACATTGAACGAAGCAGGGGGAGTGGGCTGAATGCTCTTGCCCAGTTTCCGCAGCCTGTGTACATTACCATTCTTTCCAAGTCGATCCCGAGAACCTTCTCATGCTTCGCCTCTCGACCTCGGCTGTAGGTGATCGGCCATCGGCCATCGACCAGAACCTCGCCGAAGAGCGGCGGGCGATGATCCTGGTTGTCGTTCTCGCCCTGCTCTCGCTGTTTGCAATCGTCGGGCTGACGTTCGTCTTCTACGCCCAGCGCCAGGCCAGCGCCTCGCTGAATTTCCGTGAGGCCCGGCAGCGGCAGGGAGACATCCTCCCCGTCGAGCAGTTGGCACGCCACTTTATGAGTCACCTCATCTACGATGTCCCGGACCAGGCGCCCGGCATTTACTCCGGGATGCGCGGGCACAGCCTGGCCCGCCTCGTGTACGGCTACAACGACGGCGGCATCAACTCGACGCCCTTCGATGGCACGGGCCGCCTGCACGCCCCGAGCCCGCTGACCGGCGTCGACGACTATTGGCTCGTCAACTACACGTATTTCCCTGCCGACGGGTTCCTGCGCGACCCCGAGCGCCTTGGCTGGCGCCCGAACCCCGACGCGCCGCGCGGCCTCTACACGGGCGGCTTCAACGTCCCCTACACCTATCCGGACCTCAACAACCTGTTCCTGGCTGCCCTCAAGGCGGACGGCACCCTGCTGATGCCGTCGTTTCATCGGCCCTGGCTGTTCAACAACGGCTTCGCCCTGAACGATACGAGCAATCCCAACTGGACCAACGCCGCCGGCAAGTATCTCACCCTACGTCCGCGGCCGGTTGACATGGGCCCCGGCTTCCCGTACCCCGCCGATGCCACCGGCGACGTCAAGAACTTCCTCGGCGGGCGCGGCGGCAACGATAGCATCTGGATCGATCTCGGCTTTCCCGTGGTGGACGGTCCCGAGGGCCGCAAGCTCAAGCCCCTCTTCGCAGCGCTGGTCGTCGACCTCGACGGCCGTGTCAACCTGAACGTCCACGGCAACGTCCGCGGCAGCGACGCCCTCGGCCTGCCGGTACACGCCTCCAACCAGGGATGGGGCCCGTGGGAGGTCAACCTGCAATATGTCCTCGGTCGACAAACTCCCAGTGGCCGGCCCGAGTGGCCGAACCTGTTCTTGGGGGCAAACGGTCGACCGGGTCGCTACGGGACCGACGGCCGGCCCGGCAAAGCGGGCACGCAGACGCCCTACGCTCGGCTCTATCATTCTTACGCCCAGGTCGACTTCGATGCCTGCCAGGTCAGCGGCACCGCTTTGGTGCCGACGCTGAACCCCTTCGCCCTGCCCGGGACGGCCCAGCCGCGGAGCAGTTTTCCCTCTTTCCCCGCCGGTTACGACAACACCGGCGGCCAGCCCCTAAGCGAGCGCTGGGAACACCCGGTGCTGGCCGATGCCGACACACCGCAGGGAGACGACCAACCGTTCTCCGCTTCCGACCTGGTAGACGTGCTGCTCCTCAACCCAGCGGCGCCGCGGCCCTCACGCCTGGCTGATCTCTGCCCGACGAACTTTGCCGATCCACGAACGCGCGGACTGGTGACAACACACAGCTCCGACTTCGAGTCCCCCGGCGTCAGCCCCTGGATGTACGATCCGACGCTGGGGGCGTATGCCGTCGATCCCAAGTCGACGGACGGCGTGCCCGCCGGGCCGCCGCTGCCGTTCCCGTCGCTGGCGCTGCGGACGCAGCCGGTGCCGATCGGCAGCGAGTTCATCGCCCCGCTGTTGGCGCCGACCGCCCCAGGGGTTAGTTGGCGATCCCGCAGTGCCGGCCTCGGTCGCGTCAACCTCAACCGCCCGCTGACTCCGTATCCGCTGCCGGCGCCGCAGACGACCCAGACCTACGCCCAGCGCTTCGACGTGCCGTCGCTGTCCCCCCAGTTCCTTCAGGCCCAGCAGGACCGGCAGCTGCTCGCCAACGACATTTACGATCGACTGTTGCAGGCGACCGGGGTCCCCCGCTCCGGCGCCATCCCCAACAAGCCGACCGCCGCCGAACTGCAAGTACGACGCTGGCTGGCTCAACTGGCGGTCAACCTGGTCGACTACATCGACGAGGATGACATCAGCACGCCGTTCAACTTCTACACGCCGTCGGACGCGACCTACCTCGACTTCGATGTCGGCGAAGTGCAGCAGACCGGCGATCCGGCGGCGAACAACCCGGAGCTGCCGAAGTACTGGGTCTTCGGTACCGAACTGCCGCACGTCGTCCTCAACGAGGCGCTCGTCGAGTACCAGGACCCGCCGCCAGCGCCTCCCGGCACGGCGCCGGCGCCGACCACGGTCCGCGTCTGGGTCGAGTTGAACAACCCCTTCCAGACCCCAGGACCGGGGTCATCACTGACCCCGCTCGCCCCGCAGGACGGCTTCCCGGTGCGGCTGCTGAGCGATGCCGAGCAGAACGCGACGACGGGCAAGCCCAACCCGTATGCCCCGTTCCGTGTCGTGCTGGCGACCGGGCTGGCCGACCGCCCGCTCAACGACAATGTGCTGGGCAGCGCCGCCACGGTGCGGACCGCGACTGCCGATGCCGACTTCGGCCTGCCCGTGAACCTGATGAACGGCCAGCCGCAGGGTACCCCGTCGCCCTCGGTGGCGGCCCAGGGCTTCTTCCTGATCGGCCCGCCCGTCACCGACGCTCGCAACACGATCACCGCCCCGCCGCGCGGGACCGTGCCGGCCCAGACGCCGTTGCTGCAGACGCCGGCCCTGCAGTATCAGCACGTCTTCGACCCAACCCAGCCCGAGGAGAAGTCGACCGGCCTGACCGTGCTGCTGCGGCGGCTGGCCAATCCGCATCTGCCTTTCGATGACCGGCCCAGCAGCAGGGATAGTTTCGGCGAGATCCAGGCCAACCCGTGGTATAACCCCTATGTGACCATCGACGTGATGGAGCCGGTGCCGCTCCGCGACGGCACGACGCAGGTTCGCTACGCCTCGCGCGGCAAGCGCCAGCCGTACGCCTCGCACCCTGCCCAGGTCGTCGACCAGGTGTCAACCGGCGGGACCGCGTTGACTCAGCAGACCTTCGGCCTGTCCAACAACCCGGGGCCTACCTCCGGCAGCAACGACTGGCTGGTCCACCTCGACCGTGAGTTGATCAGTCCGGCGGAGATGCTGCACGTCGCGGCCTGCCAGCCGTACCAGCTGACGCGGCGCTTCATCGAGGGCGACGGTACGCAGCGATCACAGAAGTTCCACCAGGGCGCTCCGTGGTTCGACCAGTCGCGGCGACTGTATCGGGCCTTCGAGTTCTTCACCGCCCGCTCTCCTGCAGGACGGCCGTTCTCCCCGGCCGGGCGCGTGCCGGGCAAGATCAACCTCAACACCGTGTGGGACCCCGAGACGTTCCTCGCCCTGTGCGACCCGCAGTCGGGCAATGGGCCGAACTTCACCGCGGACAATGTCGTGCAGATGTACAACCAGATGATCGCGCTGCGGACGCCGGGCCTAGTGACGGGCGGCGGGCTCGGCCCGGGCGATCGTCCGTTCCTGGGGCTGGCGACCGGCTACTCGCTGGCGGACTCGGCGACCAACCCCGACCCGCAGCACCCCGGTCGCGGCGCCGGCATCAACGACACCCTGTTCCGCGCCGCCGCGGCGAACGCGGACAGTCTTCCGGGCGGGGGCGCAGCGCTGGCGCGGTTATTCCAGGTGCCCAATGAGGACCATCCGTATCGGCAGTACGAATTGCTGACCAAGGTCTTCAACCAGGTGACGACGCGCAGCAACGTGTTCGCCGTGTGGGTGACGGTCGGTTTCTTCGAGGTGACCGACGAGACGACCCGGCCGGTCAAGCTCGGCGCGGAGTTTGGCCGGTCCGATGGCCGCTACGTGCGGCCTCGCTTCTTCGCCCTCCTCGATCGGACGCTGGTGGCACCGGAGCCGCCTACGTATTTCGACCCGCGCCGCGAGCCCGCCGTGCTCTGGCTCTCTTACCTCGAATGACCGCGCGGATCGTAGGACGGATTTTCAATCCGTCCGGGTGTGAAGAGCCCGGACGGTTTAAAAAACCGTCCTACAGCCGGCAAGGGACGGCCCTGGGAGTGATTGTGTTCAAGGCTCTTTTTTCCTCTTGTCGACGGGAGTACGTTCATGAAAGCGCCCTGTCTCCGCAAGCGCCTGCTGCGAACTTTGTTGCCGATCGGCGCCCTGGCTTCCGCTTTGTTGGCCCTGGGAATCGGTCTGCTGGCGCCGGCCGCCGATCACCGCGACGGCCCGATCTTCGGCCCGCCCGGCATCACCATCACCAACAGCCGCCGCGACATCAACGACGTCTACATCTTCCGGTCGCCGGCCAATGCCAACAACACGGTGATGGTCATCACCAACTCGCCGTTCAGTACGGCCACAACGCCGAACGTCTTCGACCAGAGCATCACCTACGACTTCAACATCATCAACCGCATCCTGCCCACGGCGGCCAACGGGGGCAATGTCTCCGACGACATCAAGTTCCGGGTGACATTCTCGGCCCCGAACGGCGCGGGCCAGCAGACCGTAACGCTGCGCGGCTTGCCGGCGGCTCGCTTCCCCGGCACCGGGGGCATCCTGGCGCAGGGCCAGACCGGGCAGAACCTCCCGGTCCGGGGCGTCGGCGGCGCCGGCACCGCGATGTTCCGCGCCGCCGAGCAGGACGACTCGTTCCTGTTCGACGCGGGCGGCTTCAACCTGCTGCTCAACCGGCCCACGGCGCTGACCGCCATCCAGGCCGGCCAGTACCCCGGCGGGACCAGTCCGAACGGTTTCGGCCCTGGGAGCACCCCCAACTTCGATGCCCCCAATTTCTTCGGTCCCAACGCCAACACGCTGGCCATCGTCCTGGAAGTCCCCTCCAAGGTGCTGACCGCTCCGGGCAGCAACGTGGTCGGCTTCTGGGGCGCCACCAACCTCAATGATGTGCAGATTGACCGCATGGGCCGGCCAGCGATCAACACCGCCCTCATCCCGCCGGTCCCGCGCGGCACCAACTTCCCGATCCTACAGCCGGGCCCAGGCGTCCCGCAGAACCGGGTGGACCGGCGCAACGCTTTCAACGCCGGCCATCCACGGAACGACCGGACCAACTTCCGGGCCGACATGATCAGTGTCCTGACGGCCTTCTACCCCGCCGGGAGACCGGGCGGGAACCCGAGCGCCGCCCAGGCCGGCGTACTCGCCGACCTGCTGCTGCCGGACATCCTGATCTTCGACACCACCAGCGCAGCCGGCTTCGGAGCCCCTCTCACGGTCGCCGGCACCACCTACCTGGGCAACGGCCGCAAGCTGAGCGACGACGTGATCAGCACCGAGCTGTCGGTCCTCACCGACGACGACCTGCCGGCGGCCTTTGGCGGTGGCCCCAACCCGCCGACGACCGTCACCCAGAACGTCAAGGACGACAACGGCCAGAACCTCATGGACGGGTCGACCGAGCCGCCCCCCCCGCAGGGCAATGGGGCGGCAGGAACCGGGACGGTCCGGGCGGCCAAGTTCCCCTACATCGGGGCGCGCAATGCCAACCCGAAGCCCGTGCCCGGCAACCCGCCGCCTCCGTGACCACCGCGGCGAATGATCAGGGACCGAAGGGCTCGACGATGTCCGCCGCTTGCGGCTTTGCCCCTCCCCCTCTCCCCC
>JACOUH010000141.1 GCA_016177925.1 Planctomycetota bacterium | reverse complement strand
TCGCGGCCGGGTCGCACACTAACCCGAAGCGTCAGCGAGGGACCGGCCCTCGCTGACGCTTCGGGTTAGTGTGCAACGCAAGTGTGAACCGCTCTAAAAGAGTTGGCCACAGATGAACACAGATCAACACAGATGAAGAAAGAAGATCAGGAGAGCAGCACCCTATGAGGACTCATCTCGGATCGCGTGAGCGCAGATGGACGGTTGCCCTCCTGGCTTATCTGTGTTCATCTGTGTTCATCTGTGGCTATTCGTCTGCTGCCACGCCGTCACTGGGAAGTGTCACGCCGCGGGGAGGGCAGCGCGGCAAGGAAGTCACCTTCTTCTTCAACGGCGGGCGTCTGTCCGACGCCCAGGAAGTCCTCTTCTACTCGCCCGGCTTCAGCGTCTTGAAACTCGAGGTCGTCAACGACGGCCAGGTCAAGGCAACGGTCAAGATCGCCGAGGACTGCCCGCCCGGCGAACACGCGGTGCGGCTGCGGACCAAGAGTGGCATCAGCGAGCTGCGCACCGTCTGGGTCGGGGCGCTGCCGGCCATCGCCGAGAAGGAGCCGAATAGCGAGTTCGACAAGCCTCAGAAGATCCCGCTCAACGTCACCGTCGAGGGTGTCGTCGACAGCGAGGACGTCGATTACTATGCCGTCGAGCTGAAGAAGGGACAACGGTTGTCGGTCGAGATCGAGGCGATGCGGTTGGGCGTCACCTTCTTCGACCCCTACATCGCCATCCTCGACAGCAAACGCTTTGAGCTGGCGACCTCCGACGACTCGCCGCTGAACAAGCAGGACGGCCTCTGCTCCATCGTCGCCCCTGCGGATGGCACCTACGTCGTGCAGGTTCGCGAGAGCGCCTACGGCGGCAACGGCGCCTGCATGTATCGCTTGCACGTCGGCACCTTCCCGCGACCGCTCGCCGTCGTGCCGGCCGGGGGCAAGGCGGGCGAGGAGGTCGAGGTGCGCTTCCTCGGCGACCCGACCGGCGAGATCAAACAGAAGATCAAGTTGCCGAAGCAAGCCGACGCAAAGTTCGGTGTCTACGCGCAGGACGCCGGCGGTATCGCACCATCGCCGATCCCGTTCCGCGTGTCGGAGCACGGCAACGTCGTCGAGGTCGAGCCGAACGACACGCACGCCACGGCGACCAAGGCCGAGCTGCCGCTGGCGCTGAACGGCGTCATCGACAAGCCGGGTGACGTCGACTTCTTCCGCTTCAAGGCGAAGAAGGGAGAGACGTACGACATTCACTGCTACGCCCGCCGCCTCGGCTCGCCGCTCGACTCGGTGATGAATCTGTACCAACTCAACGGCGGGGCCCTCATCGGCAACGACGATGCGATCGGGCCGGACAGTTACTTCCGCTATACCTTCCCCGCCGACGGCGAGTACGTCCTGAGCATCACCGACCACCTTGGCAAGGGCGGGCCAGCGTACTTCTATCGGGTCGAGTTTACGCTCGTCCAGGCAACCACGACGGTGTCGATCCCGAAAGTGAGCCTCTTCTCGCAGGAGCGGCAGACGATCGTGGTGCCACGCGGGAACCGCTTCGCGACGCTGATGTCGGTCGGCCGCGGCAACTGGGGCGGCGATGCCGTCTTCGGCGCCGACGGGCTGCCGGCGGGAATCAAGCTGAACGCCGAGACGGTGCCCGCCTATCTCGACGTGGTGCCGGTCGTCTTCGAGGCGGCGGCGGACGCGCCCGTCGGCGGCAAGCTGATGAAGCTGACCGCCCACTCGTCGGACCCGAAGCAGAAGGTGGTGAGTAGCTTCTTCCAGACAGTCGAGTTCGTGATCAGCGGGCCGGGACAGTCGGTCTACTGGAAGGTCGACGTCGACCAGACCGGGGTCGCCGTCGTCGAGGAAGCGCCCTTCAAGATCCAGATTATCGAGCCGAAGGTGCCGCTGGTGCTGAACGGCTCGATGAACCTCAAGATCGTGGCGGAACGACAGAAGGGTTTCACGGCGGCGATCACGATCTATCCGCTGTTCAACCCGCCCGGCGTCGGCTCGGCAAGCGCGGTCACCATCCCCGCCAACCAGAACGAGACCGTCCTGCCGATGAACGCCGCTGGCAACGCGACCGTCCGCAAGTGGAAGACGGCGGTGCTGGGCGTGTCCGATGCCGGCAAGGGGCCGGTGTGGGTATCGTCGCAGCTGGCGACGATCGAGGTGGCGCCGCCGCTGGTGACGTTCAACATGGAGCGCACCGCCAGCGAGCAGGGCAAGGACACCGAGCTGTTCTGCAAGGTGCAGCTGAACTCGCCGTTTCAGGGCAAGGCGAAGGTGACGCTTTACGGTCTGCCGCCGAAGGTGACGACGTCCGACATCGAGATCACCAAGGAGACAAAGGAGTTCGCCTTCAAACTGACCGTCGACAAGACGAGCCCGGCGGGACAGCATCGCAACCTATTCTGTCAGGTGGTCTTCACGCAGAACGGCGAGCCGATCGCAATGAATGCGGGCTATTCGGAGTTGCGCATCGACGTGCCGCTCCCGCCGAAGCCGAACCAGCCGGTGCTCGCGAAGGCACCGACACCGACCCCGATGCCGACGCCAAACAAGCCGCCGGAGAAGCGGTTGACGCGGCTGGAGAAACTGCGGCTGGAGCAGCAGGAGCGCGAGAAAGCGGGCCAGGGAGAGACAACCCCGCCGCCGAAGAAGTGACGAACGAGCCAGAGCGAGGCTGCGGTCAACGGAGACAGGCCGCTACAATGCAGCGGAGTCACCATTCCTGAAAGGGGTGAAGTATGAATCCGACCGCGGAACAACTCCTCACCGCTGCCTTGGCCCTCCCCAACGATGACCGCTTAGAGTTGGCGGAAGCACTGATCGTCTCCGTGCAGCCCGGCGACCGGCCTCCGTTCGATGAGTCCTGGCGCGAGGTCATCCGCCGGCGGTCGGCCGAGTTACGAGAGGGAAAAGTCGTCCCGGTCCCTTGGTCGGAGGTGAAGGAGTTGTCCGTGCGCCGGAAGGTCGATGAAGGAATCCGGGAGCTTGATGCCGGGCAGGGGATTGACCACGAGGAGGCCAAGAAGAGGCTGTCTCGATGGCTCGACTGACCTTGGGCTCTGGCGCTGTTCTCGGCGGGGGACGAACATCGGTTCGCCGGCCCGAAATGCTAAGCTGGAAGGGGTCGCATGCCGTACAACTTCGCGAATCTGGTCGGGATGGTCCTCTTCGTCCTGCTGGTCCTCGGTCTGATCACTTGGTTCCGCCGCAAGAAGGGTCCGGGTGACGGCGAGTGACCGAGGCCAGGCCGCGCTATTGGCAGGTGGACGTGACAACCAGGCTCGGCGGGCGGCACGCCGAAACCAGCCCGAAGCGCCGGCGAGAGTGGACGTGAACCGAGATGCTTCATGACGTTGATTGCGTGCTCGCAATGTGGTCAGCAGTTCGAGGACGATGTCCTCTGCTGCCCCCACTGCGGTACGGCGCAAATCCCGCAGCTGTCGAAGGGAGAACTGCGGATGCGGGCCCTCAAGGCGTCGCGCGGTCCGTTTGGCGCCATCCTCGCCGGCACCGGCATCGGGTTGCTGCTCGGCGCCATCGTCCTGGTGGTCGCCATCCTGCAAGAGGAGTTCGACATCGCCAAAGGGGTCTTTTACGTGAGTGGCGTGCTGCTCGGTGGGATGCTCGGCGGTGCCTGCGGCATCGCCGTGCATCAGCTCCTCCTGCGTGCGGAGGCGAAACAAGAAGCCGCCCGCCAATCCCCACCGACCAACTGACTTGAACCTAGCGGAGACGAGATACGGACATGAGAGCTAGTCATCCTCGACTGTGTGCGTCCGCCGTCCTCGGACTTCTCCTGCTCGTCGCCGCGTCCTCCGCCCAGACGGCGGCACTAACCGATGTGCAGGTCTTTCCGCCTGACATCAACCTCTTCACCGCCCGCGGCAAGCAGACGCTCGTCGTCCAGGCCGTCTATGCCGACGGCATCAGTCGCGATGTCACTGCCCAGGCCAAGATCACGCCCGCCCAGGCGGCGCTGATCAAGGTCGACAGGAATGTGATCCTGCCGGTCGCCGATGGCGCCACCGAGCTGGCCATCGAGTTCGGCGGACGCACGGTCAAGGTGCCGGTGAAAGTCAAGGATGCGAAGGCCGATCGGCCGATCAGCTTCAAGCTCGACGTGATGCCGGTCTTCATGGCGTCGGGCTGCAACCAGGGCAGCTGTCACGGCGCGGCCCGCGGCAAGGATGGCTTCCGCCTGTCGCTGTTCGGCTTCGACCCCGACGGCGACCACTATCGCCTGACGCGCGAGTTCAACGGCCGGCGCATCAATCTCGCCCTGCCCGCCGAAAGCCTGCTGCTCGAAAAAGCCACCGGCAAGGTCCCGCACACCGGCGGCGAGCGCTTCAAGGATACGCACGAGTTCCACGCTACCATCGTCCGCTGGCTCGAGGCCAAGGTCCCGCTCGATCCGCCCGACGTCGCCAAGCCGGTCAGCGTCGACATTTACCCCAAGAACGCCGTCCTCGACGGCAAGGGCGCCACGCAGCAGATGGTCGTCCGGGCGAAATACTCCGACGGCACCGAGCGCGATGTCACCGGGCTGTCCCTGTTCCTCAGCAACAACGACACCTCGGCGAAGATCAACCCCTCCGGGCTCGTGACGGCCGGCGACCGTGGCGAGGCGTTCGTCATGGCCCGTTTCGCGACCTTCACGGTCGGCTCGCAGGTGATTGCCCTGCCCAAGGGCTTGAAGTTCACGTTCCCCAGCGTCCCCGAGAACAACTCCATCGACAAGCTCGTTCATGCCAAGCTGAAGAAGTTGCGCATCGAGCCGTCCGAGGTCTGCACCGACGAGGTCTTCCTCCGCCGTGTTTACGTCGACATCATCGGCGTGCTGCCGACGGCCGAGGAATACACGCGGTTCATGACCAGCAAGGACCCGAAGAAACGCGACAAGCTGGTCGATGAGCTGCTGGGCCGCAAGGAGTTTGCCGAGCTATGGGTGCTCAAGTGGGCGGAACTCTTGCAGATCCGCTCCAGCAACCAGGTCAGCTACAAGGCGATGCTGCTCTATTACAACTGGCTCCAGGAGAAGATCGCCAAGAACGTGCCGATGGACCAGACCGTGCAGGAACTGCTCGGCGCCAACGGCGGAACGTTCAAGAACCCAGCGACCAACTACTACCAGAACGAGACGGATACTCTGAAAGTCGCGGAGAACGTGGCCCAGGTGTTCATGGGCATGCGCGTCCAGTGCGCCCAGTGCCACAACCACCCGTTCGACCGCTGGAAGATGGACGACTACTACGCCTTCGCGTCGTTTTTCACGCAGATCGGCCGCAAGGGCACCGACGACCCGCGCGAGATCGTTGTGTA
>JACOUH010000140.1 GCA_016177925.1 Planctomycetota bacterium | reverse complement strand
GAAACGTGTCTGGAGCGGTGGTTCTCCACGGTCGCCCAGCCGTGGCCACATTGAAGCCATCCTACCACCCTCCCTCCCCCTCCATTCCACCACGTTCTCCACGGTCGCCCAGCCGTGGCCACATTGAAGCGCAGATAGCGGCGCGCTCGAGAGCCCGCACGGGCGAGGTTCTCCACGGTCGCCCAGCCGTGGCCGAATTGAAGCAACTCACTTTCTCCACCATGTTATCAGATTGGACGTAGCCGCCGGTGTTGAGGCAGCCGTGGCCGAATTGAAGCAACTCACTTTCTCCACGGCCGACGCGCTGCTGCGGCTTTGCATCCCGCAATCTCGCCACCTTTCCAACACCCCGTCCATCTGCTCTAATAAGGGCAACTCCGGGCAGCGCCCGGGCCGTCCGTCCGAGAAGGAAACCCCGATGAGCAGCCGCGATACACTGGGTGGGATCATTCACACCTACCAGAAGTACGACCCCGTCCATCTTCCCGGGCCGAATGTCCCGCCGCCCGATATGGTCTCGCCCGCGTTCGAGCACCTGCTCTTCTACGGCAACACACGCCGCCTCACCGAGGAGGAACTCGCCCGCGCCGTCCGCATCGACCCCAGCCAGATCCGCGGCCTCGGCCCCAGCCTCGAAGCGCTCATCGCCATGCTCCAGGAACGCAAACGACGCATCCTCGAAACTTACGAGACCAGGCAAGTCCAGAACGAGGCCCATCACAACTTCCACCACCCGGCCGAGCAGATCAAGCCGCCCGCGCGCATCGCCAGGGCCTTCCAGCAGGCCGTGCGCGAGGAGCAGCTGCACGACCTCGAACAGCTCTGGTATCGCTCCGGGAACGAACAGGGTGCCTTCGCCCGCCAACTGCTGCAACTGGTCGAGCGACTCGGCGAGAAGTACCAGGTCGACGAACTGGCGTCGAAGTACGAGTTCACCGGCCGCACCCCGATGACAGTGCCGGAGGCCCTCGAGATCAAGGAGGAGTTGGAGACGATCGACAAACTCCTCAAACAACTCGAAGAGGCCATGAAGACGGCGCAGATCGGCCTCATCGACATGGAGGAGCTGGCACAGTTCGCCGAGCCCGGCGACATGCGACAGCTCGCCGACCTGCAGCGACAGATCAACGAGTACCTGCAGCACCTCGCCCAGGAGCAGGGATTACAGCAGACGCGCTCCGGCTTCCAGATGACGCCCCGCGCCTATCGCCTGTTCCAGAACAAGCTGCTGACGCAGATCTTCGAGCAGCTTGAGGCGTCGCGGTCGGGACGGCACCAGGGACCGATCGTTGGCGAGGGGGCGGTCGAGATGCAGCAGACCAAGCCCTACGAGTTCGGCGACTCCGTCACCCACATGGACATCCCGTCGTCGTTCGTCAACGCCCTGTTACGGGCCGGCCCCGGTCTGCCGCTGCGCATGAAGCCCGAGGACCTCGTCATCCACCGCACGCGCAACAACCCCAAGTGCGCCACTTGCGTCCTGCTCGACATGAGCGGCTCGATGCGTTACGACGCCCAGTATGTCAACGTCAAGCGCATGGGACTGGCCCTCGATGGGCTGATCCGCACCGAGTACCCCGGCGACTTCCTGCAGTTCATCGAGATGTACACGATCGCGAAACCGCGCCACGTCTCGGAGATCGCCGGCCTGATGCCCAAGCCAGTGACGCTCTACGACTCGGTGGTGCAGCTGTGGGTCGACATGAGCGATCCGAAAATCACCGAGCTGGACCTGCCGCCGCACTTTACGAACATCCAGCACGCCCTGCACCTGGCGCGAAAGTTCCTGTCCGCCCAGGACACGCCGAACCGGCAGATCGTCATCATCACCGATGGTCTGCCGACCGCCCACTTCGAGGGCGAGATGCTCTTTCTCCTGTATCCGCCGACGGAGCAGACCGAGGAGGCGACGCTGCGCGAGGCGCTGTTGTGCTCCCGTGAGGGCATCACGATCAACATGTTCCTGCTGGCGAGCTGGAACCAGTCGCCGGAGGACGTGCGCTTCGCCTACAAGATGGTGGAGTCCACGAAGGGCCGCGTTTTCTTCACGGCCGGCCGCGAGCTGGACCGCTATGTTGTCTGGGATTACATCAAGCGCCGCAAGCAGATCCTCTCGTGAGTCGGTCCGGGGCGTTGTGGAGTGCGGCGAGGATCGCCGCTTTGGATCGCTTTTCTTTGGGCCGTCCAGAAAGGACGTCCCTCCCGCGCGCCTCGTCGGGGTCTTGTGGCCAGGAGGAGAGCGGCGTAGAATCGAGTCGCTATTCTGGTTAGGAGTGATTTCAAAAAGTAGGTCAGGCTTTCTAGCCTGACGGGTTTTGTCAGCCTGGAAAGGCTGACCTACGTGTTGTTGACATAGTTCCTTATCGCTTGTCGTGATTTCCTGTCCGTCGAGGCCGGGGTGAGGCAGCGTCCGGGGAGGGCGAATGACGCCTGAAGACGATCCGCTGACGAAGCCTCAGCCCGCCCCTGACACCGAACGGCCAGGGCAGGACCGATCGCCCTCCACCTGCGCCGATACGGGACCAACCCTCTCCTACCAAGGCGAGGACCTCGCTGTCCCCCCGGCCCCGGACCTTCCGACCCTCCCCGGCTACGAGACGCTCGGCATCCTTGGCCGTGGCGGCATGGGGGTCGTCTACCGCGCCCGTGACGTCCGCCTCGGCCACGAGGTGGCCATCAAGCTGCCGCTGGAACACTGCCTCGCGACCCCCGAGTACCGCGAACGCTTCCTGCACGAGGCGCGCGCAGCCGCTGGCCTGCGTCATCCCAACCTCTGCACCGTCCACCGCGTCGACGAGCACCAGGGCCGGCCGTTCATCGTCATGGCCTGCGTCAAGGGCGAGAGCTTGCAGGCCTGGCGCGCTCGCAAGGCACCGACCGGCCGCGACTGCGCCGAGGTCGTCTCCCGCCTGGCCCGTGCCGTCCAGCACGCCCACGAGCACGGCGTCATCCACCGCGACATCAAGCCGGCCAACGTCCTCGTCGATGCCGAGACGGGACAGCCGGTGCTGATGGACTTCGGCCTCGCCAAGGACCTTGCTCGCCAGGACGTCCAGTTCACGCAGACCGGCCAGCTGCTCGGCACGCCCGCGTTCATGGCCCCCGAGCAGGCCCGCGGCAAGGCGGCCCGCGTCGGCCCGGCCGCCGACGTTTACTCGCTGGGGGGCGTGCTCTATCACCTCCTCTGCGGCCATCCGCCGTTCGCCGGCACTCTCGCCGAGGTGCTCGACAAGGTCCAGGGCGAGGACCCGCTGCCGCCCCGCCGGCTGAACCCCAACGTCCATCGCGACCTCGAAGTCATCTGCCTGAAGGCCCTCGCCAAGGACCCCGCCGCCCGTTACCCGACCGCTCTCGCTCTCGCCGAGGACCTGGAGCGCTTCGGCGCCGGCGAACCGATCCACGCCCGTCCGGAGGGCCTTGTCGCTCGGCTCTGGCGCAAGGCCCGCCACAACGTCGGAACGACCGTCGCCGTCACGGCCGTGGTCCTCGCCGCTGTCGTCGTGCTGTTCGTCGTCCTTGCTGCCGCCCGCCGCAGTGCAGCCCGCGACCTTGGCGACGAGGTGTCCGCCTGCCTCGACGAGGACAGCGCCTGGGCCCGCGCGCGTGTCGAGGAAGTCGAGGGCCAGATCGACACCCTCGCACGGGAGGACCCGGACGCTGGCAACCGGCTGCGGCAGAAGTTGCACGAGCGGCTCGCCGCGTGGGCCGGCCGGTTGCTGAGCGAGCCTGTCCTCGAGTCGCATCACCACGACCAGGTCAAGATGGCGGTGAGCCTGCTTGAGACACGCGACCCGTCCCGTGCGAAAGCGCTACAGGCGGCCTACGAGGAGCGCGGCCGGCGGCAGGAAGTGTTCCTCGATCTGAAGGCGCCCTATGATCGCCTCGCCGACGTGTTCGCTCCCGCCGAGGGCCGCGTCCACATCGAGGCGGGACACCTGGCTCTGCGCGAGGACCGCGGTCCCGACCGCGACCTCCCCGTCCTGACGCGTGCTCCCTCCCGGGCGCACCTCCGGCTCGAAGCAACCTTCGACGCCTCGTGGGAGAAGGGGACGCGGCTCGGGCTCCTGTTCAGCCCAGACACGTCCGGAACCAAGGGCTATGCCCTTGTGCTCCGCACCGTGGTCGCCACGCCCGCGCGTGGGGCAGGCGTCTTGCCTGCCGAGGTAAAGGCAGGCAAGATGCCTGCCCCACTCCTGTCCTTTGCTGAGGGTCGTACCCGCAATGCGTGGCTGAGTTTACAGATCGTCAAGAACGGTATTCTCGTCAGCGAGCAGCGCGTCCGGGCCACGGAGTTGCCCGTGGGGCCGCTGCGCGTCGAGGCCAAACGCGCCGGCGCGTTGCTGTCCTTTCAGGCCGGCAAGCTGGAGCCGCTGGTGTTCCAGGACCTCTTTCCGCTGACCGACGCCGGCGTCTGCGGACTGCTCTGGCCGGACGGCGGACATCTGGAGACCCTGCGCGGCTCGCGCCAGACCCTGCCGGCTCGACCCAGCCCGCTGGAACGCGGCGACGAACTGTACATGAACGGCCAGTTCGACGAGGCACTGGACTACTTTCAGCGGCAGGCGACCGCCTCGGCGACCGGGCCGGGCGGGCAGGAGGCGCGGCTCAAGGAAGGGATGACGCAGGTGGCGCTGCGTCACCTCGACGAGGCGGCCGAGGTCTTCGAGAAGCTGGCCCCCGAGCCGGGCGACCGCTGGCCCTACTTGGCCGCCTGTCAGCTCTGGGTGGTGCGCGTGCGGCAGAAACGCCTCGCCGACGCTGAGCCGATCCTGGATGCTCTCCTGGCCCGCCAGCCGGCGCGATCGTTCGACCGGCTCGCCGCCGTCCTTCCGCGCGAGGTCCTGCAGGAAGTCCTGGCCGTTTACGGCGCGTCGCCGCTGGGCATCTATTCCTCGTTTCTCGATCCACAAAGAGCGGTGCGGCTGGAGCGATCCGGGGAAGTGGCCAAGCTGCTCGGCATCCCTTGGTCGCAGCGCGGCTGGAACGACCTGGCGACGGAGCGGGCCTACCGCATCGCCGGGCAGATGCAGCCGGCCCTTCGCATCGTCCGGGCAGCGCTGGAGCAGGACGACCCCGACGCGCTGCCGCTGGTCATCGTGTTCACGGGCGAGTGTTGCTGGCTGATGCGGGAAGAGGGCAAGGCGGAGGCGGGGCTGGCCGAACTCGACCGGCGACTCTTCGAGAAGCCAGGCGTCCCTCGACCGGCGCTGCTGCCCTTGCTGGTGGAACGGTCACGACTGCTCGTGGCCCTCAACCGCAAGAAGGAAGCGGAGCAGGACCTCGAAACCTTCCTGGCGAAGTATCCGGCCGACGGCGAGTTCCGCCGGTCCGGCGCTGCCTGGCTGCAGCTGGGCTTTCTGCGTCAGGATCGTGGCGATGCGGAGGGAGCGAAGGCGGCCTGGCACCGCGCCTACGAGCGCAAGGGCGACGATCCCTTGGCCGGGCTGGGTGGCGGCATCGGGCTGGTCAACCGCCTGGTCGCCGGGGCGCTGACCAACGAGCTGACCGACGAGGAAGCGCAGGCCACCTTCGACGCGGTGCTGAACAACTTCACGCAGTCCGGCGAGAACTCCTTGCTGAAGAGCTTGCCGAGGCCGTCGCCGGCGGTGCTGCGAGAATGCTGGCGTTCGCCGCGTGGGCGGGAGTACGCGCGCAAGCTCGCGTTTCAATCGCTCCCCTTCCGCGAGTTCACGCTGGTTCCCGGCAAGCTCGTCGCCGCCGAGTGGATCGCCCAGGGTGCGTTCGCCGGCAAGCTGTCGGCGGAGGAAGACGCCCTCGTGTGGAAGCTGATCGAGGACGCGGTCGCCAGCATTCCGCAGGGAACCCTGAAGCAGACACAACTGTTGCTCCTGGGATCGACCTGGAAGGGATATACCAACGTCTTCGGCTGGGCGGGGGTTCGCCGCGCACTGGCGCCGCCGCTGCGTGGCCCGATTGCCTACGTGTTCGGGCAGCGTTACCTGCGCCTGGGCAAGCAGGCGGAAGCGCGCGACTTCTTCCAGACTGCTCACGATGACGCCCCGGCAAACTCCGGGCTGCGCCGCCTCGCCGCCGACGGGCTGAAAAATCTGAAGAAGAACTGACGCTCGATATATTCAAGGAATCAACGCCATGAAGACCGCCAGCGGCATGCTGTTGATCAGGAACGGCCGGCTCATCGATGGGACGGGTGCCCCCGCCGTGACCGACGCGGCGCTGGTGGCCCGCGACGGCCGCATCATCTACGCCGGCCCCGCCCGTGGCCTGCCCGAGCTGCCGCGCGAGCGCACCGAGATCGACGCTCGCGGCGGCACGATCATGCCGGGACTGGTCGAGGCCCACTTTCATCCGACGTACTTCAACGTCGCCCAGCTCGAGGACCTCGACATCAAATATCCCGTCGAGTACGTGACGCTGGTGGCGGCGGCCAACGCGAAGCTGGTGCTGGAGTGTGGCTACACGGCAGCGCGCTCGGGCGGCTGCCTGTTCAACATTGACTTCTGGCTGAAGAAGGCGATCGAGAACGACCTCGTGCCGGGGCCGCGGCTGGCGGCGAGCGGGCGGGAGATCTGTGGCGTCGGCGGGCTGATGGACTGGAACCCCGAATTTCGCAAGATCGGCATGGAGGGCCTGGTGCTGCTGATCAACGGGCCCGACGAGGCGCGGGCAGCGGTCCGCAAGCTCGTCAAGGATGGCGTCGAGTGGGTCAAGACCTACCCGACCGGCGATGCCGCGGCGCCGCGCGTCAACGATCATCACACGCTGTGCATGACATTCGACGAGATGCACGCGGTCGTCGGCACGGCCCACAACCACGGCCTGAAGGTGACCGGCCACTGCCGCGCCAACGCCGGCATCAAGAACGCGTTGAAGGCCGGCTACGATGCGCTGGAGCACGGCACCTTCATGGATGCCGAGGCCCTCGACCTGCTGCTGGCGCGCAACACGCCGGTGGTGCCGGCGCTGCAATTCGAGTGGGCAAGCATCGAGAGGGGCCGCGAGTTCGGCCATCCGCAGGAGGTGATCGATGGCCACAAGGAAACGCTGGAGGGCGGCGCCGAGAGCGCACGCATGATCCTGAAAGCGGGCGGCCGGCTTGGCCTGGGGGGAGACTACGGCTTTGCCTGGAACCCGCACGGTGACTACGCCAAGGAGCTGACCTTCTTCGTCAAGTACGTCGGCTTCAGCGCGCTGGAGACGATCACGTGTGCGACGAAGAGCGGGGCGGAGATCATGGGTCGCGGCGACGAGTTCGGCACCCTGCAGCCGGGCAAGCTGGCCGACGTGCTGGTCGTCGACGGCGATGTGCTGGGGGACATCGGCATCCTGGAGGACCGCTCGCGTTTCATCGCGGTGATCCAGGGCGGCATCCTCAAGGCTGGGCAACTCGGCCGCGCGGGCATCGCCTGATTCCCGTGAGGTGGCAGCGGCCTCTTCAACAGAACGTGAGGTATAAAATGTCCGACATTTGCCCCGAGTGCGGGGCACCCGTCCCGGAGAGTAGTTCCTGTCGTGATAACTTCCACGCGCTGCTCCTGCTGGAAGCAGAGGTCCCCGGTGGCCCCGGCTCGTTGCCGCATTTCTATGCCGTCGCCTCCTACGGACTCCAGCACCCGGACAGCATGAACTACACCGCCGACGCCCTCGCTGGCCTTCGCGCGAGCGTTGCCGATGTGCTGGACGGCCGGGCAACGCTCGCCGAGATCCTCCGGCGTGTCCGTCGCGCTGCTAACGGGGCTGTGCGGGTGACGCGTCGGGTAGGGGACGCCGAGGTGCGCTGGCATCGCGGCAACTGGCCGATGACCGTTGCTGACGTATGCGCAGGGGGCGTGGACGGCTACGCGGATCGCGTCGCGAGTTGGGCGCGTTCCATTGCTGAGACGCTCGACGCAACCGTCCCGAGGCCGGCGAGGTCCCCAACACGAAAAACGTAAGGACGATGCGACCAAACCTCTCCCCCTGCCTCTCGTTCCGACCGGCCGCAAAAAGAACTGCCGTTGGCGAGGCGTCCGCGTACATTCTCTGGGAAGTGAGGAACCGACCCGGAGATGAACATGCGACGAATCCTTCTGTTCATGGTTGCTGCCACCCTGGCCGGGGCCGCGGAGGGGCCCGCGAAGGGCGATGGCAAGGCGCTGTTCAACGGCACTAACACGGCGGGCTGGAAGCTGCGTCATCCCGAGGCGAAGGAGCGCAGCAAGTGGGCGGTCTGCGCCAACATCAAGTTGCAGGCAGACATGCCGGCCCGCTTCGCGGCATCCCCAGGCACGGGTGTCCTGCTCAACAGCGGCGATGGCCGCGGTGTCGACCTGCTGTCGGAGGAGAAGCACGGCGACTGCGAGCTGCACATCGAGTTCAACGTGGCCAAGGGCAGCAACTCCGGCGTCTACTTCCAGGGACAGTACGAGGTGCAGATCCTGGACAGCTTCGGCAAGAAGGACAAGGACCTCGCCTACGGCGACTGCGGCGGCATCTACAACACCGCCCCGCCGCGGACCAACGCCAGCCGGGCGCCGGGCGAATGGCAGACCTTTGATATCGTCTTCCGCGCTCCGCGCTTCGACGACAGCGGCAAGAAGGTCGCCAACGCGCGCTTCGTCAAGGTGGTACACAACGGCAAGGTCATTCACGAGGATGTCGCCGTGAAGGGGCCGACAACGGCAGCGCTGGGCGGCGCGGAGAAACCGATCGGCCCGCTGATGCTCCAGGGCGATCACGGCCCGGTCGCCTTCCGCAAGATCCGGCTGAAAGCCCTGAAGGACTGACCCCCTCTGGCGAGCGGGGGGCGTGAGCCCCCTGATGGCGCCGACGAATCAGGGGGCGTGAGCCCCCTGATGACGCCGACGAATCAGGGGGCTCACACCCCCCGCTCGCCAGTTTTCCGGAGTGACGAATGGACGCACGCTCTGAACTGCGGAACAGCAAGGCGGCGAAACGCAAGAAGCGCGCGCCGGCGGCGGAGATCGCGGTCATCGGCGAGGTCGACGACTGGGAGAAGGACGTCGTCCACGCTCTGCTCGACGTCCCGGCGGGCGGCACCTGCGTCTTCTACATCGACTCGACCGGCGGCAGCGTCTACGGGGCGCTCGCCGTGCTGACGCTGCTGCGCTACCGCCAATTGAAGGCGACGGCCATCGTGCTGGGCGAGTGTTCCTCGGCGGCGCTCTTGCTGTTCGCGGCCTGCCAGAAGCGGCTGGTGACGGCGCACAGCACGCTGCTGTTCCACAAGATGCGCTGGCAGAGCGACAAGCGCGTCGATTGCGGCGAAGCGGTCCGCTGGGCGCGTCACTTCGAGGAGTTGGAGCACGACATCGACGACCTGCAGGTGCGGCTGTTCGGCGCCGCCGAGGAGAAGGTGCGAGCCTGGACGGTGGCCGGCGACTTCGTCACCGGGCCTCAGCTCGTCGCCGTGGGTCTGGCCGAGCTGCTGCCGCTCTGAACGCCGATTGAGGACCTCCCATGCCCGAAATGTACGTCAGCACCGACGTCGAGACCGACGGCCCGATCCCGGGGCCGCACTCGATGCTGAGCTTCGGCTCGGCGGCCTACCGGGCGGACAAGACGCTGGTCGCCACGTTCAGCGCCAACCTCGAGACGCTGCCCGGGGCTAACGGCCACCCCGAGACGATGGCGTGGTGGCAGACCAAGCCGGAAGCATGGACGGAGGCCCGCACGCACTTGCAAGATCCAGCCACGGCGATGCCGGCCTACGTGGCGTGGCTGAAGGGCTTGCCGGGCAAGCCCGTCTTCGTCGCTTACCCTGCGGCGTTCGACTTCCTCTTTGTGTACTGGTACATGATCCGCTTCGCCGGCGAGAGCCCTTTTTCGCACTCCGCTCTCGACATCAAGACCTTGGCGATGGCCCTGCTCAACACCGAGTATCGCGAGTCCACCAAGCGCAATATGCCGAGGCGGTGGTTCGATCCCCTTCCCCACACCCATAAGGCACTCGACGACGCCATCGAGCAGGGCGCCCTGTTCTGCAACATGCTGGCCGAACTGCGGTCGCGCGATTAGGGAGGGCGCAACACACGGGGTGTGTCCTCGAGCTGGGACTCTCGGAGCACACCCTGCTGCGTGGTGGCTTCGTGGGGCAAGTTGCCAACTTGCCGATTCAGTCGGGCAAGTTGGCAACTTGCCCCACGTTAAGCGGCTGCAGGAAGCGACGCACCTCGTCAGCGATGCGGTGCGGCTGTGTTGCGAATGCCAGGTGTCCGCAGCGCTTCAGCGGCACCAGACGCGAGTTCTCGATCCCTTTGTGCAGGGCCTTCAGGCTCTCGGGCGAAACGAGCAGGTCGCGCTCGCCGGACAGGATCAGCGACGGCACACGGATGCGGTGCAGGCGGTCGACCAGGTTGAAACGCTCGGCGAGGCGGAAGCGGTGGGCCATCACGCTCTGGTCGGTCTGCCAGCACTGCCGCGTGACGAACTCGAACAGCGGTCCGGGGTTCTGTCGCCCGCCGAAGAGGAGGTTGAAGAACTGGTTGACGAAGGCGTTGTCGCTGGGCAGCGGGTAGCAGGAGAGCACCCAGCCGGCGACACGCTGCAACAGGCCGCGCTCGAAGCGCGAACCGACGCCTTGCACGACCAGGCTCCGCAGGCGGGCCGGATAGCGGGCGGCCAACTCCAGCGCCAGGATGCCGCCGAACGAGACACCCATGACCGCTGGCCTCTCCAGCCCCAGCCAGGCGGTGAACTCGGCCAGGTCTTCCACCAGTTCAGTGAGTCCGAAACGCTGGCGCAGCGCGAACGGATCATCCTCACCGCGTAGCTGATAGCTGATGACGCGGAAGTCCTGGGCGAGCAGACGAGCCAACGGCCCCAGTAACTCGAACCCGCCCGCCAGTCCGGGCACCAGGAGGAGCGGCTGTCCCTCGCCCCACTCCTTGAACGTGGCGGAGTAGTGACGCAGGTGCGCGCAGCCCACCTGTCCCGCTCCCGCGCTGAACTCCGCGCCACTTGCCGACAACCAATCGACGGAGGCCTTCACACTCCTTCTCCTGTTGTACGTCCTCTGCCTGCCTTCGGTGAACGAATGTTGCAGTCCCCTGCCCCAAAAATCAGTTGACCGTGTTGCTCGGGAAGGCTGATCAAAGAGCAGCCTGCATACCAAAAGATCAGCGAAAGGGGAAGCACAACCCTTGGCCAACTCCTCTTTGCATAAGACAGAGAAAATCAAGAGGTTGCGCTGAGTTGATTGCCTCTCTGCCCGGTTGCTGTCGAACTGTCGACGCGCTGACGATGTTTCGGGAACCGTGTCGAGCGCCGAAACTTCGGCGCCTGACAGATGGTCACTCGCGCTCACACGACCTCAACAGCGCGCTTGCTGCCCTTGACTCAAGTCTCCACCGAAGAAGCAATTGTGACCGTTAATGGTGTTTGAGATTGGCGTCGACACACGAATGGGCGCGTGGGTTGACGGAAGGAGCACAACGAACTAGAGTGACTCACAAGCGACAGGATGGCGAAAACGTTTGAAGGACAGGGACTTGGGTTCATCAGGGCTCGGCGCCGGTAGATCGGCGCAGCCTCTTTGCTTCAATAGCTGGACGTTCTGACAGTCACTAGAAGAGTCTCCGAAGGGTCGCGTTGACATCATGCCACTTCAGCCCCCTGAGCAGGCGATTCGCAAGGCGCCACGCCTGGGGCGGGCGATTCGCGATGCTGTTGCCTGGCTGTTCCGCAGTTCGACCGGACAGACTCATCGGTTCATTGTCGGTTCAGGGGCCCTGGTTTGCGCGTATGCGCTCGGCGTGATCTGCTGCGTTCTCTCCATGCCGGACATCGGCGTGCGCTGCGCGTTCACCACCGAAGTCGATCATTTCTTCCCGGAGTTCCTCTCTCCGAAGGGGCAGGAGCCTCTTCAAACGGATGACGTGATTGTCAAGCTGGGTGGGCAGCCGGTTGAGAACTGGCCGCAGTTCCTGCGCGGCCTTGCCGAGCTTCGGGATCGGCCCGAGCCAACGACCGTGACAAGTGCTGCCCAGCTGAAGGACCCGGCACTGGTCCTCGCCCGGCTCGACGGCGAGGAGATCGTCCGCGTCGAGTTCGAGCGCGAGGGCAAGAAAGGATCGGTCTGGTGCCGGCTGGGGCGCTCGCCGCTGGCGGCGCTGGTGCCGACGGTCCTGTGGTTCTTCATCAAGGCGGGGCTGTTCCTGGTCGGGGCCCTGGTGTTCTGGACGCGGCCGCAGGAGCGCTCGGCGCGGCTGTTCTTCGTGCTCTGCATCGTTTCGTGCGGGGCCTACCTGGGCGGCTACCACTGGCAGAGCATCACGACGCGTCCGCCGCTGCTGCTGGTCTTCATGGTGTGTGCCGTCCTGCTGCCGCCGGTCAGTCTGCACTTCTACCTGCTCTTCCCGAGGCCCAAGCCGTTCTTCGAGCGGAGGCCGTGGCTGACCCTGACCGGGGTCTACATTGTGCCGCTGGTCTTTTTGTTCCTGCTGGTGGTCGATTATCTGCTCGTGCGCGGGCTGGCAGGGGAGGGCGGCAAGGGCGTACTGGAGGCCCTGCTGCTGGAGGCCCTGCTGAAGGCGATGTTGCAGGGCATCCTGGGCTACTTCCTCGTGGCCCTGGTCCTGTACCTGCTCAGCATCTCGGCCCTGCTGCACGGCTACTGGACTGCCCAGGACGTCACCGAGCGCAACCAGGTCAAGTGGATTCTGATCGGGGCGACCGCAGCCCTGGTGCCGCTGGGCTATTCGCTCTACCTGGCCCTGCTCGACCAGACCCGCTTTGGCGGCGGCGGCGCGACCTGGCCGATGTTCGGCGCCTCCCTGTGCGTCACGCTCGCCTTCACGATCAGCATCACGCGCTACCGATTGATGCAACTCGACCAGATCGTCTCGTCGGGCTTTGTCTACGTCGCGATCAGCGTGGTCGCGGCGGCGGTCTACTACGCCCTGGTCTTCGGCGGAGTGCTGCTGCTGGGCAGTCCCATCATTGGCGGACCGTCGCTGGCGCAGGCGGCCGGGGTCAGCGCGACGGTGCTGCTGCTGCTGGTGGTCCTCGACGCGGCTCGCGGCCGGCTGAAGAAGGTGCTCGACCGCCACTTCCGCCGCGAGAAGTTGCAGCTGGACCGCACGCTGCAGCGAATGAGCCAGGCCGTCGCCCGGCTCGTCGACGCGCCGACGCTGGCCCGGCACCTGCTCCACGCGACGGCGGACCTGCTCGGCGTGGAACGGGGGGCGGTCT
>JACOUH010000139.1 GCA_016177925.1 Planctomycetota bacterium | reverse complement strand
GGCCCGATCTGTCCGATGGCCTTGCTGACCCAGTCGCGGACAGTCTCAAACGGGTCGCCCTGAAGCTGGAGCAGTGCCGGTACGGCCGACTTCGCCTCGGGCCCGATGCCGCCGAGCCCTTCCGCGGCAGCCCAGCGAACTCCCTCGTCGGGATCCTTGAGCAAGTTGACAAGTGCCGGCACGGCCGGCTTGGCATTCGGCCCGATCTTGCCCAAGGCCTTGGCCGCCTCCGAGCGCACATAGCCGAGCTTGTCCTTCAATGCCGCCACCAGCGCCGGCACGGCAGCATCGGCCTTCGTGCCCATTCCCGCCAATACCGATGCCGCCTCGGCGCGCAGGTAACTCTCCTCGCTCTGAAGCGCCCGGATGAGCGCGGACACGTCGGCTTTGCGCAGCGCGGCCAACTTCCCTTCTTGGTCCGCTGCCCGCTTGTCCAGGCCGTCGATGACGCGGAACAGTTCATCTGGACTCGGCCGGTCGTAGGACCAATGGGCGTCAGGCTCAGGCTCGGTGGAGGAGGAAACGTGCCCCGGCCTCGTGCCGGCCAGATAAAGGAAGCGAATCGTGCCCTGGCGATCAATGACCAGGGACGCCGGCCGGTTGTGGCCGCCCGTGACTTGAAATGCCACGCCGTAGGTGGCACTGACCACGGCTGCCGGGTCTGAGAGGATTAGGTGTGAACCTCGTACCGGCACCTTTGTGTCCGTCGTCACAATCACGAGTTGAGCGTCGCGCCGCTCGAAGTCTTTCAGCCGATCGCGCAACTGCGCGAGATAGCCGTTTCACCCAGGTCAGGTGTCGAAGATGATGAACGTGAGCACGACAATCTTGTCACGAAATTGGCTCAGGCGATACGTCTTACCGGTGGCGTCCTTGAGGGCGAAGTCGGGTGCCAACTTGCCGACACGAGCGCTGTCCATCTGGGCAAGGTCGTAGTCCGCAAGGGCCTTCCGCAATTCGGGCTTGCGGAGAAGCTTCAGAGTTTCCTCGGCAAATTCGCGCGTGGATGCGGACCACTTTGAGCCTTTCCTTGCCGCCTCTTCCAAGAGGGGGAAGGCGGCCGGGCCGGCCTGAGCCAGCCGGACGAGCACTTCCATCTTCAGCTTCCAGCGCGGGTCGCCGAGGTTCGGTTCGTTCGTGTACGGCTTCCAGCCCTTATCGAATTTGACCAAGGCCTCTCGGGCCGTTTCTTCTCCGGGGGCCGGGTCTGGTTTCTTCTGTCCAGCGGTCATCCAGGCGGGCGCGGTGAACAGGGACACCAAGGCGAGCATCAAAACAGCTCGTACAGTTTGTCGCAACATCGTTGCCCTCCTTCCTTCGGCGGCGTCCCCGCGGCCTCAACGTACACCCGCCTCTTTGGCCGCCTTTGGATCGATGCTCTTGAGCAAAGCTGCCGCTGAGTTCCGGACGTCGGGTTCGCTGTTGTTGACAAGACCGATCAAAACCTCCACGACCCGCCGCTCTCCCGGTTGAAGCTTCCACAGTGACTGTGCAACTGCTAAACGTACCCAATCATCCTTGTCTTTGAGAGCCGCGGTGAGCGCCGGGATGGCAATGTCCTTGTGCTTCTCAAGTGAACCGAGCGTGACGGCTGCTGCATCACGAACTCTTCCGGTTTTGTCGTCCCTGAGAGCCTCGGTGAGCAACCGGGCGAGCCCGGCAGCCGCCGGATCGATCTTGCCGAGCGCCAGAATTGCCTGTCTGCGAGTGCCCCAGTATTTGTCCTTCACGGCAGCCAGCAGTGCGGGCACTGCGGGCTTGGCCGCTGGACCAAACGTCCCCAGGGCCGATGCCACCGTCGATCGAATGTGCGCATTCTTACTTTGCAGTGCTTCAGTAAGTTCGGGAATCGCGGCCGGGCCAATCTTGCCTAACGCCTCGTGGGCGATCCCGCGCACCTCGCTATGCCAGTCATTCTGTGCCTCCAGCAGAGTTGACACTGCCGCCCGCGCCTCTGGACCCAGGTCGCGGATGGCAATGCCGGCCGCCAGGCGAACGCCTTCGTCGGCATCCTTCATCAACTCGATCAGTCGGGGCACCGCCGCCTTCGCGCCGGCGCCGATTTTGCCCAAAGCGAGTGCGGCTTCCGAACGCACGTACCCCACCTTCATCGTCGGGGTGAGGCTCGCGAATGGGGGGACGGCTGGGCCCACCGGCCCCTGGGCCCTGGAAATCACTGCCCCGAGGCATGGCCAGCCGCCGGCCGGCGGGTTCTGGGTAGGGCGGCCGGTCAAGCACTGGAAGGAGGCATGCCGATCCTCGGCACCCACGATCGACCGGATCAACACGAGTTTGTCCATCAGGGCGGCCATCCGCGGCAGGTGCTCGCACACGACGATCCCCGGCACGGCAGTGGCGATCGGCTTGAACTCGCCGCGGACCTCCGCCGGGGCCTCGGGCTTGAGGTCGTACAAGTCCAGATGGGGTGGGCCGCCGGGGAGGTAAACCATGATAACCGCTTTGTGTGACTGCCGGATGCCGGCCGCCGCTTCGGCCTGCAGGAGAGAAGGCAGCGCCAGCCCGCCCAGTCCGAGACCACCGACCCGGAGGAAGCTGCGCCGCGAAAGACCGTCGCAGAAGGGGTGCCGCCATCTCCCGTTGATTCTCAGCATGTTGTCCATTCCTTGTTGTTGAAGGAACGACGGAGCGTTACACAGCGAGTTCGCGGCCTACCGGACGCCTTTGATCCCTGCTTCCCGCGGGCTCACCATGCGCAGCATCTGCGCGGCCCCGTAACGAACTTCTGCTTCTTCGTGCTCGAGCAGCTCGACAAGGATTGGCAGGAGCGTTTCTTTGCACTCCGGATCGATGCGCCACAGCGACGTGGCGGCGGCCAGGCGGACGTAGCCATCCCTGTCTTGCAAGGCTTTCTGCAAGGCGGGGACCGCTTCCCTGGCGCCGGACCCGACTCGGCCCAGAGTGACCGTCGCCGCATGTCGGACGCCTGTTTCTTCGTCACGGAGGGCGGCCAGGAGAACGGGAAAAACACCTTTGCCTGTCGGCTCGATGCGCCCCAGGGCAAAGAGGGCCTCACGCCTCGCGCCCCTGTACTTGTCGCCCACCGCCTCGATCAGAGCCGGCAGGGCCGTCCGCGCTTCCGGGCCAATCCTGCCGAGGGCCTCCGCAGCCGCTGCACGCACGTGGGCAGCGGGGTCCTTCAGCGCCACAACGAGCGACCCAACAGCAACTCTGGCCCCCGGTCCGAACTGTCCGAGGGCCCTGGCGGCCCCCAGGCGGACGTGAGCGAGCTGGTCTTTCAGTGCTTTTGTCAGCACAGGAACGGAAGTCGGCCCGATCCGGCCAATCGCGTCGCAGGCGGTCTCCGGCACCAACGCGTGTCGGTCGTTCGATGTCGTCAGGAGCGCGCGGACAGCCACCACGGCATCAGGACCGATCCTCCCCAGAGCCTCCGCAGCCACTCGGCGAACTCCCTCGTCCGGGTCCTGTAACGCCTCACAGAGCGCCGCCACTGCTCCCTTCGCCCTCGGACCGATTCGACCGAGCGCCGTTGCGGCTTCGGACCGCACATATCCCACCCTATCCCGAAGGCACGCGGTTAGCGCCTCCACCGCTTCATGCGCCTGGGGCCCAAGCTCCCCCAGGATCCGACTGACCCTCGCGCGAAGAACGCGATCCTCAGTTTTCAGAGTGCCAATAAGGGCTGGGACACCGCCGCTGCGGAGGGTAGCCAACGTCTCCTTCTGGTGATCAACCTGGTGTCCGTTGCGAAGGCCCTCGCAGATTTGAAGCAGCTGTTCGGCGCTGGGCCGGTCGTAGGACCAGTGACGCTGCTCGCTGGGTTGCCGATCAAAGTAGGCACGAGCTGGGTTCGTTCCGCATCGATGGGCAAAGCGGATGACGCCCTCACGGTCAATGACGAACGTTGCGGGACGGCTCAATCCCAGCGTGTCGTGCGGCCACTGGAAGGCCACGCCATATGTCGCACTCACAGTGAACCCCGCATCCTGGAGGATCAGGTGCGCTCCACGGCCGGGAATGCGGGTCTCCGTGGCGACGAAGACGAGTTGGACGTTCTGCCTGTCAAACTCCGCTGCCGCGTCACGCAAGTGCGCGAGGTAACCCTGGCAGCTCGGGCAAACGTCCTGGGCGATGAAGGAGAGGACGACCACCTTCCCGCGGAACTGGCGAAGCCTAAAGGCGTTGCCCGTGGCATCGGCGAGGGAAAAGTCCGGGGCGGGCTGGTCCGCGTGCGCCGAGTCCATCCGGGCCACTTCGTAGACCGCGAGGCGTTCCCGCGTTCGGGCCGGACCGCGGAGGATCTGCACTGCTTTCGCGGCGAAAGCGCGAGTCGAGTCGGACCAGGGCGACCCGTCTTTTGCGGCTTCCTCGAGACTCGAGCCGGCACCGGGCCCCGCCCTGACCACATCCACGAGACACGCCATCAGGACCTTCCAGCGGTGCTCGTCCAGGTTCGGCCTGTTGTCAAACGGTTTCCAGTGTTTCTCGACCCTGGCCAGGGCGTCCTGGGCTACTCGCGCGGCACTCCGCACCGGAGCGGGCTCCCTCTGCTGTGCTCCTGCTCCTCCGGAAGTGGTGGCTCGCGGTGATACGGCATCAAGCCGAGCGGCCTGGAGCACGAGGGCAGCCACGCCCGAACCCGTCAACCCAACGAGGAGCAACAGCAGTGTGCCGATCCGGAGTCTGGCCCAGGACAGTGCGGTCAAGGCCCTCTCCGCCAGGGCAACGACCTTCGCCGACACCACCCCGTCGGTGACCTTGTCCGCCGCGAGAAGCACACCGGCCTTGACGGTAGGCGCGATCAGTCCCACCGGGACCGTGGCCGCGACCGTCCTTCGGGTGAGCGTCCCCGCAGCGAACGCAACCGACAGAGTCAACCCCCGGCGGGTGAGGCGGCGCTCCAGGATCTGCCGGCCACGTCCCAGCCGCCGTTTGAGGGTCGAGAGCGACAGCCCGAGCTGCGTCGCTGCCTGGTCCTGCGTCCTTCCTTCCAGGTGACAGAGCACGAGTGCCGCCTGACACTCCAACGGCAACCGGCTCAGTTCCTCGTCCAGAACCTCGCACAGTTCCCTGCCCGTCAACTCGGACAAGGGGTCGCCCTGCTGCCCGCGGCAGCCGCGTTTCTCGCTCGCTGCTTTCCTTCGGGCCGCATCCCGTCGTGCTTTCATGGCGATGCGGTTGGCAACGCCGTAGAGCCAGGAGGCCACCGACGCGCGCTCGCGGATCGTTGTGGCCCGGCCGGCGAGGGCAAGGAACGTGGCCTGGAACACGTCTTCGGCATCGTGGGGGTTGGAGAGGACCCGCCGGCCGATGCGCAGGACCATCGGTCCATGACGGCGGACCAGAGACGCGAAGGCCGCCTCGTCGTGCCGATCGATAAACCGATCCAGCAGTTCACCGTCCGTCGGGTCGTTGTTGCCCTGGGCGGCAATCATTTCTCGCAGGCGGCGCAGGATCATGTCCGTGCTCTGACTCGTGGAGTCGCCCCGGAGAAAAGGCTCTGGGGTTGCTGCTAGAGGGTAGTACCCCCACCCCGTGCAGCGAGCTCATTTTTTTTCTACGGTGGCAACCCTGGCTGAGGAAGCGACCCCTGCCGGCTCGCCCGGCAGGGGAAGCAGTTCGGAGGCTAAAGGCGCAGCCCCAAAGAGACTGCCGACCGTGAACCATCTGCCCGGCGCCTCTGGAAAGCGATTGGATGCCAACAATCGGCAGACCGTCCTTCGTTTACCAGCCGGCTTTGGCCTTCTCCGCTGCCGCCCTCGCTGATTTCAGGAAGGGAATGGACATCACGCGCATGAGGTTCGTCAACTTGGGCCCGGCAGACGCGGGCGACCCGGCCTTGAACGGTGGGACGGGCTCGTACTCCAGCATCAACTGCACCGCCTTGGCATAGTTGTCATCCTTGAGCCGGGCTGCGAGCGAGAGGCCGAAGTCGATGCCTGCCGTAACCCCCGCGCCGGTCACCCGATTGCGATCCCACACCACGCGCTGATCGACCGGTTCGGTCCCCAACATCTGCAGGATGTCACGGGCCCCCCAATGGGAGGTCGCCTTGTATCCCTTCAGCAGACCTGCCGCGCCCAGTACGAGCGAACCGGTGCATACCCCGGGGCTCGTCGTCGCGCCCGCGCCAGCATTCGTTCCGACCCATCGACGGCGGTCACCGCGACGCCGCGTTCAAGGAGCAAGCGAGTGATCCCGCCCGTGCCACAGCCGAGCTCCAGAACGCGCATGCCAGAGTAGTGCCTGGAAGTTGAAAACACGGCTCAAATGTTCGGAGCAGTCGATCCCACCGCTGACGATACCGGACGCCGACTTACCGTCACGGCGCAGGCCTCCTTTCGGACGCAAGGCCAAGACCAGCTCTGGCTCGACCGCCTCCTGTTCGGGGGCTTCTGCACCTGGCGCACCGATTTTTCCCTTGCGAGCCCTGCCCGGACGGGTCATGATCGGCCTTGTCTTGACGGCCAACTGCACCAGACCGCTGGAGTCGACTGGCCGAGGGCCTAATCACCGCGAGGGAGCCAAATGTCCACGGGAGCCAAGGCAACGGTCCGTTTCGCCGTGCTGCTTGTCATCCTGAGCCCATTCCTCTTTGACTCGTCCGATCGGCCGGGCAAGGAGTCCGCGCCGGCTCCGCACCGAGTCGATCCTGCGGACGCTGGCCGTCCCTCCAGGACCGATCCGCCGGCCAAGGGTTCGGCACGGGTTCTAAATAGCTGCACACAAAGGGGAAAGTGCTTCGTGGCCGTGGCTGAGTCCGCGAAGCCCCGGACTGCACCGGGGCTTCGCGGACTCAGCCCCGGCCACGAAACCGATCCGCCGGCCAAGGGTTCGGCACGGGTTCCAGGGGGGAAAGTTCTTGGGGTGCGCATCGGCGTCGAAACACTCCGTCATCCTTACTGGTATGCGGCGCAGGGCCACCAGGCGGAGGCGGAACAGTTTTGGGATAAGGCCCACTGGGACCGCGTGCTGCGCAACTGGGCCGCCGAGGGTTACAATTACGTCTTGTACTGGGTCGAACCCTGGAACAAGCACGCCTGGCAAACGTTTTTGATCCGCCATGCTGATCATCCCGAGGCGAGAGAGCTGACCGCCGCACAGTCCGACAAGCTCATCAAGCACGTGGCCTGGATCTTTGGGCGGGCCCGCGAGCTGGGGTTGAAGAACTTGCTCTTCAGCTACTTCATCGTCACCACGCCGGCATTTGCCAAAGCCCACGGGCTGGACCGGGAGTTGCCGGTTTCTCCCGCCGTCGATTTCCGGCACAACCTCAAGGACATGGGATACCATTTCGGCGTTCGCAACGAGGCGACGCGGAAGTTTACCGAGGCGGCCCTTGCCGAACTGTTCAAGACCTACAAGGACCTGGACGGGCTGTACGGCGCGATGGGCGAGGCGGTGCCGGGGAAGCGAAGCACCTGGTATCGGGAGGCCGTGGTCCCGGGCCTGAAGCGCTCGGGGCGCAATCCCCTCTTCCTCGCTTCGAGTTGGATGCAGCCCCTGGACGATTTCCTGGAGGACATGGCGCCGAAAGAGGTCTACGGGCGAACCTGGCTGGCGGTACACAGTAACGCAGAGGTCTTCACCGACGCCAAGGTTTACCCAACCTATGCCCGCTGGCTGGAGCGTGCGGCCGTGCCCGCGGTTGTCGAGGTCATGCACCATAACTTTGAGGCGGGATTCCCGTTCAACTCGCCCCGGCTCGCCTGGGAGGTGATCCGTGAATGCCGCCGCTTCGAGCATTGCGACGGCGTGCTGGCCTGGTTTTCGATCGATCACTCAGACTCTCTCATGAGGCGGGCTCTGGCGTATTATGCACGCAACGATGTGCCCTATTCGGACGAGCCCTGGCTCGAGGTGTTGCAGGAGCGTTATGGAGACCGTGACGCGGCCCGGCATTTCCTCAACGCCTACAACGCCTCCGCCCGGATAACGCCTGAGGTCGGCGCCTTGGCCTGGGTGCCGCACGACCTCAGCGTTTCTCGCCAGTTGACGCTGCCGTACTGGTACTGGACAGAGGCAGACACGCGCTGGAGTTACCATGCCTCGCCCTCGCGCGGCGGCGTCCTGCTCCCCCTGCGCTACTACGCCAAGGTGGTCGCCCAGTTTGGTGAGCAGTTCCGCGACAATAGCGGCGCCGACGGCACCAGGAATCGCGACCACCCCGGCGCGCAGGAGTTGATCTGGGGCCTGGGGGACTACCCGGTGACCCCGGAGGCTCACATGCGCCACGTGCGCCGGCTCGGGAGGGAATGTCTGAAGGAAGCCGAACAGGCCCTCCAGAAGGTGAAAAAGAACAAGGAAGAGGCGACCGCGGTTTACAACTACATGAAAGCCTACAAGCTGCTGAGCGACTACTACGAGCGCAAGGTCCTGGCTGCCACCGCGGCACTGATCTTCGGCTTCGGCGGACCACAATCCAGTAAACGGGAAGCCGAGAAGTTCGCCGACGAGGCCGTTGAATGCTATGAGAGAGCGCTCAACTTCGTCTGGGAAGCGATCGACCGCAAGAGCGGCAAGATCAAAGGCAGATGGCTGGGCGGCAAGGCGCTGACCCTGCCGGAGCTGATCGAACGCGAGAAGCGAGAACGCGAGAGCCTGCCTGCACTCTTCGCCTGGTCGGGGCGACCCAGGCCGGACGCAGGAACCGGCCCGAAAAGCGGCACCGGGCCAAGGTACGGCAGCTATGCGCCTTCCGGCCGTTAGCCCGGATGGCGCACCACCCCCAACGGCTTGCCCGGTGGGGCGAGGTGCCCTCTGGGCTCGGAGCGAGTTCGCAAAATCGCTTGCCTACGCCCTTGCTCTGGCCTTTTCGCTCTGGTAGAACGTGTACGCTTGCTCAAAGGGAAAGGGGGTGTCGGGGAACCAAGTCTAGCCCGATGCTCTGCATCGCGGGCGGCGTTGCGCCGCCCGGGCGTTTTGCTTGGCACTCCTCACGCGGACGGCTGTTTCAGGCTCGCTGATCGGCAAACGTTCCAACCGCCGGGCGGCGACCTGGGACAACCTCGCAGGCCGAGGTTCCGCCGCCCGGCGGTTGGAACGTTTGCCGGCTCGCCCGAGAGCCCTCCGTGTCCCAGGTCGTGAAGTAGACGAGGCCCCGACCCCCCTTAGCCCGACGCGCAAGCGAGGTTCGATGTATTCCTCGCTTGCGCGTCGGGCTAAGGAGTTCACGATGGCAACGCAACTGCAACTGGACGACATCCGCCGCGCCTGGGAGGCCCGCGACCCCGAACTGGTCCAGTACGTCGAATTGCTGGCGACGCAGCCGGATCGCCAGCCCGACCAGCCCCTCCGCGAAGGAGCAATGACCTTCGCCAAGTTCCTCCGCGAGATCAACAGTTACAACTTCCGCAAGAAGACGCCCGAAGAACAGATGCACTGGCGCGTCGAGCAGCTCAAGGCCCTAGAGGCGCCCGATGCCGAGGTGCCGCTGTCCGACCGGCTGCGGCTGCACGAGATCATCCTGGCGTTGTGGAACGATAACGGCCCCTTCGCCCGCCGCTGCCTGCTGCGCATCATCGCCACCGTCGAGCTGACCTACGGTCCGTGGCGAGCGCTGAAGCGGATCTTCAAAGAAGCCGAAGCCCGCAACGACACCGAAATCTTCGGTGCCCTCGCCGCCCGCTTCGACATGGCCATCTCGCGCAGCCGATTCAAGGTCAACCGGCTGACGATGGCCTACCTCGTGCGGCGGGCCTGGCGCTACCTGCGCCGGCTGGCGGTGCGACTGCCTGCTGCCTACGCGGATGCCGCCGTCGACTTCCTCGCCGCCTACACCGACGACTGCTACTGGAACAACACCTGGATCGCCAACCACATCTTCTACCACGAGACGAAGGAATACAGCCGCACCAGCTTTCGCCTTCGCTCGAAGCCGTCGAGCCTCCTCAAGTTCCGCGCCTTCGCCGAGCTGTGGCAGCGCACGCCGCGGCCGCTCTTCTCTCTGCTCGAACGGGCCAGGGCCGAGACGGTCTGGGAGTTCGCCACCGACGCGCTGAAGACCGACTTCCGCCAGCAGCTGCGCGAGGTCGAGCCGGAGTGGGTCGTGCGCCTGCTGAACGTCGGCAGTGCCAGCATCGACGACTTCGTCGTCTGGATTCTGAACAACGTGCCGCGCTTCGAGCAGGGGGCCTTCCGCACGCTCGGCCTGCACGACGCGGTGCTGAAGCTGTTCGACTCAAAGTCGAACGAGGCCCGCCGCTACGCCGCCGACTATGCCCGCACTCATGCCCGCGACCTGCCCGTCCCCGAACTGATCCGCCTGGCCAACAACAGCCTCGACGCCGTGCGCAAGCTGGCCGCCGACCTGCTGCAATCGCGCGACCCGCGCAGCGACGTCGGCCTCGACGCGTGGGGTCAGCTGCTCGAGACGCAGCACGGCTCCCAGTTAGCGCAGAACATCATCAAGAAGAACTTCGGCGCCCGCGAGCTGACGCCGGCGTGGTTCAAGGCCCGGCTGCTCTCGGGCAACAACAACGCCTTCAACTTCGCCAAGACCCTGCTGCCGCAGATCCACCCGTTCCAGAAGCTCGGGCCGGGCTTCTTCACCGACCTGATCGACAGCCTCAGCGAGACGAGCGGGCAGGCGGCCTACAACGTGCCGCAGTTCGCCCTGCAAGAGCTGGCCAAGTTCGACGTCAACGCCCTCGACATCGAGTTCCTCAAGCGGCTGTTGCTCAATCCGCTGACGCGGCGCACCGTCATCGCCTGGGTCAACGAGGGCCGCCTCAAGGCTCGTACTTTCCCCGTTGAGTTCCTCAAGGTCGTCGCCTACCACCCCGACTGGGAACAGGACCAGTGGGTCGCGACGCTCAAGCAGAGCGACAAGGCGTGGGCCAAGGAGCTGAACTACGACGAGGGGCTCGCCAACGCGGTGATTGAGTGGCTCAAGGACGTGCGCCGCTTCACGCCGGCAGACCTCGGCTTCGACTGGCTGATGAAGCTGGTCGCCCGCAGCGAGGAGCGCTACCACGACTTCGCCGTCGACACGATGGTGCGCTCGTTCGCGCCGGCCGACTTCGCCCCGAAGGCGGCGCCCGTGGTGGCGAAGAAGGCCGACGAGGCGCCGCAGATCGACCTCGCCGGGGTGTCGTTCTGCTTCACCGGCAAGCTGGCGACGATGGGCCGCAAGGAGGCGGAGGGAAAGGTCAAGGCGGCCGGCGGGACCGCGGCCTCATCGGTGACGAAGAAGCTCCACTATCTCGTCATTGGCGACGAGGGCTCGCCGCTCTTGGGCGAGGGCAAGAAGAGCGACAAGCACACCAAGGCGGAGGAGCTGAACGAGGCGGGGGCGAACATCCAGATCATTTCCGAGACATCGTTCCTGCGGATGCTGAGCGGCGAGAAGCGCGAGTACAGCGAGGACGCGGCGCTGGCCGGCGCCGAGCGCCTGTGGGAGATGGCGATCGCGCCGGGCAACGAGGACGTCGCCCTGGGCCGCTTCGCCCGCCGCTACATCCGCCGTCATCATCCCGACGTGGCGATGGAGGAGACGGATCGACCGCTCGACGCCGAGGCGGTGATCCCGCCGAGCTTCTTCACCTTCGAGCGCTTCGAGCCGCTGTTCCACGAGACACGGAAGCCGCTGCGCGAGTTCGCCCTGAAGTTCGCGAAATGGGAGTTCGCACGCTGGTCGCCGTCGATCGAGAAACTGCTGCGGCTGGCCGAGTCGCCGTTCAGCGAGGTGCGTCAGTTCGTGGCGCAGGCGCTGCTCGCCGACGAGGCGCCGGAGCACAAGCGCTACCGGATCGACCCGGCGTCGCTGTCGCCGAGTGCAGTCTACTCGTTCTGCGAGTCGCCCGACGAGGCGACGCGCGAGCTGGGCATGAAGCTGATCGAGCGTCACCCACGGCTGAAGCTGCCGGAGGAATTGTTCCGGCTGACGGAATCGCCCGACCGCAAGGTGCGGGCGTTCGTGATCCGCGAACTGTGGGCGCTATACCGCGACCGCGGCATCACGCCGGACTGGAAGCCGTACGTGCCGCCGAAGCCGACCATCGGCGCCGCGGCGAAGAAGGTGGAGGCGGAGACGAAGAGCCGCGGCGAGGGCCCGCCGCACCGGCCGGAGAAGCTGCCGACCGATCCCGAGTCGATGCGTGGCTTTTTCCGCCGCGTGCTGTTCGAGATCCCGCCGGGCCGCTCCGAGTCGAAGAAGGGAGAAGGCGAGGAGGCGGGTATCACGATCCGCGTCAAGCCGCTGCCGGCGCGGAAGGCGAAACTGCATCTCGTCGAGGTAATGCGCGACCTGGCGCTGGAGGACGTCAACTTCGCGAAGGTGATCCTGCCAGTGTTCGAGGAGTTCATGACGACGCGCGGCCAGAGCGAGTTCGCCGCGACGCTGGTGGCGGTGACGCGGATCAAGCATACGCATAAGCTCAACGGCCAGGCCAGCGAGAAATGACACTGGCGAACGGCCGGCGTGAGCCGGCCGTTGCGCAGCCTAATCTGCTTCTTCGACGACAGGGAGGACGAAGCATACCGAATGAACAAATGCCTGATGTGGCGTCCCTTTCTCTACCGGCGCGGCTGGCCGTCGCCCTGCACCTGTTCACGGGCTACTGCCGACATTGGGGGCTCGACCACCCGGAGTTGTCATCCTTTGTTGAACACCTCTGGGCATATATGCAGGTGCGCGGCGATACGTTCGAGGCGTGGTACTCCCGCCGTCCGCCGCTTGTCGAAGCCGGGATGGGGTGGGACTACCCCGACGGATTCAAGGACTATCTCGCAAGCCGCGGTGTGCCTGAGGCAGAGTTCCACCGCGTCCTGTGGGCCACCACCGAGATTCTGTATTTCAGCCTGTTTGGCGCAGCTGACGACACGGGTTCCTTGAGCTTACTAAACGAGTTGGCAAGCGTAGCGACGGCGCGTGGGGTCCGGTGGCCCAACTTGGCACCGTTCGCAAGTTCACTCTGGGTCGGTGGCGGGGGGGGGCAGTGCCTGAGCGACGAAGAGTTGTCACAATGGCGTGCAGCAGCCCCCACTGAACCCGGCGCTATATCTGACCGCGGCGGCAATTAGCGTTTCCCAGGTTCAACGGCTTACCGGCTGCCGCGGCAGGTGGGGTTTATCGCTGGGTGGCGTACCAGCCGGCTCACGCCGGCCGTTCGCCCAGGCCATTGATGGAACACCAAGCATGGACAACAAATTCCTGACCTACCGGGGTGACGTCAAGGCGGCGGTCGGCATCCGCGGCACTGTCCTGTTTACCACCGTCCACCCCGAGGGGCAGCCGACCGCCCTCTACCGCCTCGACGTCGACAAGCTCCAGATGGCGACCGAGGCGCTGCCCTGCGGTGGTGCCTGCATGGTCACCGACGGCGATACCGTCTGGGTCGGCGGCACTGACGGCCGCGTCTACGCGGCGCCAGTCGGCGGCGGGGCGGCGCCCACCAGGGGACAGCCGTTCGCGTCGGCGCCGGTGTCGCTGGCCCTGCTGTCCAACGATCGCATTGCCGCGCTGGTCGGTTCGGAGATCGCCGTCGTCGGCCGCAAGGACGGCAAGGTCAAGCAAACCCTCGCCTTGCCCGAGGCGGGGACGTGCCT
>JACOUH010000138.1 GCA_016177925.1 Planctomycetota bacterium | reverse complement strand
ACCGCCGCGAACACCTCGATGGGGCCGCCCTCGTCTTCGCCGCCGCGACGCCGGAGGTCAACCGCGCCGTGGTCGCTGACGCCCGCGGCCGTGGCATCTGGGTCAACTCGGCGACTGAGCCGGAATCCGGCGACTTCTTCACCCCCGCCACCGTCCGCCGCGGCGACTTCACCCTGGCTCTGTCGACCGCCGGCAAGGCCCCTGCCCTGACGCGCGCCCTGCGCCAACGCCTCGAGGGACAGTTCGACGACGCCTTCGGCCTCTGGATCGCTCTGTTGGCGGAATTACGCCCTCTTCTGCTCGCTCATGTCAGCGATCCCATCCGCCGTCAGCAGGCGTGGCAGCGATTGTGTGAGGAAACCTGGCCCGATCGCCTGCGCCGCGACGGCGCCGAAATCGTCCGCCAGGCCATGACTTCCGAGGTCCTCCGTCTGGCTGACGATTCCTCGTCTGCTCTATAATAACCGTCACCCGCCTTCCGCCCCCCTTTGGTCTTCAGCCCCGAAGGGGCGATCGTTAATAGCCAGGGGCGTCAGCCCCTGGATTGAGGGCGCGAACCCGCGAAGGAGCCCTGAAGGGACGACAGAACCCGGACGCCATCACGCTCACTGCCGCCCCTTCGGGGCTAGGGTTGAGGGGGCCAGCGTTCCCACCAGGGGCTCACGCCCCTGGCTATTGACGATCACCCCTTCGGGGTTGAAAACCAGGGGCTCACGCCCCTGGCTATTGACGATCACCCCTTCGGGGTTGAAAACCAAGGGCTGACGTCCCCCGCACCAGGGGCTGACGTCCCCCGCACCAGGGGCTGACGCCCCTGGCTATTGACGATCGCCCCTTCGGGGCTGAATGTAACCGCTCATGGAACGAGTCACTCTGTTCTGTTTCGCTGCGAGCTACGCCGTGGCGCTAGGCCTGGAGCTGTGGCACCTGTACCAGCGCCGGCCGATCCACCGCTTGATGGCCAACGTCTTCGGCGGTGCCGGCCTGTTCGCGCACACCATCTACCTCGCCGTACAGCGTCCGCCCCTGGGCTGGCAGTACGGGTTGCTGCTCGCCCTGGCGTGGATTCTGGCGATCTTCTATCTCTACGGTTCCGTTCATCACGCCCGGCAGGCCTGGGGCATCTTCGTGCTGCCGCTGGTCCTCGCCCTGGTGGTCCTCGCTACCGCCTTCGGCCCGCCGACCGACCTCGAGGGCACCCGCGTTAGCGGCTTGTTTTCGCTCGAGGATCGCGAGTTGCTCGGCATCGCCCACGCAACGCTGCTGATCCTGGCTGCGGTCGGCGTCTGCGTCGGCTTCGTCGCCAGCCTGATGTACCTCGTCCAGGCGCACCGCCTCAAGGCCAAGGCGCTGCCCGGCCAGGGCTTGCGCTTGCCCAGCCTCGAACGCCTCGAAACAATGAACCGCCGCGCGCTCACCCTCGCCTTTCCCCTGCTGACCGTCGGCGCCCTGCTCGGCATTGTCCTGATCGGACACGCCACCCACGAGATCGCCGGCTGGTCCGACCCGCGCGTGCTCAGCACCGTCCTCTTGTGGCTGATCTTCGCGCTGCTGCTCTACTTGCGCTTCGGCCTGCACCTGCGCGGCCGCCGCGTCGCCCTGCTGACCCTCGTCGCCTTTGGGCTGCTGCTGCTGACGCTGGCCCTGCCGCACATGGGCCGCGGAAGGGGGCTGCCATGATCCTCCTCGCCGTCGGCTGTAACTACCACAAGACCGCGGTCGAGTTGCGTGAACGCCTCGCTTTTGACGGCGACAAGTTGCCGCGAGCCCTCGACACCCTCATCGCGCGCCACAACTGGGAGGCGGTCATCCTCAGCACCTGCAACCGCGTCGAGCTGTACCTTGGCCACGAGACCGGCCCGCTCGAGCCCGACGAGGTCGTGCGTTTCCTGTCCGACTTCCACGGCGTCGCCGCCGCCGAGATCGCGCCGCACCTGTACGTCCATCGCCAGGCCGACGCGGTCCACCACCTCTTCCGCGTCACCGCCAGCCTTGACAGCATGATCGTCGGCGAGGCCCAGATCTCCGGGCAAGTCAAGAAGGCGTACGAGGTTGCCCATCAGCATGAGAGCACTGGCCGGCTCCTGAACGCTCTCTTCCAGCACGCCCGCCAGGTCGCCAAGCGTGTCCGCAGCGAAACCGGCATCGCCAAGGGACACGTCTCCGTCTCCAGCGCCGCCGTTGACTACGTCCGCCAGGTCTTCGACCACTTCTCCGACAAGACCGTGCTCGTCATCGGCGCCGGCAAGATGGGCGAGTTGACCCTGCGCCATTTGAAGGGACTGAACCCGCAGAAGATCCTGGTGACCAACCGCAGCCCCGAGAAGGCACAGACGGTGGCGAAGGGCTGCGGCGGCGAGGCGGTCGCCTGGGATCGCCTCGACGAGGTGCTGGCCCGTGCCGACATCGTCCTGAGCACGACGGGGGCGCCGGAGCCGATCGTCACGCGCGAACGTTACCAGCGCATCGTCGCCCGGCGGACCGGCGGGACGGTGGTGATCCTCGACATCGCCGTGCCGCGCGACTTCGACCCGCGCATCCACGACGGCGACCGGACGTGCCTGTTCAACATCGACGACCTGAAGCGCATCCGCGAGGCGACCCTGGCCGACCGCCTCAAGCACGTCGCGCCGGCTGAGGCGATCGTCGAGCAGGAAATGAAGCGTTTCCTGAAGGACCTGGCCCGGCTCCGCAACGGCCCCGTGATCGAGCGGCTGACGAAGGCCTTCGAGGAGAAACGCCAGACGATCCTCGCGAACCTGTTCAGCCGGCAAAATGGCAAGTTGGCGGACTCCACGCAGAAGGACATTGAAGGGGCGTTCCGCCTCTTCCAGAACTGGATCCTGCACGGGCCGATCACGGCGCTGACGGAAGAGACCCACGCCGGCCCCTCGGCCCCCGGCGGTCACACCCTTTTGGGCGCTCTGCTCAAGCTCTTCCGTCTGGAAGGTTAGAGCGCTTTGCATTTGCGTGTAGCGATTGACACAAGCCCCAAGCGCCAGCGCGGGGACCGCGGGTCCCGTCGCTGGCGCTCCGGGCTTGTGTGTGCTGCTACACCCGCTCGCGGCTAACCTTGCCTCTCTTCCCTGGCCCTCCCCTGCGTCAGGGCCCCCCGCTCCCGGGAGGCCGAGTCCCGAAAATCACGTTTTTCGTTCAAGTGTACTCAAGCGGGCTCGCCGTTACTTCCGATACAATCGATACACGTTTCGCTGAGATCGAGGCTGACTGCCTGGCAGGGTGGCGTTCTGCTCCCCGCCGGGGCCCGCCGGGGGGGCGGGGCCTGCTGGGTTGCCTCGCTCGAGCTTCTCCGGGGCCAAGTCAGAGGGGCTGTCATGCTCATCCAATCTCGGGCCGGCACGCAGGACTTCCCCGCCCGAGGCGGTGGCGGGTTGCGACAGCGCGCTGCCTTACAAAGGATGGCCGGCCCCTGCGTTGCCCTGGCGGTCTGGACAGTCTGTGCTCTGCCCGCTGCCGTGATGGCGCAGGCGGAACGGCCCGCGCCCCAGCCGCGGCCGGTCGAGGAGCAGCCGCCTCCACCCCGTATCCTCCCCTTTGGCCCGGGCCGCGTGCGCCTGCCGCGGCTTCCCGGCCAGCCTGGCCCACTGGGTACCACCCCCATCCCTTCCAAGGAAACCCTTGAAGAATACGGCCGATTTGTCGAGTCGTTCGTCGACCCTCGCAACACGATCGACCTCGTCGTCGACCGGACGCGACTGATGCTCCTCAAGGAGCCCGTCACGCGGACGCAGGTCGCCGACGAACGGATCGCCGAACTGAGCACGCTCAATCCCAAGCAGCTGATCCTGCAAGGGCGCCGGGTCGGGACCACCGTGCTGACCCTGTGGTTCCGCGACCCCAAGGACAACACGGAGAAGATCCTGAGTTACCTGGTCCGCGTCATCCCCGATCCGGAGGCCAAGGCGCGCCTGGAGCAGGTCTACAAGGCCCTCGAGGACGAGATCAACGAGGCCTTCAAGGACAGCGTCGTTCATCTGTTCCTGGTCGGCGACAAGCTGGCGGTCAGCGGCGAGGCCAAGGACATCGCCGACGCCACCCAGATCCTCCGCGTCGCGCGGGCCAATGCGCCGACGGAGGACCCGGCCCGCATCCCCGTCAGCACCCTGAACGTGAGTGTGCCGCCGGGCGACCCCAACGCTCCGGGCGGCCTGCCCAGCCTGGCCGACTTCCTGGTGGCCGGCGGGCCCAACGTCATCAACCTGCTGCGCATTCCGGGCGAACAGCAGGTCATGCTCCGCGTCACCGTGGCAGAGATCAACCGCGCTGCCGCCCGCAGCATCGGCCTGAACTTCAGCATCACCAACAACCGCGGCGTGCAGGTCTTCGCAAACAACACCGGCAACATCGCCACCGGCGGCACGGTCGGCCTGTTTGGCGGGACTACGGGCGTCGGCGCCAACCAGAACAGCCTGGCCGGCCTGCTGACCAACAACTTGCCCGTCCTCCTGGACAACGGCCAGATCACCCTGGCCATCAATGCCCTGCGGACTCTCAATTACGCCCGCTCCCTGGCGGAGCCGAACCTGGTGGCGATCAATGGCCAGACGGCGACCTTCCAGGCCGGCGGACAGTTCCCCGTGCCCGTCGTAACGAGCGGAATCGGCGGCGGCACTGGCACAAGCCCCTTGCAAGGCGTAAATTTCGTCCCCTTCGGCGTGCTGCTGAGCTTCACGCCATTCATCACGGACAAGGACCGCATCCGCCTGAGTGTCGCCGCCGAGGTGAGCACCCGCGACCTGGCCAGCGGGGCCAACATCGGCGGCGCCAACGTCGCTGGCCTGACGACACGGAATTTCCAGACGACTGTGGAACTGCGCGAGGGACAGACCCTGGCCGTCGCCGGTCTGATCCAGAACAACCTCGGTGCCGACGCCCAGCGCGTCCCGTTCTTTGGCGACCTGCCGTTTCTCAGCCCGCTGACGAGTTTCAACCGCACCACCTCGGGCGAGCAGGAACTGGTCGTGCTAATCACGCCCGAGTTGGTTTCTCCGCTGGAGCCCAAGGAAGTGTCGCGGCTGCCGGGGTCGGACGTGTTCGAGCCGGGCGACGTGGAGTTCTACCTCCTGGGGCGACTGGAGAGCCGGCGCGAGACGGACAACCGCGCGTCGACGCGGACGGACTTCCATCGGATACTGTCGTACCGCCAGTGCGAGCAGTTGTACATCTACGGCCCGTCCGGACACAGCGAGGACCCGCCGGTGCCGCCGCCGCCCCTGCCGCTGCCGCCGCCGCCGGTGGCCCCGCCGCATCATTATTGAGGTCGAGATGTTGTAGGACGGATTTCCAATCCGTCCGGGCTTCATCCCCGGACGGATTGGAAATCCGTCCTAGCTAGAGCGAGGGATTGCTGGAGGCTCGATCATGAAACGGCGAGACGAACGCGGGCGCCGGCGGCGTTGGTGGCGGTGGAGTCCCCTGCTTCCCGGATTGCTGGCCGGCTGCTGCACCACCAACGGCTGGTTCAGCCGACCCTGCGAGACGATCCCCCAGGGAGCGATCCCGCAGCCCCTTGGCGTCAAGGTCCACGAGTTCCAGGAGCGCCAGGCGACCAAGGCCGAGTACGACGACTTCGTTATCTACAAGCACGAGTGGTACAAGGGCGGCCGCGAGCTGGGGCCCTACGGCACCTACCACCTGGGTGAGATCCTCAAGCGCCTGCCTGTAACGCCCTTCCCGGTGCTGATCGAGGTGGCGACGGATGATCCCGCGCTGAACGAGGCGCGGCGGTCGCTGGTCGTGACCCGCCTGGCGCTGGCCGGCCTCCCCAACCCGGAGCAGCTGGTGATCGTCGGCTTCCCGGGCGCCGGCGGGCTGTACGGCGAGGAAGCAGAGTTGGTCTATCAGCAGTTCCTCCTTCGTCGCAACTTCAACCAACTGGGTACGGGTTTCGGCAGGAACCTGTTCCCGGGCACCGGCTTCGGGCAGTTCGGCGGTTTCGGTGGTTTTGGCGGCTTCGGGGGCGGCTTCGGCGGCTTTGGCGGTCTGCCGGGCTTCGGGGGCGGAACCTTCCGCTGACCGGGGCAGAGATCAGAGGTCAGAGATCAGAGGTCAGAGATCAGAGATCAGCGATTAGAGCGGTTTGCAATTGCTCGTAGCACAGGCGTCTCGCCTGTGCGCTGTCGCGATTCGGCACAGGCGAGACGCCTGTGCTACTGCCGACTGCAAAACGCTCGAGAAGAAGCGCGCCGCAAAGGATCTCTCTTCTGACCTCTGACTTCTGACCTCTGACTTCTGCCCTCTGACCTCTGAGGAGGAAGGGGAGATGGGACGTCGGCACGGATGGCACGTCCTGGCGGGGGTGGTGGGCCTTGCGATGGCGGGCTGCCAGGTGGTCCCGCCGAACGGGTTTAGGCTGCACCAGGGTCGTTTCGTCGAGGACGGGCAGGGCGAGGGGCAGGCCCGCGAACTGCCGCCCGCCGAGACGACGCGCGTCTGCCTGACCACGGCCGACGAGTTGTTCAAGAAGGGACAGGATCGCGAGGCGATCGCGCTGTACGAGAAGGCCCGCGGCGTCGACCCGAGCCAGAAGCAAGTCTGCCGCCGTCTGGCGATCCTCTACGATCGGCAGGGCGAATTCCAGAGGTCGCAGGCAGAGTACGAGAAGGCGCTGAGCCTGTATCCGAAGAGCGCAGACGTGTACAACGACCTCGGCTACTCCTGGTACTGCCGCGGGAACTGGGCGGAGGCCGAGAAGCACCTGCGCAAGGCAGTGGAATTGAACTCCCGCCATACACGGGCGTGGGTGAACCTCGGCTTGGTGCTGGGACAGCAGGGGAAGTACACGGAGAGTCTCCAGGCCTTCGGCAAGGCGGTGCCGCCGGGACAGGCACAGGCGAACCTGGGCTTCCTCCTGACGGCGCAGGGCAAGCGCGAAGAAGCGAAGCAGGCTTACCGCAGGGCATTGCAGCAGGACCCGGACCTGACGATGGCTCGGGCCGCGCTGGACAAGCTGGAGGGGCGAACACCTCCTCCTCCGCCAGCGCCGGTGGCGGTTCGGGACAGGAAGCCTGCCAGAAGGAAGGCCCCGAACGACCCGACGAAGGAGAACCCGCAGGTGGCCGTGGCCGGGTCGAAATCGACGGGCACTGCGGCGCAGGTCCGGCCGCCGGTTATTTCGTCGGGATACGTGATCTTCGACTCCGCACCAGAGTCCGAGACGCCCGCAACGATCCCATCGACGTACGGGAAGCCGGGCCACTGATCCTCAAGGGCGAGGACCCTCGTTCAACGCAAACGTCGGCAGCACGCCGCCCGGAGAACCGGGTGGCGTGCTGTTGTTTTCGGGAGCGGTTCAGGCGGTGCCCTCGCATCGTTGTGGGCCGCTCCTGCGTTTCGGACTACCGGACAAAACCCCTCCCCCGGCCCCCTCTCCGAAGCGGCTGGTGGATCAACAGCATCGACCGGGACGGGCAGCGCCACTGGGCCGACGTCCCCGACGACGTCTATGGAGCGTTCGGGCACGGCGAAAAGCGAGCCCTGATCGTCCTGCCGTCGCTTGACCTGGTCGTGAGCTGGAACGAAGCCCGTGTCGAGAGCCGCGACGCCCAGATGCGGGCCCTGAAGCTGCTGCTCGCTGCCGCTTCCAAAAGGTAGCAGCCGCTCGCGCCGGCCTTGCCGTCGAGGCAGACCTTCCCGACACTGCCTCGGGGGGCATCTCACAAGGAGAGCGTGTTATGCAGCGAGCGAACGACCGGAAGCGGGCCGCCTGGGCGGTGGGCCTGTTGCTGATGATGATGGCGCCGGCGGCGCGCGCCGACGACTGGCCGCAGTGGCTCGGGCCGAAGCGCGACGGCGTCTGGCGCGAGAAGGGCATCCTCGACAAGTTTCCCCAGGGCGGGCCCAAGGGACTCTGGCGCACTCCCGTTGGCGGCGGCTACGCCGGGCCGGCCGTCGCCGGCGGCAAGGTCTACCTGATGGACCGCCAGCTCGCCAAGGGCGTCAACAACCCGGACAACCAGTTCCTCCGGGCGCGCCTGGAGGGGAGCGAGCGCGTCCTCTGCCTCGACGCCACGAGCGGCAAGCCCGCGTGGACCCACGCGTATCCCTGTACTTACGCGATCTCTTATCCCGTCGGCCCGCGCGTGACGCCCGTGGTGGCCGACGGCAAGGTCTATGCGCTGGGAGCGATGGGCGATCTGCGCTGCCTCGATGCCGGCAGCGGGAAACGGCTCTGGTCGAAAAACTTCCCCAAGGACTACGGCGCTCGCGTGCCGCTGTGGGGGTACGCTGCCCATCCGCTCGTCGACGGCGATCGGGTGATCTGTCTCGTCGGCGGCAAGGACAGCGTCGTGGTCGCCTTCGACAAGGACAGCGGCAAGGAAGTGTGGAAGGCGCTGTCGCTGAAGGGGACCGAACTGGGCTATTGCCCGCCGATGATCTTCGAGGCGGCGGGCAAGCGGCAGCTCATCATCTGGACCCCGACCGAAGTCAACGGACTCGATCCCGAGAGCGGCAAGGTGTACTGGACGGTGAAACATCCAGTCGTCAATGCAAACATGACGATACCGACGCCGCGCAAGGAGGGCGACCTGCTCTTTTTGACATCGTTCTACGGCGGATCGATGATGTTGAAGTTCGATCAGGAAAAGCCCGAGGCGACGCTGCTGTGGCGGAAAAAGGGTCGTAGCGAGAGGCCCGGCGACACCGAGGCGCTGCACGCCGTCATGGACACGCCCGTTTTCAAGGGCGATTACCTCTATGGCGTGTGCAGCTACGGGGAGCTGCGCTGCCTCGAGGCCAAGACGGGGGATCGCGTCTGGAAGGACCTGACCGCGACGGGCAGCCGCGAGGAGGGCGACGACCGCTGGAAGAACGCGTTCCTCGTCGCGCAGGGTGATCGCTATTTCTTGTTCAACGAGAAGGGCGACCTGATCATCGCGCAGATGTCGCCCAAGGGATACAAGGAGATCGACCGGGTCCACTTGCTCGAGCCGACCAGCCGGGCGGGCTTCGGTGGCTTCAACCGCGCCGTCCTCTGGTCGCACCCGGCCTTCGCCAACCGCTGCCTGTTCGCTCGCAACGACAAGGAGATCATCTGTGTCTCGCTGTCCGCCGGCCAGGGGCAGTGAGTTTAGCCGCGAGCTTCTGGCGAGCGCGACGCCCACGCTCGCCAGAGGCTCGCGGCTAACCAACACCGCGCGTTTCCCCGCACATCCCCTACGATCGGCACAAAACGCATTTGACAGCGCTTCCGCCATGACCTAGATCTTGTTCAGGTGGAAGACGCAGTGAGAATGAACTTCAAACCAGTCCCCCTGGCACCCCTCGAAGAGGTTCCCCCTGTCCCTCACGTCTTCCTCGACCGAATGCCCCGGTAGCGGCGCCTCCCCTGGCCCGCCGCCGGACCGTTCCCGAGGAACCCCCTCCTCGACCCGTCACTGAGAGCGGCTCCCGAGCCCAACGAGCGTAAAGCGGCCCCGGCCGTGCGCGCCCCGGTGAATCAACCCCGGTGCCTGCGCCCACCGTGCGCCGTGATCAATAGTGGCATTAAACTGTCTTCAATAACCCCGATTGGGTCGGGGTTTCTCGGACGGAGGAGATGGAACATGTTGTCGAACCTGTGCCGGCTGATGGGGAAGTTGTGGGCGGATGACTGTGGGGCCCTGCTCGCCACCGAGTACATGACGCTCGGGGCGGTCGTCGTGCTGGGCGGCGTCGGGGGCCTGGCGTCCATGCGGGACGCGGTCAACGACGAGATGAAGGAGTACGGCAACTCCGTGCGGCAGATCCGCCAGCAGTACTCGGTTCCCGGCTTCAAGGGCGCTGGTGCCTCCACGGCGGGCTCCGCGGCCACCGACGCCGGTGGGTCGGCCAGCGTCCTGATGGCGCCCTGATTGCACCACGCGAAAAGGGAACGGGACCAGCGGGAGCGATTCCGCCGGCCCCGTTCCCTTTTCTGTGGGGCAAGTTGGAAACTTGCCCCACATTGGGTTACTTCAGCCCCTTCTGCGCTGCCTGCGCTTGCTTGATCACTTTCTGACGATCGGCCGCGCCGAGCGAAGTTTTCGCCGCGGGGCCGGCCAGGGCGATCGCCGCGTCGAAGAGTTCGCGCGCCTTGTCCGGCTTGCCCAGGCCGGCATAGGCGTGACCCAGGTAGAGATACATGCGCGGGTCCCGCGCGTGCTGCTGTCGCCCGGCCTCGAACAGGTCACGCATCTCCTCCAGCTTGGACGGGTCGTTGAGCTTGCGGTAGACGACGCCAAGCGTGTCAAGGAACGACGCGGACAGGCGGTCCCCCGGCAGTGGCTTCTGGCTGAAGCGGCCCTTGCGCATCTCCTGGGCCAGCCGGTAGGCCTCCTTCGCATCGCCCAGTTCCTTGGCGAGGATGTAGGCGAGGTTGTTGGCCGCCACCGTATGCCGGGGGTCCTTGTTCAGGACCGCGCGGTAGCGATCGCGAGCCTGGCCCCAGTCCTTCCGCCGCGCGGCCAGGTCGGCCAACAGGATCTGCACGTCCGTCCGATCCGGGTATCGATCCAGCAAACGCCGGAGCCAGCGCTCCGCCTCGGTGTGGGCCCCGCCCGCGAGGAGGCGCCGCGTCAGTTGCAACTCGATGTCCACCCGTCTCTGCTCCCAGCGAGCCCGCTGCTGTTTCTCCCAGTCCGCAGGGGCCTCCGGGCGCGGCGTGGCGCGCAACTTCGCCAGGAGTTTTTCCTCCTGTTCCTCCACAAAGTGCCGCGCTGCCTCCTGGGCCAGGTCGGATTTTTTCTCGACAGCAAAGAAATAGACCGCGGCGGAGGCGGCGCCGAGGCTGTCCGGCGAGCGCTTCCGCCAGCGGGCGACCCACTCGCCGGCCCGCTTCTTCTCTCCTTGCCGATCGAGCAGACGGAGGAGGATCTCGTAGCCCAGGGCCTCGTCGGGATACTTCTCCAGCAGGGACTCGGCGGCCTTGATCGCCTCGGCCGGCTTGCCCGCGCGCTCCTCGAGCCGGGCCGCGAGGAAGAGCGGGCGGGCGCCTTGCGGCTGCACTTCGTTCAGCGTGGCCAGGTACTTGCGCCCCTGCTCCCACTGTTCGGGTTCCTCGCTGTCCGCACAGAGTTCGACCGCCGCTGCCAGCACACTGGCGCGCCGCGGCGACTGCGCCAACGCGCGCAGGACCTCGGTTCGAGCCCGGTCCGGCCGTCTCGCCTGATTCCAGAACCGAGCCTTCATCAGCGCCCCGTTGCTGCGGTCCTGGTTCTCATTCAGGGAGAGTTTCTCCCAGCTGTTCAGGGCCGTCGTCATGTTCTTCGTCCGCTCCCACGCGTCGCCGGGCTCGCCCAACTCGTCCAGCTTCAGGCAGGCATACGCGTACGCCAGGTAGGGGGTCTTCTCGTCGGGGGCCTCCTGCATCATCGTCAGCGCCCGCGCCTTGGTCTGGGCCGGGTCCTGCTCGGCCAGGCCGGCAAAGGCCTCCCACAGCCCGGCCTCGGCCAGCGACCTGACCCGGCTGTACTCCAGCGCCTGGAAGAAACCTTCGATCGCCTCGACATATTTGCGATTGTTCAGGTCGAGGATCGCATTCCAGCAGCGGAACAACTCGTTCCGCTCATAGCGAGCCAGGGCCGCCGTGACCTGTTTCTCCTTTTCCTGGGTCGTGGACGCCAGGCGAATCATGGCGTCGTCGAGGGCCGGATCATGCGGCAAGGAGGCCAGCAGGCGAGCCCCGCCCTCGCGGTCCCCCTTGCCCACCAGGGCCTGCGCCAGCGCCCGCTTGTACGAGTCATCCTTCAAGGCGGGGAAATTCGTTGGGTCCTCAAGGTAAGTCACCGCCTTGTCGGCACGCTCGGTCCGTGTCAGCCAGGAGGCCCAGAACAGCCGGGCCTTCTGGTCGCGCGGATGGTCGACCAGGAAGCGCTGGATCAACTGGTCGGCGTCGGCGAGCTTCTTCGGATCGGTCTTGCCGGCGGTCGTAACCTCCTGCAAGGCGACGTCGAGCTGGAGCAGCTCCAGATTGTCGGGATAGTCCTTGCGGGCCACCGTCAGCTCTTCCTTGGCCCGCTCGGGGCGGCCAGTCCGGGCGTAGTAGGAAACCAGGGTTGCCCGCGCCACTTCCTTCCGCAGCGACTGGGCGGGGAGCTTCTTGACGAACTGCTTTGCGGACTCCTCATGTCCCTTGAGCCGCTCCTCGGGCACCTTCTCGCCTGGGTGGTCCTTGAGGTACTGCACCGCCTTCTCCCGTGCCGCCCCCAGGTTGGCGATCAGCAGCAGGTAGTCCAGTTCCTCCCTGCTCTTGAGGAACTCCAGCACCCACGCCTTCTCCTGGTCGGAAAGCTTGTCGAGGTCGGCGTAGGCCTTGTCGACGGAGTTGAGGCCGGCCAGCGCCTTGACCGGCTGGCCCAGCGCGAGGTAGACATTGGCCAGCACCAGGTTGATGCGCAGGGCCGCGCCCGGGGCGGTGGCCTGGGCGAGCGACTTCTCCAGGTGCTTGCGTGCCTTGTCGAGCTTGCCCTCGCGCTCGGCGGCGATGCCCTCGAGGAACTCGACCAGCGCCTGGGTCTGCGGAACTTTGGACTGTTCGAGCGACTTCAGATGCATGGCGTAGGCGTCGCGCTTGCCACCAGCGAGGGCCTTGCGCTCGGCGGCGAGGCCGTGCAGCTCAACAGTCTCGGCGGGAGACAACTTGGCGGCCTCGGCGGCGGCCAGGCCCTCGTCCACCCAGCGCGCCGCCTGGTCGCGGAGTTTTTTCCCGGTCTGCTTGTCGGCGTACTTGTCGGCGAGAGCTGCCTCCCGGGTCAGAAGCCGAGACACCTCGGCGAACAGGCTCGGCTGAGCCGCCTTGCGCGCGACCGCCTTGCGGGCCAGCGCCTGGACTGCTTCGAGCTGGCTCGCCCACCTTTCCGGTGCCGGCTCGCCCAGGTACGGCCGGGCCAGCACGGCACAGGTGACGGCGGTGGTGGCACATTCGCCCACGCGGGCGGCCGGCGCCTTGTCGTGAGCGATTCGGCCGTAGAACGCCAGCGCCACGTTGAGGGTCTTCAGCACGTCCGTCACCGTCGCGGTCTTGCGCCGGGCGTCCTCCACGCGCAACTCGACTGCCAGCTGGTGCAGGCCGAGGGCGGCTGGGGCCTCGACTCCCTTGTCGTCGGCGATGTTCTTGTCGTATTCCGCTCGCACCAGGGCCCCGTCCTGCGCGTCGAGCAGGAGTTTGCGGAGAAGTTGCTCTTCCTTGCGCTGCTTCTCGTCCTCGCCCTTGCGGGCGTAGTCGTCGCGCAGCCAACGGGCGACCTGCGCCTCCAGATGGAGGATGCGCCAGCGCGATAGCTCGTGTTGGGGGGCGCGTTTCGCCTCGTCAAGGTGTTTCCTCGCTTCGAGGACGCGCTTCCGGCTCCGTTTCTCCGGGGGCAGAGGGGCGGAGGACGTCGCTTTCGGGCCCGTCTGCGGTTGCTCCAACTCGAACTGGGCGAGCTGGACATTAACGCGGAGCAGGTCCGCCTTGAGCGCGAGGAGGTTGCGCGACAGACGTTCCACCCGCGTCCAGTTGCGGCGGTACCCCGCCGACTCTGCCATCAGTTCTGCCCGCAGCGTTTCCTTCTGCACTTCGGCATCCTCGAGCAGCCGGAAGGCGGCCTGGCGGAGACAGTCCAGCGCCTCGTCGCGGGTTCCCTTCTCGGGGATCTGCCACACGGAATAGAACATCTCTCCCGTACTCGCGTCGTACAGTTCCGGGAGCGGCTTGCCGTCCTGGAGCGCGCGGGCGACGGCACGGTCACGCAGGGCGCGGGTCTTGAGCCAGTTGGCCCGGCCGAACAGCTCCAGCCGGCGCTTGACTGCCTCATCCGACTGGTTCTTGCCCTTGCTCTCCTCCTGGACTTCGTCGATGACCTTGCTCGCCTGGAGGTTGGCCTCGTCGAAGCGGCGGACCGCCTCGTCGGGGTCCTCCGCCTCCAGCGCCTGCACGCCCTGGGCGTGGGCTTTCTCCGGCCGAGAAGGCAATAGCCCGCGGCCGCTCCGCCGACCGCAACAATCGTGACCAAGTAGAGCCCGATGCGGAACCAACGCGACTTTGTACTCATCGGATCACCCCGTTGTAATCTCTGTTCCGTTTATGGTGTAGCCGCGCGACGCTCAAGGCCGAAGGACGGTGACCGGGACTCGGTCGCAGCCGACGGCCACCGTGGCGGGGAGTTGGGCTCGCTGCAGGGCCTCGTCCAGGGCCGGCAGGAACGAGCGCTCGACGCGCTCCAGTTCCTCCGCGGCCGCGGACGTGGAGACCTGCACCGTAACGCTGGGAGGCGTCCGGCCGAGCCGCCGATGCACCGCCTGGAGAGCCGTCTCACCCTCCGGCGGCGCTGGGTTCAGTGTGTAATGCCAGTAATAAATCACTGTATAGGTTCCGGTGCCCGTCCGGAAGCGGAAACGCTGGACGGGTCGCTGCTGCTCGCGATCAAGGAAAACGATCTTTCGCGCGCTGGTGTCTTCCGGCGCCCCCGCGACGTCACGGACACAGACCTCGGGATGGTGCTTGCGATCCGCGCCGAGGCTCGACCAGACGGCGTAAAGGCTGACCGCCGGTCCGCCGCGCGCCTGGTAGACGCGATAGATGTACTCGTCGGCGAAGGCCACCTGTTTCGCGAGAGCCTGGCGGGCAGGGTGCTCCTGGCCGCGCCACTCTTCGTGCGTTCCCGAGCCCAGGGTGAGGGGAAGGTCGGCCAACGACCGTCGCAAGGTGATGTCCTCGGCGGACTCGTGTCCACTGAGGTGCTGCTTCAAGCCCCACTGGGCCACGACGGCGACGGTCAGGCAGCAGGACGCAAGCATCAGCCGCGTAGCCGCATTCGCCAGAATGCGGGCAACGCCAACCCGCATTCTGCGAAAAAGGGGACATTCATCATTTTGGGGACCAAAATGATGAATGTCCCCTTTTTCGTGTATTGGCTTCTCCTTCCCGCCTGGCTCGAAGACCCGGAGGAGGCCCCACCAGACCAGCAGGTAGAGCGCGATGCCCAGGGGCATGCTGAACAGGGCGGGCGCGTGATGGAGCGAGCCCGCAATCCAGCCTGTGCCGAAGAAGTGGGCGCCGAAGGCCATCAGCAGCACGCGCACCAGGTTGGCAACAATGGCCACAGGCACCGCGGCGAACAGGAGCAACAGACGGAAGTACCAGCGGCGGCCGCTGAGGTGGCCAAGGAGGGCCCCCAGCGCGACGAAGGCGACGATCTGGCGCAGCCCGCTGCACTCCTCCGCGACGACCAGCGGCTGCGACAGGCCCGCGAGATACAGCGTGTTTCCCCGGCGATAACAGACCAGGAACAGGTCGAGGATCGTCGCGCTGAGCCGGCTGACGATGTCCTGCAGCCAGACCGCTGCGGTGGCCGTCCAGAGACCGGGCAGCGGGAACAGGAAGAAGAGAAAGAGGATTGGGAAAGTAAATGCCGAGGCCCAGGTGCGCCCGCCGGCGAGGACGGTGAGCCCGCGCAGGACGAGGGCGAGGGCGACGAAGTCGACAAGCGGCGAGGAGAGAACGACGGCGACCAGGTGCATGCCGCAGCCCGTGAACAGCGCCGCCAGTCCGGGCCCGATCTCGCCCTGCCCGGTCCACGGCGTTCGGCGGGCGCAGTGCCAGGCCAGGCCGATGCTGAAGGGCAGGACGAGGAACCCGTGCGAGTAGTTCGGGTCGGTCCACCACTGCTCGACGAGTTGCAGGAACGTCTCGCCGAACAGGAGGGCGCACAGAGCGCCAAGGACACCGGCCCAGGCGACGGCGAGTCGGGACGGCTTGGTGGCGGTTTTGGCGCTCACAACTTCGCTGGCATTCATGGCAGGCGAGCGGGCAAAGGTTCCGGCCGGGGGAGACGGCCAGAAGCAAGGACAGTCAGGCGCATCCGGCCCGTTTGGGGAGGAGATTGTCGAGCCACGCAAGCGTCTTCTGAGGGAAAAGTCGAATAGTTAACCTAGCTCGCGCTGTTCGGGAAAACAAGGGAAAAAAACAAAAGAGGCCACTTATTGTCTTGGCCTAACCGCTTGTTCTGTTTTGTCTGAATTGAACTTTTGACGGCGAGAGGCTGCATCTGGTTCCCTTCGCCGCGTACTTTTCATGAAAATCCGCTCGCGGCGGAGTCCCCAGCCCTCCGTTGTTCGTTCCTTGAGATCGAATGAAAGAGGCCATCCCTTGTGGGATGGCCTCGGGTCTTGTCGGTTGGTGCGCATCGGTTACTGCCGGCTGGACCAACGCCCATACCGGGCGTAACCCGCGCCAACGAGGCCCACGAGCCCGAAGAGCACGAAGCTTGCGGGCTCAGGAGTGGCCTCGGATCGCGTTACCGCGACGTTGATCTGGCTGGCAGCGATGTCGACCGGGTCCCCACCGGGACCGTTGTCGTTCTCCAGGGCGAAGAAATCGCTCGCGCCCGGAGCGAGACCCGGGATTCCAAAACTGTTCGGGTTCGTGAAGTTCACGAAACCATTTGTGTCGCTGTTGATCGTGAAGGTATTGAACTCGTTGTTGTAGCCGCCGGGGCCAAAACCGCCCCCTTCGGGGGGCCCATCGCCGTCAAGGTTGAACAGCTTGAAACCGCTCGTCAGTTGCAGCTGCTGGATGATGCGGCTGCTGTTGTTTACGATGTTCACCCGGAAATCGTCGTCGTCGGTTCCGCTGGACCCGGTGCCGGTGATCGTGAACCCCGACGAGCCGTTGTCGGTGATCGTGTACGTGATGTCCGCCGAAGCGGACGGCGGCGAGAGGCCGAGCAGAACGACGCTCGCCAGCGCCAGCAAGACGAATCTGCGCATGAACATTCCCCACGCACGAAGGCCAGCCCTGACTTGCCCGCCTGCAACGCGCAGACTTCCCAGGCAAGATGCAGAGCCGTCCTGTAACCCTCAACGGAATCCGAGAAGGACCAATGGTTTCAGGAGAAACTCCCTCCCAAGGTCGGTTGGGGAGGTCGAGGCAAACCCCGATCTCCCGGGCAGCGCAAACTCTTTCCCTGTCCGGAAAGTTTTGTTTTACCGGATTCCCCGGCGGGAAGCAAGCAAGTTCTGCCCATTTTACAGTTTCTTCAGTGCAGCGGGCGTCCGGCGAGCAGGGCCAGGTCTGGGTTGCTCTGGCGCCGCCAGATGAAGCCGTCGAGGAGGTAGTGCGTGACCTGAGGCACGGCCAGCAGCGGCACTAGCACGATCGTCAGGTCGATCCGGCCGAGGTCCGTCTGCCAGCTCAGGTTCCACGCCCCGCCGAACAGCCACGTCCGCTCGTGCCACTTGCCGCGGTGCCAGAGCAGTTCCTCGACGTAGGCCAAGAGCCACAGCGTCGCGAGAAAGACCACCGCCATTCGCCAGGTGCTGACCCGGCGTTTGCCACGGTGCAGGCGCCGCGCCCGCCAGTACCAGAACACCAACACGAAGTAGGGCACCCCGTGGATGACCACGTTGGTCACCGTAAAGGCGTAATCGGAGTTGAAGGCGACGATGCCGACATACCAGCACAGGGCGGTCGTGAAGACGACGAGGTCCTTGCCCGGGTTCCCGCGGCCCTGGCGGTACATCCATGCCGAACGCAGCACGTACAGCCCGAGGACGGCCCAGTAGACGGGGGCAGTGAGTCGTTCGAGGATCGTAAAGAAACGAGGCAGATCGAGGATGTAGCTGCTGTCCGTGACGAAGTCGCCAGTGCGAAACCATTTGAACGCGCTGGTGGCGAGGTGGGCGTGCCAGTGCAAGAGCGGGTAGCAAGTCGCCAGGTAGATGGCCGCCTGGTCCAGCCACAGGCCCGTCCGCTCGCCGAGCCGGCCGCGATACAGGGCCACCCAGCCGTACTGCTGACGGACGAAGTGGAACACCGCCAGGTAGGCCAGCACGCGCCAGAACGCCACCTCGCCGGCCAGGTGCAGGGCCAGGCCAATCACGAACGCCAGAATCGGCACCAGGATGTAGAGCCAGAAGCGACGATGGAATTCGCGAGCGTCAAAGTAGACGACGAAGGCCGTCGACCAGACGTGGGCGACGTCGATGAGCAGGACGGCGGTCACCCAGGCCCAATCGGGCGTCTCGTGCAGCAGGCCGGCCTGGACGCCGACAGCGAGGAGGACCATCGACAGCAGGGCGCTGCCAAGGAAAGCGCCGAGGTCGACAGCGGGAGAGAACAGCCAGCGGCTCCCCGTCGCAGTACACATGCTGTCCCCCCGAAGAGGGCAATCACGGAACCACCGAATCCACGGAACCAAGACACTGCTCGCCGATCCCCACGGGCCCGGGGTTTCAGCCAAGCATTAACTCCTTGGCAGCTTGAAAGTTAGGCCCTGCGCCCTCGTCCAAGGGAAACGCCATCCCCTTGTCCCAAGGGCGCAGGCGATGTGCCAGCAAGCCGAGGACTCTCTCGTTATACCCGTGTACTGTGCCCCGAAGAAGGCCCCCTGCCCGCGTAGCGGCACGCGCGCCCGCCGCAAGCGCCGCTTGCGGCGCCCGCAAGGAGTACGACCAGGCGATCCAGTGGATCAAGAAGAACAAGGAAAGGCTTGAAAAAGACAAGCCGCACGCGGCGGGCCCCGAAATGTTCCTGTCACTGGTCCTTGGTACTCGCCATCGCCGCCCGTGCGTTCGTCACGACGAACTACGGAGCGCCGACGCGGGCGACCTGCTCAAGGTACAGCACCAGCGCTGCCACGGCATTCTGCGTGTAGTCGATGCGGAGCGTGCCGTCCTGGTGGCTGGCGTAGAAGCCGCCGACCAGGCGCGGCCGATACCAGTCGGCGAAGTGCTGCGTGTCGGCCTCGGCGTATTGCAACGTGGTCAAAAACTGCAGGCCGCGCTCCAGGGCGGCGGAATAGCCCTCGTGACGAGCGACGTCGGGCACCTGGGCCGCAACGCGGCAGGCCTCGGCCAGGCTAGCGGCGCAGCCGGCCGAGCCGACGTCGGGCGGCGACTCCGTCAGGTGCCCGCCGACGCAACCCATGAACCCGCCCAGCCAGCGCAGGTGGTGCGGATCGAGCTGGTCGTACTGCAGACCGCACAGCCAGTCGTTCACCTCGAACACCGCATCGGCGAACGCCTTTTCCTTCGTCAGCAGATACGCCTCGGTCCAGGCGGAACTCTGCCAGCAGACGAAGTCGCGATCCTTCTGCTCGCGCCAGTGCTTCAGATAATACGGCAGGGCTTTGCGCACTAACTCGGTCTTCCATTTCGCCGGCCGGCGCTGCTGGCTGCGCATCAGGGCGCAGAGGGCCTGTCCGGGGTACTGGTCGATGGCAGCGGGGTCGGGGTCGAAGCCGGCCGGGGCACCCGCGTCAGCGGGTCGCGCGGTGTCGTTGAGCCGCAGCGAGCCATCGGGCTGCTGCTGGGCCCGGAGGTAGTTGCACAGCTGCTCGGCCTTGCTCAGCAGTTCGTCGCTCGGTGCCGGCAGTTCGTGGATGGCCAGCACCAGCAGCGACGCTGCCGACAGGCGGTTGACCACGGTCGCGGGCAGGATGGGGTGACGCATGTCCGAATGGGGCGAGTCGAGGACCGTGTCCGCGGCCGTTCATCTCAGACAGCCAATCGGCGGCGTGACGCGCGCTGAGGACCATCTGCCGGTGCAGCGGAGCCAGGTGCGCGAGGTCGATCCCGGGCTTGCACGGAGCGACCGCCCGCGGCGCCGAAGCAGGGGCGGGCCGCGGTGGCAGGGACATGGCGAGTGGTTTCGGGCCGGGAGCGACCACGGGCGCGGCGCCGCCCCCCGTGGAGGGCGTTGCCGGCGGTTTGATCTCCTGACCGGCGAGCAGCGACAGCGCGACGGAGCCGGCGATTCCCAGGACGAGAAGCCACGCGGCCGGGACCAGGCGTACACGCATGGGAGGGGCCTCCTTGCCCGCGTCCAGAAAGGACGACGGAGATTCCTTTCCCCGGTCGTCGCGGGGTGATCCGCAGCGTTCGTGGGGCAGGTTTCCAAACCTGCCTTTCTTCATCCAGGCAGGTTTGGAAACCTGCCCCACTCGGGAGCAGGGCGCCGCGCCCCGAGTGCCTTATACAGCGCAGGGCGCCGAACGATCAACAGGAACTGGCACCAGACGCTCGACCGGCCCGGCCAACCAGACCGGCCGCGCGTAGAACATCGGCACCAACCTTGCCGGGGAGGAACGCCGAACATGACGAGTTACGCCGCGGATCTCGAGGCCGTCCGGGCGGCGGCGCGTCGCATCGACGGGCGTGCGCACCGCACGCCGGTCGTCACCTGTGCGACGCTCGACCGCTTCGCGGGCCGCGCGCTGTTCTTCAAGTGCGAGCATTTGCAGAAAGCGGGAGCGTTCAAGTTCCGCGGCGCCTGCAACGCGGTGATGAAGGTGGCGCCCGAAATCGCGGTCCGTGGTGTGGCGACGCACAGTTCAGGCAACCACGCCGGCGCCCTCGCCCTTGCTGCCCGGCTGCGCGGCATCCCCGCCCACGTGGTCATGCCGCGCAACGCCTCGCCGGTCAAGCGCCGGGCCGTCGAGGAGTACGGCGGACGGGTCGTCGAGTGCGAGCCGACGCTGGAAGCGCGCGAGCGAACCGCGGCCGACGTCCTGGCCCAGACGGGAGCGACGCTGATCCCGCCGTACAACCATCCCGACGTCATCGCCGGCCAGGGCACCGTGGCGCTGGAACTGCTGGAACAGGTGCCGGGGCTCGACGCCGTCATTGCCCCGGTTGGCGGGGGCGGGTTGGTTTCGGGGATCTGCGTGGCGCTGCGTGAGGCGGCGCCGTCGGTGCGGATGTTGGCCGCCGAGCCGGCCGGCGCCGATGACGCGGCGCGGTCGAAGGCCGCAGGGATGCTGATCCCGCAGACCGGACCGCGCACCATCGCCGACGGTCTGCTGACCAGCCTCGGCGACCTGACCTGGCCGCTGATCCGCGACTGCGTCGAGCGCATCGTCACGGTGACCGAGGACGAGATCGTCGCGGCCATGCGGCTAGCGTGGGAGCGAGCGAAACTGTTGATCGAGCCCAGCGCTGCGGTGCCGCTGGCCGCCGTGCTGTCCGGCCCGTTTCGGCGGCTGGACGGGCTGCGTCGCGTCGGCGTCGTCCTGAGCGGCGGCAACGTCAACCTCGACAGCCTGCCCTGGAAATGACCAGGAACCAAGGCGCCTCGTCAGCGAATGCAGTCCGACAAAGCCCCACTCGCCCCTTGACACCCGGCCAGGATGAGATCAAACTCGGGTTTGACTCGTTGTTCCTCCTCTCTCCAGCACCCTCGTTCCGGGCAAGGTGTTGGCCAGCCCGGGCGGGTAGTCCACCACGGGAGGTCGCTCATGGCTCAGCGACTGCTAGTCATCGATGGCGCCGATCAGGGCCGCTTCTTCTCGCTCACCGAGGGGAGCACCCTCCTCATCGGCAGCAGCACCCGGCACGCCGACATCCGCCTCAACGACCTGTACGTCAAACGCGTCCACTGTATGCTCCACGTCGGCGACCGGATCGTGGTCAAGGACGAGGAGCCGACCACGGGCGGCATCTTCGTCAACGGCCAGCGCGTCACGGAATCCGAGCTGCGCCCAGGCGACGTCCTGCGCGTCGGCAACTCGCACCTGCGCCTGGAACTCGATGACGGCAGTCAGCCAGCCGAAGCCAAAGAGCCGGTCAAGGAAGCAGCCAAGGAGGCGGCCCCGGAGATGCTGAAGGGGATACCCATTTTGCCGGCGGAGCGGCTGGAAGAACTGGCCGGACACACCTTCGGCCATTTCGAGATCGCCGAGGTACTGGGCCGGGGGCAGTGCGGCGTCGCCTTCCTCGCTACCGACCTGAAGGCCAACCACGAGGTCACCTTGAAGATCCTCCCCGTCGAGTTTCCCAAGCGCGACACCGAGATGCAGCGCTTCGCGCGCGTACTCAAGGAAGTGCTGCCGATACGGCACCCCCACCTGGTGACGGTGTTGGGAGCGGGCAAGACCGGCCCCTACTGCTGGATCGCCCGCGAGTACGTCGCGGGCAAGAGCGCGGCCCAGGCGGCCCAGCGCGCCGGGGCGGGCGGCAAGGTCAACTGGAAGGAGGCCCTGCGCATCGCCGTCCATGTCGGCCGGGCCCTGGAGTTCGTTCACCGCCGCCACGCCCTGCACGGCAATGTGACGCCGAACAACATCCTGATCCGGCAGGAAGACAAGGTGGTCAAGCTCGCCGACCTGATGCTGGCCCAGGCCCTGGAGGGTAGCGCCCTGTACGCGGCGCGACTGGAGGGAAAGCTGATGGCGGAGTTGCCGTACCTGTCGCCGGAGCAGGTCGATCCCGAGTCCTCGATGGACGAGGTCTCGGACCTGTACGGGCTGGGGGCGGTGGTCTACGCTCGTTTGACCGGACGGCCGCCGTTCCAGGGGGCCACACCGGATCAGACGCTGGCCCGGATCCAGGGGGCGCCCCTGACGCGGCCTTCCCAGTTACAGGCCGGCATCCCCCCTGGCCTGGAGGCGGCCGTGGTGCGGCTGCTCGCCCGTCGTCCGGAGGACCGCTTCCCCACCGCCTCCGCCCTGCTGGCCGCTCTGGACGTGGTCGCCGCCCGCGAGGGGGTCGCCCTGTGAGCAGGAGTCAGGAGTCAGGGGTCAGGGAAGAAAGCCCTCCAGCTGACCCCTGACCCCTGACCCCTGCTGCGGTCCTTCATTCCTTCTTCGGGACCGGCAACTTCTCCGTGCTCGCACCAACGTCTTTCAGGTCGGAAAGGATGAATTGATCCGGACGGGCGCCGGCTAGGTTGTCCGGGACATCGTCGAACTTGACCATGTCGAGAGCACGGGAATCCACCTCGCCGGTAAAGGTCTTCCAGGTCTCCCACTTGAACGGCGCCGGCCGCATCGACTTGATGCTGGCGGGCTGCTGGTCGATGAACTCCGGGAAACTGTAAACGTTCCGCCCCGCGTTCCACGGGATCTTCAACTTGAGGGTGTCCTCGCTCGCCTCGCCGCCGCTGATGTTGATCAGCGCCCCGGCGCTGGTAAGCGACACGAACAGGCACCCGTCAGGGGCCCAGTTGACCGGGACGATTCCCTTGAGGTCCTTGTTGTCCGGGTACAGCCGCAGCAGGTGTCCCCCCACGGCCGCGGTGACCCGCTTGAAATCAACCTCCGACTTGGCGCTGGTGTCGGACGAGTCGTCATATTTTCCGGCGTTGATGACGAGGACCGAGCCAGCCAGGGCCGCCAGGGTGTCCTCGGCCTTCAGCCGGAACGGCCGGCTGGCACGGCACCAAACCAGGTCGCCCGAGCCGCGGACGAAGCAGCTCTCGAACGACAGCGACGGCACGAGCGAAACCCCCGGCGGCCGGGGCTTCTTGGGCATGACCGTGCTCGGGTCGGCGAACACGGCGGCCGACAGCTTGCAGCCCTGTGGATCGCCCAGCGTGATGAGACATTTCTCGAAACTGCACGACCCGTCCCCAACGACCGTCACGATCGCTTGCGTCTCGAAGCTCTCCTTGCCCTCCTTGGTCGGCGCCAGGCGAAACACCAGGTTCTGAAAGCGCACCTTTGCGTCGTGCAAGCGGAACATCGAGGCGTTCTTGTCGCGCGTGTTCAGCACGAGAACAGGGTTGCAGTCCCTGGCCGGGCGGATAATCACGTTCTTGTCCAGGGTGGCGGGCTCGACGGACAACTCTCCGTTGCAGCGGATCAGGATGACGTCCCCGTCCTTCGCTTCGTCGAGGGCCAGAGGGAGCGTGCGGAAGACACCACTCTCGGACCCGCGCGTGTGCGGGTCGACGATCTTCTCGCCGCGAGCGGCCTCGGGCAGTTCGGGGAGTCGTTTGAGGTAATTGACACGGGCGCAGCTCTCGGCGCCAATCAGATGGCCGCCGGGCTGGCGCAACTCGGTTGCTTGCGGCCGGACGCTGAAAGCGCCGGCCCAATCCAGGCGAACCAGCAGGGCGAGCGGGTCGGTCTCGCTCCAGGGAGTCGACTCCAGTACGAGGGAGTTGTCATTGCCTTTGGCCTCCTTGAGACGATCCCGGAAGTCCGTCACGCTGGTGGCCGCGCGCTGCGGGGAAACCCAGAACCTGTCAAGGTTGTGGTAGCGGTTGTCGGTCCCATAATACCGGGGTGGCTGGGCCCCGTTGTGCTGGCGGATCAGGACTCGCCCGTCGGCGCTCGGCTTGCGCTCCTCGGCTTTTAGTCCTTCCTCCGTCCCTTGTTCCGTGAAACCGATGGGCACAACACGGTCGCCAACCGCCGCGAACAGGCTATCGCGGACGTCGAGCCGGACGTTCGTGGCGACGTCAAAGACGGTCGAGGGCCCGCTCAGCAGGGCGGAGCAGTGCTTGACCGTGACGTCCTCATCGTCGGGTTCGCTATTCCCTTCCAGGCGGAGGCAGTTCAGGTGCGGGCCGAAGACGCATTGCTCCACATTCAGAATGCCCGGCCCCTTGCGCGTCAAGGCGTCCTGCCCGCCACGTCCGATCTTGCGCAGCCGCAGGGAGGGGGCAGGCCCTTGCTGGGGCTCCCGATCCTCGTCGACTCCTTCATCGCCCACGAATGCACACTCCCGCACGACCAGGCGAGCCCTTTGCTGACCTCGGATCTCGGCGAGGGCTGCCTCCATGAGAAGCGATGAGAGAGGTTTCTTATCGTCGTAGCGCGGGGAAAGCTGAACGAACTGGCAGTCCTCGACCGTGTGATCCTTGCCGCCTCGCAGTCGCGCGCCCGTCAGAGGAACGGGCGCGCCTTTGCGAGCGTCGATGACGACGCGAAGCCCCGAGAGCTTGACCCGCGGGACGTTCACGAAATCCAGTGCCGCCCAGTTCGTCTCGCGGGAGGGCGGCGAGATCGCCCCGCCTTTGTACACGAACCAGACCGTTGGCCAGGCCCCGGCCTCACTGCCGTCCCGCGGCGAGGCGTCGCCCCGGACGACGACCTCGCGCAACGAGGAGCTGAAGACGATCCCCCCCTGCGTCTCCTCCGACAGCACCAGATTCTTCTTCAAGACAATCTCGACGGGCCCATCATGCGGCTCCTTGAGGAATTGTCTCAGCTCTTCCACCGTGGTGTCGCTACCGAAGACGAAGGGTTTCGGGGGCGGCGCCCGGTCGATCGGCTCCGGCTTCACGGTCTCGTTGTTCTGCGAGCCCGGCGTGTCCGGCTGCGCCGGGGTCTGCGGCCCCCCCTCGGCCCTCTGACCGGAGCCAGGGCTAGGCCGGGACCTGGCCAGAGGCCGGTTCGGACGCTCGGTCGGAGCCGACTGTAGGGCGAACACCAGCGCCACCACAGCGGCGACGGCAAAGGCAGCCAACAGCAGCGGCCGGGCCGGCGGCGCCGGCAAGGGCGCATCGACGAATAAGGGTAGATTACAGATCTCATCGGGGGACTTACCCCGGCCGTTCTGCACGCGGCGATCAAGGACCTGAAATTGCCCGAGCAAGTGCTGGACCAGGTGTTCGGGGCGCTGGTAGCGGTCGCGCGGGTTCTTGGCCATCATGCGGGCCAGGATGGCGGCCACGTCGTCGGGAATGTCGGGGTTCAACTGGCGCGGGTCGACGGGCGCCTCATTCTGATGGCAATGCAGCTTCTTCGCCGCGGTCCCCTCGGGCACAGGCGGCTGCCCGGTCAGCATGTGATAGAACGTGCATCCGAGCGAGTAGATGTCGCTGCGGGCGTCGGCGTCGTGCGGCTCGAGGGCCTGCTCGGGCGAGATGTAGTCGAAGGTGCCGAGCGTGACGCCCGACTGCGTCAAGCCCTTGTCCTCCTGCGGCACGAGGCTGCGCGCCAGCCCCATGTCGACGAGCTTGGCCCGGCCGCCCGGCGTGATGATGATGTTGGACGGCTTGATGTCGCGATGCACGACGTTGCGGCTGGCGGCGTGTGCCAGGCCGGTCGCCACCTGGAGGATGTAGTTGAGTGCCTCGGGGACCGGCAAGCGGCCGCGCCGCTCGAGGATGGTGCGCAGGTTCTCGCCCTGGACGAACTCGAAGGCGATGAAGTGGAGGCGCTGGTCCTCGCCGCAGAAGAAGACGCGGGCGATGTTCTCGTGATCGAGCTTGGCGGCCGCCCGCGCCTCCTGCTGGAAGCGCAGCACGTTCTCGGGGTCGGCGGCCATCTCGGGCGGCAGGATCTTCAGCGCCACCGTCCGGTCGAGCAGCAGGTCGCGGCCCTTGATAACGGCCGCCATGCCCCCGACGCCGATCGGGGCGATGAGCTCGAAGTGTGCCAGCCGCCGGCCGCGCAGCGAGCCGTTCAACCCGTCGCCGTTCCCCGCAGCGCGCGGAGGGAGTTTCGAGATGACGGTCGGCGACTCGTCCTGCTTTTTGATCTTGGCTTTCTGAGAGTCGCCCGAGGCAGGCGCGGGCTGGGCGGCCGGGACGTGTTGTTCGGTGGGCGTGTTATCCACAAGAGCCGGGTCGAAGTCGAGGTTTTCGGCGTCCCACGCCAGCCCCGGCTCGGGCGCAGTCGCTTCTGTTCGGTCCGGCACACCTTCGCCCGGCGTGTCCGCAGGCGCAGGCTTCGGGATCTTGCTCGAATCCGACATGGCACCCCCCCCTCCGAAAGGATGAAGGTGGAAGGATGAAGGATGAATCGGATACCCAAGCCTGTTCATCCTTCATCCTTCATCCTTTCCTGTTTCTGCCTGACCTGGGCGATGCGAACCGGCCTGGGCGCACAGGGTGGTCATCAATGGCAGTCGCTCCCCATGACACGAAGGGGGTAAACAGCCACCGTTGATGGTCGGGTTCCGCCTCCCTCTGGAAAGAGGTGACCAAGGAAGGGAACCGGGATCGGGGACTCACTTACTTACTGGAGTATACCTTGGAATCGTTCCTCCTGTCAATTCCCGAGACTACCCCTCGGCGGCATGTTACCCGAACCCATCCATCGACGCAAATGAATTCCTGAACCGATGCGTGGGCGCACGTTCACAGGGAGAGGGCGCCCGAATCGACCGATTCATTCAGAGGAGACGAGCGAGTCCCTCGGGACCAACGAGGAGGCCGCCTGAGCCTTCACGAGGAGGGCGTTCCCGACTCGACGTGCCCGAGAAGGGGCGGCGCATTGTTCGGGAGGTTCGACCGTTCGCCGGGCTCCTCGATGAGGAGCACCGGCCGGCCACCCCGGAGAAGCGCAGGAAGTTGATCGCGCCGGCCGACCACGAACTGTACGTTCGGCAAGTCCTTCGTGGCATCCGGCTCTCCTTCGACCCCGACGAACGGCCCGCTCCCTTTGACCTGTGCGAGTCGGCTGAGCCATTCGCCTGCCAACCACTCGGAACCGACGATCCACCCGAAACAGCTTGGGCGACAGCTGAGCGACTGCAAACGACGGACCGTTTCCTCGTTGGGCAGCGGAAGACGGCCGATCACGAGAAAACCGAAGCGATCCGCGACGTCCCAGGTCGTTGCGTCATCGGGAAAAAGCTGAACGAGGAGGGCGTTGCAACGCTCGTCGTGAAGCACAAGTGCCTGCTCCTGGGAACGTGCCTCATCGGAACGTCCCCGAAGTGTGAGAGGCCGGCCGTTGAGACGCAGTCCCTGCGGGCCAAGGCTGAGCCGTCGCAAGCCATGACGCAGTTCGACCCGGTCGCAGCGCCGCCCGTCCTGCCACAGCTCCACGGGACCGACGTACAGGTGGGGCGACTGCGTGTCCCACAGGCTCGCCTCGGGGATGACCACGCGCAGGGCGACCGTCCCCGGCACGGACAGCTCGGAGCGTCGCAGCGGGCGGAGCGGGTACGCGACCTCGACGGTGCTGGCGAAGGGACAACTCGGTCCGACCAGCCGCCCGCGCACCTCGGTGGTCGGGGTGAGCTGTTCGGCCCTGACGAGGATTCGGACCTCGGCACTGACCGGGTCGAGGGAATGGTCCTCCAGCTGAACGTCGAGAATGCGATTGTCCACGTCGCCTCCGTCGGTCCGGCTTAGCCCAATGGCACTAAGTTTCACATGGCATGTTTGATGCGTTGGCTCGCCCTGTTTGGCTTCCCCCTCGCGCCGGCGGGGTTAGCCGGACCTACACCGGAGGAGCGGGCGGGGTAGAATACGTTTTATGCCGGGGACACTTTGTCCGGAATGTGACCCTGGTCGCCGAACAACCTCTCGATCGTGCGATCCTGGGCCTCTCTCAGTCGGTCTTGCGCGCGCTTCACATGCTTCATGACTTCGTCGGCCTCCTTCTCGACCTCCTCGGCGTGGTGCAGAATCTCCTCCAGTTCGGCATCGTGATCGGTCATGGCGATCTCCTTGCAAGTGTCAACGCCCCGCATTGCGGGGCGGTACAAGCGTCTAACTGTCAGATACAAAGTGCAAAGGAGATGCCGACCTCACTGATTCTTGTCGGGTTCCTCGAGCGGACCGGCCTCGGGGTTTTCCGGGCAACCGGCCTCGAGGTACGTTTGCAGCAGGATTTGGGCGGCGACGCGGTCGCGGCGGTCCTTGCGCTTCTGGTGCGACAGGCCGGCCTCCCACAATGCCGACTCCGCCTCGACCGTCGTGAAGCGCTCGTCGAAGTAGATGACGGGCAGACCGGTGGTGTCTGCCAGCCAGGCGCCAAAAGTCCGCGCCTCCGCAGCCTTCTTTCCCTCGTGGCCGTCGAGATGCACCGGCAGGCCGAGCACGATCTGTCCTATGGCCTCCTCGGTGACGAAACCACGGAAGTAAGCCGCGTCCTGCTCACGGGAGCGGCGTTCGTAGGTAGTCAGGGGAAAGGCGAACTTGCGATCGGGGTCGCTGACGGACAAGCCGATGCGTTTGCTGCCGTAATCGACACCGAGCAACCGGCCCGCGCTCATAGATACTTCTCCAGCCCCTTCTGCTTGAGCAGGTCGACCAACTGCTTCACGGTCCCCTCGTCGCGGCGGTCGGCGACGAGGATGGCGTCGCCGTCCTGCACAATCAGGAGATTCTCGACCCCGATCGTCGTTACTAACTTGCCTGGCTCGGCGACGATGACGCAGTCCTTCGTCTTCAACCCGGCGTACGCCGCCAGGACGGTGTTGCCGTCGGCGTCCTGCGGGTGCATGCGCTCCAGGGCGAGCCAGCTGCCGACATCGTCCCAGCGGTACGGGGCCTGCACGACCAGGCGCTCGGCCGCCTTCTCCATCACCGCGTAGTCGATGCTGATCTTCTCCAACGCAGGGTACTCGCGGCGGAGCACCTCGTCGCGGTATGGCGTTGACCAGGCATCGGCGATGCTGCAGACGGCCGCATGCAGCTGTGGCTTGTGCTCCTCAAGCGCCTTTAAGACCGTTGCCGCCCTCCAGACGAAGATCCCGCTGTTCCAGAAGTATTCGCCCGTGTTGACGTAGCCACGCGCCTCCGGCTCCTTCGGCTTCTCACGGAACTGCCGTACCCGGTAGACGCCAACGCCCTGGCGCTGGGCGACCTGCTCGCCGCGGTGGATGTAGCCGTAGCCGGTCGACGGATACGCCGGTGGGATGCCGAAGGTGATCAGCGACTGTGGGTGTTCGTCGGCCATCTGCTCGGCGACCTGGGCGGCGCGCGCGAATTCGCGCATCGGCTCGATGACGTGGTCAGCGGGCGTGACCATCATGACGGCGTCGGGATCATCCCGAGCGATCAGGGCCGCGCCGAGGCCAATGCACGGAGCGGTGTCGCGGCCGCACGGCTCGCCGACAATGTGATCGACCGGCAACTCGGGAAGCTGGTTCGCCGTCTCGGTAACGTGGGCTTCGCTGGTGATGACCCAGGTCCGGCCGGGCGCCAAGCCCTCGAGGCGGTCGTACGCCTGCTGGAGCAGGGAGCGCTCGCCCGCCAGGGTGAGGAACTGCTTGGGCCGCCGCTGCCGGCTGCGCGGCCAGAAACGCGTCCCGCCGCCGCCGGCCATAATCATCGCGTGGAGCATACGTCCTCCTTCTCCCGGCGAGCGGGGGGTGTCAACCCCCCGGTACTTCGACTTACCGGGGGGTTGACACCCCCCGCTCGCCGGGTGGGTCGTCAGAACTCGAACGACAGGCCGTCGTGGGCCGGCGCAACGTGGGGTGGCAGTTCGCGGCGCAGCGCCTCGTAGTCAAGGTCGTGGCTCATATGCGTCAGGTACGCTCGCTGCGGCTTCACCCGCTCGATCACCTCCAGCGCCTGGCGGACACTCAGGTGGGCGGGGTGCGGCTTGTGACGCAGGGCGTCGAGGACGAGCACCTCCAGGCCCTCCAGCCGCGCCCAACTCTCGTCGGGGACACCGCTGACGTCGGTGCAGTAGGCGACATTGCCGAAACGGAAGCCGAAGACATCGAAGGCGGCGTGGACGAGCGGGATCGGCGTGATCGTCTCCCCGAGCACTGCGAACGGGTCTTGGGTAATGCGGTGGAACACCAGCTTCGGCAGGTAGTTGGCGGCGACCTTCTCGCGCTCGGCGTCGAAGGCGTAGGCAAACGTCTGACGGATACGTGCCTCGACCTCGTCGGTGCAGTACAGCGGCACCGGCTGCCCCGTGAAGTGAGCGAACGGCCGCAGATCGTCGAGGCCGAACAGGTGGTCGGCATGATAGTGGGTGAACAGCACCGCGCCGAGGCGGTCGACGCGCTCGCGGAGGAGTTGTAGCCGAAGCTCCGGCGGCGTGTCAATGAGGATGTTGCCCTCTGGCGTGCGGACCAGGACGGCACAGCGCAAGCGATGGTTGCGCGGATCGGTCGATCGGCAGACCTCGCAGGAACAGCAGACCATCGGCACGCCGGTTGAGGTGCCGGTCCCCAGAAAGGTGAACGTGCGTGCTCCGCTCATGTTGCCTCGCGCCGCGGCGGTCCCACCCAGCGGATTGTAGCAACCGCCGCGGCCCGTGGGGCAGGCATCTTGCCTGCCAAGCAGCCGGCAGGCAAGATGCCTGCCCCACGGGGCTCAGCCTTCGCCGGGGCCTTCGGTGCCGCCGGTGAACTTCTCATCCCTGGCGGCGTGCCCGGTCAGGACCTCCGCCTGGTAGCCGCCCCGGGCTCGGAAGTAGAGGATCAGCAGCAGGAAGCCGACGCTCAGCAGCGCCGGCACCGCCGCCGTCCACGTCAGGGCCATCTTGCCACCGTGCAGGCGGGCGGCACCGACGGTCTTCTCATCCTCGGCCGCATACTTCTTGGCGTCGTTCCACCACTCGACGCGCTTCTTCAGTTTCTCGTCGTCGTTGAGGCTGCGGCCCGACTTCTTGAGCGCCTCCTGGTCAGCCTTGATAAGTTCGCCGTTACCGTTGTCCTTGCCCGGCTGGCCGAGCAAGTCGCCCACCTTGGTGTTGTCCAGGCCGGCGACCTTCGGCAGGAAGGGCAAAAACTCCCGAGGCTCGTCGGACTTGTAGCGCTCGTAGGCGGCGAGATCCTCCTCCTTCAGCTGGGTCGTGGCGGCGTAGTCCTGCTTGTAACCGATGCCCGGCCCGCCCAGGATGCCCGAGCACAACATGCCCACGCCGCCGCTGAAGCCCAGCGCCAGCGCCCCGCCGCGGGGGAACCGCTCCGAGATCACGCCGAGCATCGTCGGCCAGTAGAAGGTCTTGCCGAGGCCGTAGACCGTCACCGCCCCCAGCCACAGCCAGGTCGTGTCCGTCGCCGGCAGGCCGAGCAGCCAGAGGCCGGCCGTGCCCAGGACCGCACTGGCGAAGAGCAGGCCCACCGGCGAGATCTTGTGTACGATCGGCCCGGCGAAGAAGCGCAGCGTGAACATCAGGACGTTGGTCCAGATGGACGCCAGCAGCGCCGTGTCTGCGTTGGCCAGGACGATCTTGGTGATGTCGATGATCCAGTTGTCGGTGCCCAACTCGACGTACCCGACCAAGCCGTGCAGGATGAGCAGGAAGGCGAGCATGAAGTGCCCGAGGGACAGCAGCAGCGGCCGGCCCGGGGCGGGCCGGCTGGCCGTGGCCAGGGTGAACCCGGTCCATAGCGCCAGCGCGGCGAGCCAGCCCCCCCAGCTGGGCAACTTGAACTCCCGGCCGCCCAACTCGATGGCGGGAAGGGCCGGGACCACGTCCTTGCTCAGCCAGAGGCCGACGAAGAGCGTAGCGACCAGCGCCCCCAGCACCCCCAGCTCGCCCATCATGTCCCGGGAGCGGACCCCGTGCTCCTTGGCCTCCGACTCCGGGAAGCGCCGGCCGACCATTAGCAAGCCATACAGCAGCACCGGGGCTAGGACGACGCTCCAGCGCACCGTCCAGCCGATGCCGCCGGGGACCTGGTTGAACCCCAGTCCGACCAGGGCCCCCAGCACGAGCCCGCCCGGCCAGCCGGCGTGCAGGATGTTCAGCCAGTGGGTCCGGTTGCGAGGGAACAGGGTCGCCGTCAGCGGGTTGATGACCGCCTCGCAGGTGCCGTTGGCCAGCGAGAAGCAGAACTGTCCGATGTACAGGCACCAGTAGGCCCCCGTTTTGCCCGACGCCGTCTGGAAGGCGAAGGGGGCGGCGAGGGTGGTGACCACGGCCACCGCGTGCAGCAAGAAGGCGATGACCATGATCCGGCCGTAGCCGACCAGGTCGGTGAAGAAGCTGAAGAAGATGATAGTCAACCCGAACCCCATAAGCCCCATGCCGGTGATCTCCCCCAGCTCGGTCTGCGTGAAGCCGAACTGCCGCCCCCAGTCGTTCAGGATGTCGCTTCGAATGTTGAAGCCCATCCCAGCAGCGATCAGGGTGAAGAAGCTGGCCCAGAAGAGGATCATGTTGCTGCGGCTGTTCATGCGACGACGTCTCCAGCACGGTTCGGTAGCGCGGCCAGTTCCCGATCACCCGCGCGGCAGGGCTCGATCAACAGCAGGTTCTGGTCCGGCAGGGAATTGTCGTATCATCTTGCGGCGCCGAAGTCAAACGATTGCTCTTTCTTCTCCCCTCTCTCCTGGGGGGGAGAGGGGAGAAAGAGGACGCGCCGTTTTTTTACTGGACGGCGTCCGGCGGACTGGTATCCTCAGAGTGTGGTTTTCGCCCGACCCGCGCGCGGGTACCTTCCCTCCTTCCTTTCCCACCTGGGAGACGCGTATGAACCGACTGCTCTCCACCGTCCTGACCGCGGCCGTTCTCGCCGGCGCGGCATCCGCCGACCCGCCGAAGCCGGCCACGACGAAGGTCGAGGTCGGCGCCCCGGCCCCTGTGTTCAAGATCAAGGACCAAAGCGGCAAGGTGCTCGACCTGGCGGAACTGACCGCCAAGGGGCCGGTGCTGCTGCGGCTGACCTGCGGCTGCTCGGGCTGCGACAAGGAACTCGGCTACTTCCAGGCGATCCACGAGGCCTACAAGGGCGCCGGCCTGACCAGCGTCGCCGTCTTCCGTGAGCCGGACGCCAAGGTCGCCGCCTATGCCAAGGAGAAGAAGCTGAACATGCTCTACGCCGTCGACAGCAAGGGCGAGAGCTGGAAGACGTTCCAGACCAAGACGATGCCGACGAACTTCCTGATCGCCAAGGGCGGCAGGATCGTCTCCATCGCTGCCGGCTGCGACCCGAGCGGCCTGCTCGCCAAGAAGCTGTCGGAGAAGATCGCCAAGACCGTCCAGACCGAAGCGGTCGACGTCAAGGCGAAGGTCGATCAGAATAAGAAAGAGAAAAAGTAGAGTATCGAACAACCTGGCGAGCGGGGGCTGGGGGGCACCTGCGCCAGCGGGTCTTCGTGCCCCCGCTCGCCCTCCTCAAGACGACGAGGACGGCGGCTTCTCCTTGGGTCGGTCCTCCCTCAAGGGGGGCGGTTCCTTGATGTCCCCCTTTTTCTCCCCCGCTTTCTTGTAGCCTCGGAAGTCGCCCTCGTCATCGCCGTAGACGTCCTGCCCCGGGAGATCATTCCCGTTGGGCGTCATCAGGGCGCGGAGGGATGTCTCGCTAAGCGAGTCCTTGCGGAAGAAGCGCGCGTGGCCGTCCCAGAAGACGGCGTGGAAGCCATCTCTGAAGAGGCCGCCCAGCTTCGGCAGCACCGGTTGCTTCTCCGGGGCCTCGATGTCGTCCGGCTTCGTCCAGATGACCGGTGTGGCCGCCTCGACGATAGCCAGCGTCTGTGACGTGCCGTCGGGAATGCTGGCCGGGAAGCGGCCACCATTGGGATAGTAATTGGCGAATACTTGATAGTAAGTCAGGCCGGGTTCCTTGCTCGGGATGCCCGGCGCGGCGAAGACCTGGGGCATCTTCACGATCAGTTTCTTGTTGTGTTCGCTGTCCCACGGCTCGTCGAGCTTGAATTGCCGGTAGAGCGCCCCCTGCTCGATAAACGGCAGCAAATGCACGCGCCAGCTCAGGCCGGACGGCTTGCCGTTCTTGTCGAGCGTGGGCAGCACGGGCATCTTCCCCAGGGCGCCGGTGGGCACGAATCTCCCGTTGGAGGAGTCCGCATAGTCCTGCATCGCGATCACTAGCTGACGCAGATTGCTCATGGTAATGGTCCGCAGGGCGGCGGCCTGGATGAGGGGAGTGATCTCGGTCCGGACCGCCTTGACGCTCTCTCGGTCGGTGCGCGCCTTGAGGGCTACCTTGATCGTCTTCTCGTCGACCTTCACGTGTGCCTCGTTCAGCCCGGCCCGCAGCTGGCCGGTCAGCTTCAGCAGGGCTGAATCCGCTTTCAGCTCGCCGAACTCCTGCCGCATTTGCTCTTCGAGCATGAAGACGAACCCCTTGACCAGTTGCAGCAGGAAACGGCTCGCTTCTTCGCCGCGCTGGGCGGCCGCCGCGGTGGTGAAGTGTACCCGGGCATCGAGGCGCGCGTCCTCGCCGACGTCCAGGGTGGCGAGGCCGCCTTTGGCCTCAGCGAACGGCTTGAAGTGATAGAGCACCATCGCGAGGAGCGGCTCGCGGCGCGTCATCCGCCGCAGTTCCCTTCCCATCTCGCGCTGCATCTGGGCACGCAGTTCCTCGGGGACCTCCATGCCCACGGTGACGTGGTGCTTGCCGGCGGTGGCGCAGGCCGCGCTCAGCGGATGCTTCCCGTCTGGTTTCTCCGCCTTCTCGATGAATTGGCGAATGTCACGGGCGCGCCCAGTCACGAAGGTGCGCGCGCTGAGGAAGTAAACGGCCCGCGCCCAGGGAGCCTCCTCACGCCCTGTCCTGTCCGGCCTTGGTGGTTCCTCCTTGCGATCCTGATGGAAGACGAAGCCTTTGTCCTTGCGGATACCTCCGGGCGGAGGCGGCGGAGGGACGGCCGGCCCATCTTCTTTCTTGAAGTCCTTGATGCCCTCCGGGAACGGGGGCTTCCGGAGATCCTCTTCGCTGTAGAACTTCTTGCCCTGGTGGGTGCGCTCGACGGGACGGCGCAGAATCGCCTGGATGATCTGGTCGCGGTCGTACGGTTTGCGCGTCGTGATGACGGTGATCTCGGACTTGACACCACCCAGGAAGGCAATGCCATCGATCTGGTCGAGCGGGGCACCAAAGGACCGGGCCAGTCCGCGGTCGAGGTTGGTCAACTTAGCCAGTTCGCGAGGCAGCTCGCGGGACAGCAGACCGGAGACGTGGACATGGAAGACGGCGAAGGTGTCGGGCAGGACCAGACGCAGCTCGGGTGGCGGGTCGCCGGGCACGGGGGCCGCCGTCGCAAGAGTCGCGGGTTGTCCCAACAGGACAGCGAACGCCGCCAGCAGAACCAGGTGAAGCGTGTTCTTCGGGCGGTCCATGAGATGGCTCCTCGAAAAAGAGAGGTGGGGGATTCCGAGTCGCTTCACTGTAAAGGATGCGGCGCCGGTTCGCCACTGTTTCCTGTCCGTCCCGCAATATCGTTCACGTTTTCTGCGAGCCTTGGGCGAGCGTGGGCGGCGCGCTCGCCAGAGCCTCGCCGGGGCACCCGCGCGAGCGGGTCGCGGGAGAGGATCCCGACTCCTTGCAGGGCCGCAGTTGGCGGCGTACGATGTCCCTTACCTTTCGCTCGCAGACCTTCTCGCGGTGGCCTGTCCATTCGTTGTGGAGGATCGCTAATGTCTCACGCGTGCTCATCCCGGAAGCGGCGTGGCCTGACGCTGATGCAACTCCTGGTGCTGCTGGCCCTGCTGCTGCTCCTACTCGGTTTCCTGATGGCTGCCACGCTCCGCGTCCGTGTCGCCGCGGAGCGCGCCTCCTCGCTGAGCAGCCTGCGCCAGCTGGTAATCGGCGTCCAGGACTACGCCGACTCACACGACGGCAAGGTGCCACCGGGGCCGGCCAACTGGTTCCCGAAGAAAGGCCTCGTCGCCAACAATGGCTACGGGCCGTGCCTGTTCCACATCCTGCCGTTCATCGAGCAGAACCCCCTCTACCTGTCGACGCGCAAGGACATCGATGGCAAGCCAGTCTACGTCTCGTGGGAAGCCGCGGGCAAGTCGGTCAAGGTCTTCATGGCGTCCAACGATCCGACCTTCGAGAAGGACTCCGACCGCACTAGCTTCCTGACCAACGAGCTGGCCCTGCCGGAGACGGGGGGCGTTTTTCCGGCCTCCTTCCCGGACGGCACGTCGCAGACCATCTTCTTTGCCGAGGGCTACTCGCAGGCGAGCGATACCGTCACGTTGGGCGGCAAGACGACTACCTGGAAGACCGAGCGCCGCTGGTGGGACAACTCGGGTTGGAAACCCACCGCCGGTGCCGTCCTCTTCCAGGTTGCGCCGCCGGTGGATACGGCCAGTTCGGTGCTGCCGCAGGGCTTCACCCCGGCCGGCATCAACGTCGGCCTGGGCGACGGCCACGCCCGTGTCGTCTCCGGCCGCGTCAGTTCGACGACCTTCTACGCAGCCTGCACGCCCGCCGGCAACGACATCCTCGGCAACGACTGGTGAGGAACGCTGCGGAGGCGGTTGTCTCCGGCCTGCCTCTCCTCTGTGGAGGATCATCCATGTCTCACTTCGGTTCCGCACGGAAGCGGCGTGGGCTGACGCTGATGCAGCTGTTGGTGCTGCTGGCCCTGCTGCTGTTCCTGCTCGGCTTCCTCCTGGCTGCCACGGCCCGCTTTCGGAACGCCTCTGAGAGCGTGACCTCGCGGAACAACCTGCACCAGATCATGGTAGGACTGATCAACTTCGCCAACTCGCCTGTCGACAAACTGCCGCCGGGGTCAGCGACCTGGTTCCCGAAGAAAGGCCTCGTGGCCAATAACAGCTACGGCCCCTGCCTGTTCCACATCCTACCGTTCCTCGAGCAGGACCCGCTCTACAAGTCGACGCGTAAGAACATCGATGGCAAGCCGGTCTACGCCTCGTGGGAAGCCGCGGGCAAGTCGGTCAAGGTCTTCATGGCCCCTGGCGACCCGACCTGGGAGCAGGGCTCTGACCGCACCAGCTACCTGGCCAACGAGCTGGCGCTGCCGGAAACAGGAGCACGCCTCCCGAATTCGTTCCCGGACGGCATCTCCAACACCATCCTGATTGCGGAGGGCTACTCGCAAGCAACCGACACGGTCACGTTCGGCGGCCAGACGACCACCTGGAAGACGGACCGTCGCTGGTGGGACAACTCGACCTGGAAGCCCGCCGCCGGCGCCGTGATGTTCCAGGTCGCGCCGCCCGTGGACGCGGCCAGTTCGATGCTGCCGCAGGGCTTCACGCCGGACAGCATCAACGTCGGCCTGGCGGACGGCAGTGTCCGCACCGTCGACGCCAGCTGCAGTTCGACGACCTTCTACGCCGCCTGCACGCCTGCTGGTAATGACGTCCTCGGCAACGACTGGTGAGATAATGAGAAAGGGGTACACTCGTGAGAATGACTTCAAGAATCGCCCCTCTCCTGTTCTTCGCCTTCCTCGCCAGCGGACTGGCGATCGCACGCGCGGAGGGGGAGAAAGAGAAGAAGACTTCGGACCCAAGGGGCGAGGTGAGCGGCATCGTCAGACTCGCCGGCAGGGAATTGCCGGCAGGCATGATTACCTTCCACGGCCGGGACGCGAAAGACACCGTCCGCGTGACCGTCGATGACGGCAAGTATGTCGCCCGCAACGTCCCCGCCGGGAAAAACATCCGCGTCACGATCGAGGTCGAGCCGATCAACGCCCTGGCGGAGAGCGTGCGGGATCAGCTCCGCCGGTCGGAGGAACGCGCTCGCCTGCTGAAGCTCGCCAAGGCCGACGATGAGCCGCTGACAAAGCGCATCAAGGAGTTGAAGGATCGCTTGAAGGTGCTGGAGGAGGCCCAGAAGCGCGTCAAGGGCATCAAGCTTCCGGAGGCATACGGCACGAAGGAGAAGACGCCCCTCAAGATGACGGTCGAGTCGGGGAAACAGACGGCCAACTTTGAACTCAAGGATTGACCTGACGTCCGATACCCCTGCCGGGCCCTCGCCGCGGCCTCGGCAGGGGTCGCGCCCGCGGCCGAGCGGGGCCTGGGATCGAGCGGTCAAGTGGGCGCGGCGACGGCCCGCGCGCTCGACGGCGAGCAGCGGGCGCGGCGGGCGTCGGAAACCCACCGCTACTTCCTGGGCATCGCGCTGGCCTCCCGCGAGTGGCTCGACGGCCACGAGGTTCCCGCCCGGCAGCACCTCGCCGACTGCCCCGCCGAACCGCGCCACTGGGAATGGTACTATCTCCACCGCCTCTGTCACGCCCATTCGCTTTGGTGGGCCGGCGACGTCCCCGTGTACAGGGTGGCGTTCGCGCCGGACGGCCGGACCGTTGCCGCGGCCTCCGAGGACGACACGGTCCGGCTCCACGACGCGGACACAGGCCAGGTGATCCGGGCCCTGGTCCACGCGCGCTTCACCCCCCTCAAGCTGGCGTTTTCCCCGGACGGCGCCCGGCTCCTGACCGGCGGCAGGGTTCGGGAGTCGAGGACGGGGCCCGGCACTGTGTTCATCTGGGAGGTGGCGACGGGCCGGCCGCTGCTCCAGTGCAGGCCGCACACCGAGCCGGTCTGTGCCGTCGCCTTCCGGCCAGGCGGGCGGCAGTTTGCCTCGGCTGGCATCGACCGAACGGTGAAGCTGCTCGACGCGGCCAGCGGGCAGGTCGTCCACGATCTGACGGGACACCGGCACTTCCTCAACGACCTGGCCTTCTCGCCCGATGGCCGGCTGCTCGCGGGGGGGGACGCTACGGGGCAGGTGACGCTCTGGGACGAGGAGGGCCGGGTCGTCCGCCGTTTCGCTGGCCACTCCAGTCAGGTCCGGTCGGTGGCCTTCTCGCCCGACGGGAGCCGCCTCGCCACGGCCTCCGCGGATCGCTCCGTCAAGGTCTGGAACGTGGAAAAGGGACAGGAGATGCTCGCCTTCTGGCTTGGCACGGAGGTTCGCTGCGTCAGCTTCGCGCCCCACGGGGCGGCGCTGGCCACGGGTGGGGACGACTGGCTGGTGAAGACCTGGAACGCGCGCACGGGCCAACTGCGGCACACGTTCCGGGGGCACGGCGGAATGGTCGCCACCCTGGTGTACCGCCCCGATGGTCGGCAGCTGATGTCGGGCGGCGGCGACGGGACGCTGCGCCTGTGGGACCCTGATCGGGCGCAGGAGGCCCGTCTGCTGCGCGGGCATCCGGATTCGGTCCTCGACGTGCTGTTCACGCCCGACAGCCGGCAGATCGTTTCGCTTGGTGCCGACCGGACGGTGAAGGTCTGGGAGGCGGACACGGGCCGCCTCCAGCGCTCCGTTCCCCTGGCTGCCGACGTGAGCTTCCGGAGCAGCGCCTGCAGCCCGGATGGGAGGTATTTCGCCGCACCGACGCGCGGCCAACCCCGGGTGTCCCTCTGGGACCTCGGCGGCAGTCGGCACCCGCTCACCCTTAGCGGCCTGCGCGGGAAGGTCGAGTGTCTCTGTTTCTCGGGCGACGGCCGGCTCCTCGCTGGCGGAGACGACCGGGGCACGGTCGTGGTCTGGGACTCGACCGAGGGGCGGCAAGTGCTCTCCTCGGTCGGCAGCGCCCCGAGCACGGTGGGGACGGTGGCCTTCTCGCCCGATGGCAGCCGGCTTGCCGTGGCTGTCTGGGGGATGAGCAAGACTCAGAGGCTGTGAAAGAATCGGGACGGTGGTTGCTGCCCGGCAGTCGAGATTACCACATGATTTGTCTTCCATTTAGGCCGCGGAAGGTGTTCGAGCCGACGTCCCGGCTCGCCTCGACCCTTGCGGTGCCCAGGAGGGGTCCGTGGGCCCCT
>JACOUH010000137.1 GCA_016177925.1 Planctomycetota bacterium | reverse complement strand
CACCCCCCGCTCGCCAACAAGGCTGTTTTATCCGACCCTCATTGCCCGCCCAGCCCCCACACCTTGGTCAGGATTTGAGAATCCCCCGCGTGACCGCCCGCCGGGCGCGGCCGATCAGCACGACGTAGCAGGCGCCCAGGATCGCTACGCCAGCCAGGATCATCTTCAGCAATTGTTCACCCGATGGCAACGTGGCAGGCAACGTGACAGGCAGGGGGATCTCCTCGTGCGTCAGGACGACAAGACTGGCGACGAACAACACCAGGAGGCCGAGGAAGCCGACGATACCCAGCGCCAGCGCCCTGCGCCGGAACGAATGGGCGACCCGGCGCAGGAACAGAAGGTAACAAATGTTGCACAGAGCCATCGAGGCATAGAATGCGTGCCGCAGCGCTTGCGTCTCTCCCGCACCCCAGACGGAACTGAGCGTCGACTCGCCGCGGAAGATGCGACCCGTGTTCTCCTGGTCCAGGCGGAGCGAGTCGGCCCGCGTGACCAGGATGACGGTGCCCAACACCAGCGACGCAACCAGGAACGCGCAGACCCCCCAGGCCCAGCCCTTCGCCCCGGACTTCCCGGGCGCGGCGCAGCTCATGCATCCGCCGGCAAGGGCCAGGGCGACGGCGGCGAAGAGCCCCAGTGTACTGAGGAACACCGCGACGACGGCCAGCGCCGACGTACTCTGCTGGCCCTCTGCTGTCACGCCGACCACGCCGAGCAGCAGGACGCACAGGCAGAACAGGAGGATTCCGTAAAAGGTCAGCCCAAGGCCCGCTCGCACGGTCCCCCATGCCATGAGCGCCGACCGTGACGCCCGATGCCGGGCGGAGGCGGGCAACTCAGGCGGCGACTTGGGCAGAATGGCGGGGAGGGGCTTGCCGCAGTCGGCGCAGAAGCCGCTCGCCGTGGCCGCGGGAGAGAGGTCGGTCCCACATTCCGGGCAGCACGCGGTAGGCATGAGTGTTTCCTCCATGAAACGCTCGCAGGGCAAGCGGCTTGCTTGCCGGCGGTTAGGACAGCAGGACGGGAGGGACGAGTGCTTGAGGTCCTGCTCGCGGAGCTTGTGGAGTTCCTCCAGCTTCGCGCGGCTCACTGGATCGCGGGGACAACGGGTCTCCTGCCGCGGGTCGCCGCGGCGATCATACAGTTCTTCGGGGGGAGATTTAACAGCAAAATATAGCAGGGGCGTTCCCGTCGACTCGGCCCGAAACCATTCGCCTGCGGGCCATTTGCCGGGCTACAATGAAGGTGAAGGGAAACCAGTCTCGGCCCCTGCCCTTCCCGGCGCCGCGGGGGCCCCAGACCCATCGAGCGTTCCCATGAACAGAACCCGTACGCGGCTCGCCCTGGCCGTTGCGGCGGTGTCCGCCGTCCTGCTCGTCCAGGCGTTCCATCCCGCCACACGCGCCCAGCTCGGCGAGCGTCCCGGCGGCTCGCTCGACAACCCCGCCGTCATTCCCTGCGACCTGTCCGGGCTGTCGATCAAGATCCCGCGGGTCCGCGTCATCCACACCACCGACCCGACCAAGCGCGGCGGATCGATGTACCTGCAACAGGTCGATCCGTGGCTGGGCTATCGCTGGGGCTGGAGCCTGACGCAGCGCGAGTTCCGCGAGCGCGACGGCGTCTACGGCGAAGCCGGCAAGCTCGACGGCATCAAGCTGGCCGACGGTGTGACGCCGATGATGTCGCGCAGCCACGCCAATTCCTGCGCCATCTGCCACAACACGCCCTACCGCGACGGCGGCTCGGGGGCCACCATCCCCAAGAACGGCGGCACCGGCCGCAATACGCCCCACATGTTCGGCGCCGGCCTCGTCGAGATGATCGGCCTCCAGCTGCGATTGCAGGCCCTCGCCCTGGCCGACGACAACCGCGACGGCTGGATCAGTTTCGCCGAGGCCAAGGGCAAGCGCTGCATCCTCAGCAACCTGCCCGCCGGGGTGACGGGCGAGCGCCTCACGATCGACTACGGCAGCTTCGAGGACATCGATGGCGACGGCAAACCGGACCTCAATCCGCTGTTCAGCATCATCTACGTCGATCGCAACGGCAAACGCCTACCACTGGCACGCGACCTGCGTTCGCCGGGCGTCGCCGGCTACAGTTTTGAGGTCCAGATCTTCGGCTTCGGCCACATGAACCTGGCGGGCCGCCCGCCCGTCTCGACCACCATCCGTTCGTTCATCGCCACGCCCTTCGACATCCACTCGGGACTGCAGGCCTACGACCCAACGACGCTGATCGACCCCGACGGAGACGGCTTCGCGCAGGTGTCCAACCCGGGGGCGCTGCAGTGTGTAACGGCCGCCGGCAAGGACCGCGGCCTGAAGCGCGGCCCGACCGGCATCAGCCTCGACGACCCCGACGGCGACGGCTACTGCGAGGAGATCAGCGAGGGCGATCTCGACATGGCCGAGTGGTATCTACTCAACCACCCTGCTCCGGCCCGCAGCGAGCTCACCGACGAGGTGAGGGAAGGTGAGCGGCTGTTCGGCAGGGTAGGCTGTGCCGCTTGCCACGTCGCCGACTGGCACCTGTTCGCCCACGACGCGGCGGCACGCGACTACACAAAGCGCTACGATGGCGATCGTCGATTCTTCGAGCTGCCGGTCGCGTTCAACGACAAGACGGAGCGGCTGGAGGGTAAATTAGTTGCTCTCGCGGAGAAAGTGGGCGAGCGCTGGTTGCCGCGGCGTCGGGCGTACACGGTGCGTGGTGTCTACAGCGACTTCAAGTATCACGACGTCGGGCCGGACTTCTACCAGGTGCAGTTCGACGGCAGTATCATCAAGCACTGGCGGACACCGCCGTTGTGGGGCGTTGGCTCGACGGCGCCCTACGGCCACGACGGCGCCGGCCTGAGTCTCGACGCCGTCATCCGCCGGCACGGTGGCGAGGCGCTCGCGGCGCGCAAGGCCTACGTCGCCCTCTCGCGACAGGAGCGGCGCAAGGTGATTGCTTTCCTGGAGGGCCTGGTGCTGTACCAGACCGAACAGGTCCCTTGCGACATCGACGGCGACGGCAAGATCAGCGAGCACTTCATGGTCGCCGGTATGGATACGGGCGTGGAGCGGTTCAATCCGGAGTGGCTGTTCCGCGTGCCGGGCAAGATCGAGGGGCCGGTGCGAACTCGGGGCGGCGAGCGGATCATCTCGTTCGCGCTGACCAACGTGCGCCAGGCCTACGGTCTTGATCTCGAGTTGCTGAAGGACAGCGACGGCGACGGTTTTCCCGACGTGATCGATCCGGCTCCGTTCCGTCGCGGCTACCGCGACGGCGTCCGGTAGGGTGGATCGATGGTCAGGGAGGCCCGCCACGCCCTTACCTTGGCGTGGTGAGCCTCCCTGGCGCTCGCCCCACCCCCGGAATCTTGGGAGTCACGGTTACTTGTTGAAATCGTACGATTTGAGGCGCAGGTCCACCTGGACGCCGCCGAAGGACATCATCTGCTTGACGATACCGACGTCGGGCGCAAAGTAGTAGGTCAGGCTCATTTCCTGCTTGTTGGCCTTCAGATTGATCCCCCTCACGACCAGCAGCTTGACTTTCTTCTCCTCCTTACCGGCGAAGTAGGGGCTGTTGATCTCCTTGGCGGCGACTTCCTCCTCGTGGGCCTCGAACTCGCCGGTGATGGTCTCGTTCCCCACCTTGGACTCCACCTTCCACTTCTTCCCCTTCTTCAGGGGAAGCTCGAGGAAGCAGAGCGGTGGGGTGACCGGCTTGTCAGCGACGGCGACGCGGCAGAGTCCCTGCGGGAGGACAGCGACGACTTCGCTGGAGAAGGGCATGTTGTTGATGGTCGTCTCCAGCCGCGAGTGCTTGATCATTGCGTCGCCGACCTTCTTCTCCTCCTGCTTGGTCAGCTTGACGGTGATCAGCGAGCCGCCGGCCTCGTAGGTCCAGATGGCGCCGGGGTGCAGGGGGAAGTAGTCGCCCTCCTTGGTCGGGTCCTGCCCCGGGGGCTGGCCACCGCCGGGCACCGCGGCCACCACGAGCAGCACGACGGCCGCCGCCGAAGTCCAGACAGGCTTCATGATGTCCTCGGGTCTACGGCCGGGCCGGGGGACCCGCGCGAGCGGGTCGAGCCGCCCCGGCACGGGCTCACTTCTTCTCCTCGAACCCTTCCAGCTCGATCGTCACCTTGGTGCCGCCGATGTCGACGACCTGACGGATCATCCCGACCTTGGCCGCAAAGTAGTAAGTGATCGCGACCTTTTGCTTGTCGATCTCCAGTCCCTCGCTGGTGACGCTGACGACATCCTTGTACTCACCGGCGGGGACCTTGACGGGGTTCTTCTCCTTGGCAAGAGTGAACGTCCCCTTGACGTCCGCACTGCCCACCTTGCTTTCAAAGCTCCACTTCTTGTTGGCGGAGTCGACCGGCAACTTGAGGAATCGCAGCGGCGGCTTGGCCTCGGTGCCCTCAAAGGCGTAGCGGTAGACGCCGTCTTCCTTGACCGCGACATACTCGGTGGCGATCAGCTCGTTCTTCTCGCCTGCTGGCTTCCTCTCGCTCGTCACCAGACGGGCGCAGGAAACCGCCGGATCGCCCTTCTTGTCGAAACCGGCCACGGAGACGGTGACCTTCTTGTCGTTGGCCTTGTAGTTCCAGGTCATCCCCTCCTTGAGGGGGTAATAGTCCGTGGCTGCTTCCTTGGGCGGCTCCTTCTTGTCCCCGCCCTTCTTGTCGTCGCTCTTCTTGTCTTCGGTCTTCTTCTCGTCCTTCTTCTTCTGGTCCTGGGCGTAGGCGGTCGCGGCGAGCAGCAAGCCCAGGGCCAGCGCGGGGAAGAGCACGTACCTTATCGCGGACTTCATGATATCCTCTGCACGGGTGATGAAACGGGCGCCGTCGTATCGGAGACGCGATTCATGATAGCGATTCCCAGGTGAAAAGCGAGGTGACTCGGCTCGCTTGCGACCCCGGGCAGTTCCTGGCGCGCAATCCGGACCAACCGATCATTTCGACAATGGCGGACGCCTCCGCTCAGAGCAGCTTCGCGGCAGCGTTGCGGGCGTTGTCGAGGAAGCGGCGCACTTTTGCGGGATCCTTGTGGCCGACGCTGTGCTCGACGCCGCTGGCCACGTCGACGCCGTAGGGCTGGACGATGCGCACCGCCTCGGCGACGTTTTCCGGCGTCAGCCCGCCCGCCAGGATCACCGGGATGTCGGGCCGGAACGCGGCGAGCAAGTCCCAGGGCGCCCGCTGTCCGGTGCCGCCGTGCTGTCCCGACGAGTAGCCGTCCAGAAGAAGAGCCGCGGGCAGCTGCCCCAGTCCGCGACAGGTGTCGAGATAGCGCTGCACCTCGACGAGGCTCTGCGGGTCGCGGACGGAGAAGGCCGAGATGAGTTGATAGGGAAAGGCGTCGCTCAACTCGCGGTTGCTGCCGTGCCACTGGATGGTGCGGACGCGGCCGAGTTGGTGGACCTCCTGGTAGATCTTCCGCAGCGGGCGGTTGACCCAGACGCCGACCGCGTCGACGAAGGGCGGCAGCTCGCGCAGCACGAACTTCGCCGTCTCGAAGTCGATGCGGCGCGGCGACTCGGCGGAAAAGTTCAGCCCGATCGCGTCGGCGCCATGCATCGCAGCGAACCGGCCATCCGCCTCGTTCGTGATGCCGCAGATTTTGACACGCAAGTGGTACATCAGGGAGTAGATTATCCCGACCCATGATCTCGTCAAGGGACCTCCTGCCCCCTTCCCCGGCCCTCTGCCGTGTGATACGGTGGGGGCTGTTCGCAGGTCGAGAGCAGCGTTTCCATCGTGCCGGGGAAGTCCATGTCGAAGAGCGATCACGCCAACGAGACGGCCGCGCGCGCGGCCAGGTCAGCGGGCGAGCTGGACGTCGCCGCGACGGCGATGAAGATCCTCGCCAACATGGAGAAGGTCATCATCGGCAAGCGGCATCAAATGACGCTCTGCCTGGTGGCCTATCTCTGCGAAGGACACATCCTCATCGAAGACGTTCCCGGCACCGCCAAGACGATGCTTGGCCGGGCCCTGGCGAAGAGCGTCGGCTGCACCTTCAAGCGCATTCAGTGTACGCCCGACCTGCTGCCGACCGACGTGACCGGCGTCTCGGTCTTCAACCAGAAGACCGCCGAGTTCGAGTTCCGTCCCGGGCCGATTTTCGCCCAGACCGTCCTCGCCGACGAGATCAACCGCACCACGCCGCGGACGCAGTCGGCCCTGCTCGAGGCAATGGGCGAAGGGCACGTCACCGTTGATGGCCACACCTACACGCTCGAACCGCCGTTCTTGGTGATCGCCACGCAGAACCCAGTCGATCACGAGGGCACCTTCCCGTTGCCCGAGGCGCAGCTCGATCGCTTCCTGATTCGCCTCAGCCTTGGCTACCCAGCCCTGGACGAGGAAAGCAAGATGCTCCAGCGCCTTCAGCACGTCCACCCGATCGAGAAACTTGGCACCGTCGTCGGCGCCCAGGAGGTGCTTACCTGTCAGGAAGCGATCCGGGACGTCTACGTCGATGACAAGGTGCGGCGTTACCTGTTGGAGATCGTGCAATCGACGCGCGAGCATGACGACGTGCAACTCGGCGGCAGCCCGCGGGCGTCGATTGCGTTGTTCCGCACGTCACAGGCGCTGGCGGCGGTCAGCGGTCGCAACTTCGTTCTGCCCGACGACGTCAAGAAGATGGTGGTGCCGGTGCTGGGTCATCGCCTGATCCTGCGTCCGGAGAGCCGGCTGCGCAAGGTGACGGTTGCCTCGGTGGTGCGCGAGATCGTAGACGACGTCCGCGTTCCGGTCCCCGCTCACGGAGACGAGAAGGAAGATGCCTTCGTGAGATAAGTGAAGATCCCGGCGAGCGGGGGGTGTGAACCCCCCGGTGGTTCGACGGACCGGGGGGTTCACACCCCCCCGCTCGCCAGTGTACCGGGGGGTTTACACCCCCCGCTCGCCAGATGAAATGGTTCCTCGGCATCCTGCTGCTTCTCTTCGCGGCTCTTGTCCTCGAGTCGGGGCTGCTCGCCTACGCCACCTACACGCTGCTCGGTCTGCTCCTCGTCAGCCGCGTCCTGGCCCGTAACTGGATCGTCAATCTCCGTGCCCGGCGGACCGTCGCCCTGCGCGGCGAGAAGCGAGAGCCCAACGAGGAGACCTGGGACGACAGCGACGTGATCGCGTCGGAGGCGGCGCGCACGACGCACGCGGAGGTCGGCGATCAGGTCGTCGTCCGCGTGACCGTCCGCAACACCGGCGCGATGCCCGTGCCGTGGGTGCTGCTCGAGGACCTGCTGCCGGCGCAGGGCATGAAAAAGGACGCACGTCTCAAGGTGAAGGGCAAGAACCTGCAAATCAGTATGCTGCGCTCCGGCGGCGAAAAGATCGTGCGCTACCAACTCGAGTGCCTGCGGCGCGGCTACTACCAGATCGGCCCGCTCGTGCTCGAGGGCGGCGACCTGTTCGGACTGCACCGCCGCTACCGCGTCGAGACGAAACCGAACTACCTTGTCGTCTACCCGCGCATCGTTCCCCTTCAGGGCTACGAATTGTCGTCACGACGGCCGATCGGCGACGTCCGCCTGACGCACCGGCTCTACGAGGACCCGACGCGCATTGCCGGCGTCCGCCCCTATGAGCCAGGCGACCCGCTCAACCGTGTCCACTGGCGAGCGACCGCCCGCACGGGCATGCTGCACAGCAAGATCACCGAGCCGTCGACGCTGACCGGCTCGACGGTGGTGCTCGACTTTCACGCCGCCGGCTACCACGCTCGCGGCGAGCCGCACCGCAGCGAACTGGCAGTGACGACGGCCATCTCGCTGGCCCATGCGGTCTACGAGATGGGACAGCAGATTGGCCTGGTGACCAACGCCGGTGACGCGGCCGACCGCCTGCGGTTGGAGGACTGTCAGAACGAGTAGCGTTCGCGGGCCGCGGCCCGCCGCGTTGCGGCGATGGCCGAGCACAGCGACCGTCTGCAGCCGCTCGTCGTCGAGACGCGGCGCGGGGTCGAGCAGCTGCAGCGGATGCGCGAGCTGCTGGCCCGCGTCGAACTGCTGGAGGGACTGACGTTCGCCCAGCTGATCGACGAGACGATGGCCCGCCTGCCGCGCGACGCGACGGTGGTGGCGGTGCTGCCGCAGGTGTCGGTGGCGACGGCGCTGACCCTGGGCAACCTGCGGCGGCGCGGCCTCGCCGTGACGGCCGTGCTGATCCTGTTCGACGACACGGAGTTGGAGAAGGCCTACGGCCGGCTGCTCGCGGAGGGCGTCAAGGACGTGCGGCATCTGAAAGACGAGGCGGAGCTGCCGGACCTGTGCAGCAAGCAAGTGCAGCGGTCAACGCCGTATCATTTCGCGTAGCCAGCTCGCCGCGGTAGCAAGGAGATTAGCCCGACGCGCCAGCGAGGAATACCTCGAACCTCGCTGGCGCGTCGGGCTAATCTCCTTGCTGGCCCGTTGCTTCCTTCCTCTCCCGCTCAGGTCGGGGGCGAGCCCACTTCCACGGTCAGTGTCAGCCGCTTGTCCTTGCGCTCGACCTCCAGCTTCACCTTGTCGCCAGGCTTCACTTTCTCCAGGGCACGGCGCAGGTCAGCAAAGGTTTGGAGCTTGGCTGCCCCCAGCGCTCGCAGCCGGTCGCCGGGCTGGACACCGGCCCGGTCAGCGGGACCGTCGGGCACGACCTTGTCCACCACCGCGGACTCGCCGGCGAAGCTGATCCCCAGGTAAGGCCGCGCTGACAGGACCTTGGCCAGGCGCCGCGCTTCCTCGACCGCCTTGCGCCCCTCCGGCGTGTCGGGGTGCTGCTGGGCCAGGGCCTTCCATGCCCGCAGCGCTGCCGCCGTCTGTCCGAAGCGGTCAAGGGCCTTCGCCTGGGCCTGCAGCACGCTCCGCTCCTCCTTCCCGCCCTGCTCGCCCGCCAAGCGCAGACGCTTGGCGTCCTCCTTCAGTTCAGCAAGTCGTTTCCTCGCTTTCTCCGCCACCTCGGTCCGGCCCCAGCGGGCGACGATCCCTTGCAGCAGGGCGACGCCACGCCAGGTCCGCTCGTCTTCCTTCAGGTTCGCCTCGGCCGCCTCCAGTGCCCGCCCGGCCAGCTTGAGCGGGGTCAGGGCGTCGTCCGGCGGGCAGGCCAGCGTCGGTTGCGCCTTGACGTCCTGACGCCGACGCGACAAGTCCTCCTCAAGCCACTTGCGCACCTCCGCCAGGACAGCGGGGCCAGGGATGCCGTGCCCCAGCTTCGGCACGACCCACAGCCGCGAGCGGATGTCGAGGTCCTGGAGCATCGGGAACATGAATTGCTCATTCTCGGTCCGGTTGACGTCACTCTCGCCGGTGACGAAGGCGACCGAGAGCCGGTCGTGGACGCGATGGCGCAGATAGTCGAGCCGGTTGAGGGGGTTGGTGCCGCAGACCGGGATGATCCCGCCAAGGTATTCCGGCAGGGCGAAGCCGATGGCGCAGGCCATGCGGCCGCCGCCGGAGAAGCCGGTCAGGTAGGTGCGTTCCGGGTCGATGCGATAGTCGCGCCGCACCTGGTCGAGCATGTCCAGCACGATGCGGGCCCGCGGGCCGGGCGGGCAGTTGTTGCCAGCACCGTAGGGGGCGCAGAACAGCATCCCGTTCTCTTCACAGACCTTCTGCCAGTAGCGCCAGCCCAGCGGTGCGTCGCCCGGCGAGATGAAGACGACCAGCGGCCAGGCCCGCGCCGGATCGTACGCCCTGGGCACGTAAAGTTGAAAGCGCTGCTTCAGCGAGTCGAAGTCGGCGGGCAGTTTGACCGCCTCCCTGCCGAATCCCGAGGCAACGAACTCCCAGTCGAGGCGCGTCGGCCGCTTGACGCGCACCTCCTCCTGCAGTCCGGTCGGCGGATCGGCTCCCGGACACGCTGCCGGCGCGAGAAAGAAAGGACCCACGGCCAGGAGGACGGAAGCGACGTGGCTCAGCATGGGACGGCCTCGCAGACAGGAGGGGAAGTGGAACCGTTTCTTATTGTAGCGGGGCGCGGCGCAACAAAGTCGATTCGACACGTTATAGGGCGCATGCCGGAAAAAAACGGCCCGTCAGCAAGTTAGAGAAGACAGAGAGAACAAGGCGATGGGGCCATCTGGCCGAAGAACAGAGAGGCGGGACAGAAGAGGCAGATGGGAAACCTGCTCCTCATTTGTCGCAGCCTGTGCGTGAGTTTGGGAAAGATCCGCCGCTTTGGCAGCGCTGGCATTCCGGCGAACCTGGGAAAGATGATAAGATGAGACGTGAGGGCAAATCAGCAGGAGGCATCCCGACCGTCGCGCCGCCTGCGCCCCTGGTGGTGGAACCTGAACGGGGCCTCGTCATGGATCGGCTTCGCGAGTTCCTGGACGTTGTCAAGGAGCAGGGCCACGCGACGGGCAACTTTCTGGGGCTGCTCCACGTCCTGATCGGCCGGCGGATCGCGACCACGGAGGGCGAGGACGTGTCCAAGGGCCTCTCCTGGCGCGACGTGTCGTCCCTTCTGAAAAAGGTCCGCTGGGACCGCGAGGCCGTACGTGAACTCGGCCTCGATCCGGACAGCCTGTCGCCGCGCGACCGCCAGCGCTACTGGTATCAGGCGATCGCCCAGGCCGGCGTCGACTCCTCTGCCGCGGTGACCGCCGGCGACCGCCTCGCCCGGGCCGTCGCCTTCGCCTACGACATCGGCCCCGCCCCCCGCTCGGTCTGAATCGGCTGTGGGGCAAGTTTCCAACTTGCCCTTGCTGCAAAGGGCAAGTTGGAAACTTGCCCCACATCAGCGAGGCAGGCCCTCGTCGAGGCCCGGCTTCGAGTTGGCGAGGGAGTGGGCCCGGACGCTACGGTAGAGCAGGTAACGGACCGGCATGCTCAGGGCGTAACCCCAGAACAGCAGGAACAGCGCCAGTTCGTGCGTCACCACCAGCAGGCAGACCAAGAGCAGCACCTGCACGAGATGGCGGAAGTGACGCCGGCCACGCAGGATTTGCTTCGTCACGTGCGGGTAGGGAATGCGCGACACCATCAGCAAGGCGACCAGCAGGGAGCCGAGCGGGGCCCAGACCTTGACGAAGGCGTGGAGCTTGGCCGGGTCGAGCATGATCCAGGTGTAATCGAGCCCGCCGCGCAGGATGCCCAGCGACGCCAGACAACCGGCCGCCCCAGGCGACGGCAGCCCCTTGAAGCGCTTGTGACTGGCCGGGTCCGGCGTGTTCTCGACGTTGAAGCGCGCCAGCCGCAGGATCGCGCAGGCCATGTACAGGGTCGCAATCACCGCCAGGGCCTGCCGCACGACCGGCAACTCCCAGTCCTGTCCCAGGCGAATCAGCAGGAACGCCGGTGCCACGCCGAAACTGATGGCGTCGCACAGGCTGTCGAGTTGGCCGCCGAAGTCGCTGGCGCTCTTGGACAGCCGGGCGACGTAGCCGTCCAGGCCGTCGAAGACCATCGCGCCGAGGATCAGCCAGGCGCTGACGGCGAAATAGATGCTCGTGTCGGCATGGGCCGGGTCGATCTTGCTGGCGAACACGACGGCCGCGAAGCCGCAGACGGCGTTGCCGAGCGTCAGAAGGGTCGGGATGATGGCAATGCGTTTCACCACACCGGCAACTCCAGGCGATGCGCAGGAACCGAACCCGGGACGACATTATTAATAATCGCTTAGCATAGCGAGAAGGTTGTGCGGAAGCCAGAGCCAGCCCAAAAAAGATCGGCAGCCGCGCGTTCCTTCTCCCACAGAGAGAAGGCATGCGGATGGCGTGCCGCGTCACGCGATTTTTTCGCCGGCCCGCGCTCAAGTGCGGCGCAGCAGCAGAAGGGTCTGGTCGTCCTGCAGTTCGGACGACGCGGTGAAACGTGCCACCGCCTGCCGGACCTGCTCGGCGCAGTCGGGAAGCGGCAGGGACGCGGCCCGCCCGCCCAGGACGTCAGACAGACGCTCGACGCCGAACATCTCCTTGCGGTCGGGCCGAAACGCCTCGGTCAGGCCGTCGGTGTACAAGATGAGCGTCTCTCCCTTCTGGAGCTCCAACCGCATCTCGACCGGCGGCTGCGCGAACGGAGCATAGCCGAGCATCGTGTTCGGCTTGACGTCGAGGGGGTCGACGTGTCCGTCCGCGCGGCGCAGCAGCGGCGGCGGATGGGCGCCCGAGACGACCACCACCTCCCCGGACTTTGGTGGGGTTGTCCGCAACCAGGGCGTCATTGAGCCGCTCGAGCAACTCGGCGGGCGTCCCGGCCGAAGCGGCCAGGTGCCGCGTCAGCGTGTGGACGGCGATCATGAACAGGGCCGCCGGCATTCCCTTGCCCGATACGTCGCCGAGGAACAACGCCAGTCGGCCGTCCGCCAGGGGGAAGAAATCGTACAGGTCGCCGGACACCTCGCGGGCGGGGTGGACGCGGGCGTACAGCTCATAACCGCCACCGGGCAGAGAGCGGAAGTTGTCGGGCAGGAACGACTCCTGGATCTCGCGGGCCAGGGCCAACTCGCGGCGCAGCCAGGCCTCGCGCAGCAACTCCTCGTGCAGGGCAGCGTTCTCGATGACACCGGCGACCTGCAGACTCAGCGCCGTCAGCAGTTCGAGGTCCTCGTGCGCAAACGACGAGCCCGGCCGCGTGCAATCGAGTTGCAGCACACCGAGGCGGCGCTGGTCGAGACCGATGAGCGGGACGCACAAAAACGATCGCAAATTTAGGGCAATCAGCGTGGCCGTCTTGGCCAGTTTCAGATCGTCGCCAACGTCCTCGCTGAGCAGGCCTACGCCCTCCTCGAGCGCGCGGCGGACGAGCGAGCGGCTGAAGGGGAAGTCGGTGCCCGGTTTCGGCTCTTCGCCGACGGGCCCGCCGAGGCCCGACGCGCGCTTGTGCCGCAGCCGCTGGGCCCGCACCGCATACTGCTCGCCCTCGCACAGGATGACCATGCCGCGATCGGCCTGGGGAAACAGGCGGAACAGTTGCTCCAGCAGCTTGTCCAGGAGCGGCTTGACCTCGAGCGTGCGCCCGAGGTTCTGGGCAATCTCGACGACGACACGGAGCTTGTGGGCCGCATTCTGGACATAGAGGCTCTGGTTAGATGGCAGAACGTTGACCTGCGAGCGGATGACGGGATTGTCCTCGCCGGAGTCCTCCTGGATGCGGAGGACGAACTGGTACGGGCCGATCTGGAGGACGTCCTTCTCGGTCAGGGGTTGGCGGCCCCGGGTGCGCTCGCCGTTGAGGAAGGTACCGTTACTGCTGCCGAGGTCCTCGACGAAGAACTCGTCGCCGCTGCGGAAGATGCGGGCGTGGTGCCGGCTGACGGCAGGCGACTCGAGGCAGACGGCGCAGTCGGGCTGCCGGCCGACGGTGGTCGTGTCGTCGGCGCAAGGGAACTGGCGGCCCGCGTCGGGGCCCTCCAGCGTGAGCAGGACCGGGTGCTGCGCGTCTTTCGGTGTCACGGTCTCGACACCCCGTGTGAGGGTAGTCCGCTCGCTCCGCGAGCGGAGACTTCCCCTCCGTTGTACCCGGAAATGGGGCGGCGTGCCAGCGCTTTTGATGAGGTCAGTCGACGAACTCGACGGCGACGGGCGAGGCGATGACCCCGGCGCGGTGGCCCTCGTCGAGCAGGCGGCGCACCGCCTCGCGGCCGCGCGGGCCGTAGTCGAGCGTCCAGTCGTTGACGTACATGCCGACGAAGCGATCCGCCAGTTCGCGCGTCATGTCGCGCGCATAGCGCAGGGCGTAGGAGAGCGCCTCGTCACGATGCGCCAGCGCGTAGCGGATGCTCTCCTTGAGCAACCGGCTGATCTGTCGCATCGTGTCGTCGCCGAGGTCGCGGCGCACGACGTTGCCGCCCAGGGGCAGCGGCAAGCCGGTGCGCTCCTGCCACCAGACACCGAGGTCGACCACCAGGCGCAGGCCCTGGTTCTGGAAGGTGAGCTGTCCCTCGTGGATGATCAGCCCCGCGTCGAAGCGGCCCACGGCGACAGCATCGAGGATCTGGTCGAACGGCACGACCTCATAGGCGAACCCCTGCGGGAGCAGCAGGCGCAGGGTCAGGAAGGCGGTCGTGAGGGTGCCGGGGACGGTGATGCGGACATTCGGCAGCTCGCTGATCGAGAGGGGACGGCGGCTGACGACCATCGGGCCGTAGCGATCACCCATGCTGCAACCGCTGGGAAGCAGGGCGTACTTGTCGGTGAGATGGGCGAAAGCGTGAATGCTGACAGCGGTGACCTCGAGTTCACCGCGGAGGGCGCGGCGGTTGAGCGTCTCGATGTCCTGCAGTTCGTGGCGGAACTGTAACTCGCCGGTGTCGAGCTTGTCGTGGGCGAGGGCGTAGAACATGAAGGCGTCGTCGGGGTCGGGGCTGTGGCCGACGTTGATCAGTCGTTTGGTCATAGAGCCTCTCGGTCGGAAACGGCGGTCTTCTCTGTTGTAAGAACCGCCGCCGCCACCGTCATGCAACGGGCTTCGTGTTTGGTAGCCGCGTTCGCCAGAACGCGGCTACCAAACGGACACCCTCCCGGGCCCGTGGATCACTCAAGCCGCTTCTTCAATCCCTCCGCTTGCGTGCGGATCGGCTCATAGGAGTCCTCGGTCAGACGATCGACGACCGATCGGAGCCCGGACAGGTCGACCCGTGCGTTCGCCTTGCGCAAGCGGTTGAGCGCACGCAGCGCGACGTAGATGGTGTCGCGCGCCGCAATCTCGGGCGTTTCCCCCTGTCCCAGCTCTGCCTTCTCCCAGAAAGCTTCCAGCTTCTCTCGGTCGAGCATCTCGCGGAAGAGATCGAGGCAGTCCGCGGCGAGAGAACTGCCGCGATGGGCGAGGGAGAGCGCCGCGTTGAAGCGGATCTGCTTCTCGTTGACCTGCCGCACCGCTTCCTTGTGACGCTCCCGCTCCTCTTCCTTTTGGGGGTCGCGGGCAACGGGGTCACTGCCGCGGCCGTCGTCTTTGCTCAGGCGGAGCAGAGCGGCCTCGACACCAGGACCGTCCCAGACCGAGAGGGCTGCAGCCGCTGCCTGGCGGAGGAACGGCGGCTTCGCCGCGGCGCACCCGATGAGCGCCGCGGCCACACCCAGCCGATCGGTCGACTTGCCGGCGGCGCGGTCGCGCAGGAACGCCAGGCTGTCCGTGGCCCAACGGCCGCGCTTCCCGGTCGCCTCCGCTTCCTCCTTCAGCTGGGCGATCAACTCGTCCTTCTTATCTTGCGGAAGGGCGTCGAACTTCTGGAGGTTGGCGCCAAGGTCGGTCAGTGCCTTGAGGGCATTCGCCCGCCGCCGAAAGACCGTCTCGGTGTCTCCCTCCATCTTCCCCAGGGCAAGCTGCGCCAGGACGTCCGCCCCCCCCGTGGTTTGGAAGTGGCCCAGGCACGAGGCGAGGTAGACGATGTAATCGCGCTCGTCCTGCAACGACTTCGGGACAGCCACATCGCCCTCTTCGCGGAGGCGTTCCTTGAAGGAGCGCTCCGCCGAGGCGTTGGTTTCCAGCGCCCGGTCGAGGCGCTCGGCCAGGGCGAGGGCAAAGCCGACGTTCTGGGCAAAGGCCTCGTTGCCGGGTAGCACCTGAGACAGGTCGGCAGCGGTCCGCCAGCGCACCTCGGGGTTGGGGTCGTCGAGTCCCTCCAGATATTTCTCGGGGTTGCGGTGGGCGCCGGTGAGCCATTGCAGACCCAGCGCCACCAGGACCAGGCCCGCCACGATCAAGCCCGGCACCAGGAACAGCTGCAAGATGAACTTGCCCGAGGGCGGCGCCACCGGGGGCAGACCCGGTTCCACGGTTGACGCGCCGGCCGCCGCGCCGTCCCGGGGCAGCGGATTGTTTTCCGGTTCGGGAAGCCGGCCGGCGTCAGGCTGCATGCTCGTGTTCCTCGAAAAGATCGTTTCACTCTCCGGATATCAGGAAATGCGGCGCTGACGTGGGGCAGGCATCTTGCCTGCCGCATCTTCAGGCAGGCCAGATGCCTGCCCCACGTTCTAGCGTTTTTCTAGGTCGCCGGCACGGGCGGCGTCAAGGCGGACGCGCTAGCGGCTTGAATGCGTGCGCCGCTCCTGCTAGGGTGGGAAGGCGGGAAGTTGTGCCCTCGACTCGGTAGATGGTCGGCGCCGCCATGCCCTTGACGCTGGAGCAATACGCCTCGTACCTCGACACGCGCAACCTGCCCTGGCCGGCCGCGCCCGAGGTGGACTCGCCCAAGGCAAAGCCCCACCTCAAGCGACTGCGCGGCATCCGCGCCGTACTGTGGAATGTCTACGGCACTCTGCTGGCCATCCCCGGCGGAGAACTCTACTTCGAGCATCCGCAAAAGTTGCAGATGGACGTGGCCCTGGACAAGACCGTCCAGGAATTCAAGATGTGGGGCTCGATGACGCGCAAGCCGGGCCAGCCCGGCGAGTACCTTGGCCAGCTCTACTCGATGGCCCTCGCCGAGCAGCGCGTCAGCACCGGCGGCGAGAAGCATCCCGAGGTTTCCGCCGAGCGCGTCTGGGAAGCGCTCATCAAGAAGCTGTTGCAGAAGGAATACAAGTTCGACGCCGGCTTCTACGGAGCCCTGAACGAATTCAGCCGCAAGGTGGCGTACTTCTTCCACGCCAGCCTACAAGGGAGTGGCTGCTACCCTGGTGCGGCCCTGGCACTGCGGGCCATCGCCGGCGCCGGCCTGACGCAAGGGTTGCTCGCCGACGGGCAGTGCTTTACGAGCGTACAGCTGCAGCGGGGCCTGATCGCGCAGGACGCAGCCGCCCGCCTGGAGGAGTTGGTGCCGCCGGAACTGCGGTTCCTGTCGTGCGACGTGCGGGCTCGCAAGCCGTCGGAGCGACTGTTTCGCCACGCGCTGCAGGCGCTGGCCGACAAGGGCATCGCATCCACTCAGGTGCTGCACATCAGCTCGCGGCTGCAGAGGGACCTGGTGCCGGCGCGGCGGCTGGGCATGAAGACCGCTCTGTTTGCCGGCGACCGGGCCTCACTGCAGGCGACGCCCGAGCAGCTAAACGAGCGGGCCAGCCGGCCCAATGTCCTGCTGACCGAACTGAGCCAGCTCGCTCATGTGATCGGGTAATGCCGAGCGGGGGACATCCGTAGACCCCTCCCCCCGTCCCCCTCCCCGAAGCGGAGAGGGGGAGCAGAAGGACTTTCTCCCCCTCTCCGCTTCGGGGAAGGGGCTGAGAAGAGGGGTTTGCCGACAACCCTTGAGAACGCTGCGCCCAAGGGGGCTGACGCCTCCGCTCGCCCGAGTGGAATATAGACATGTGGGACCCTCGATGCCTCCGACACCGATCGTGGACCCTGCGACCGTCGACCTGAGTCAGGTCGTGGCAGACCGCGAAGCCATCCGCCGAGTCAACCCGCAGCGCTACGAGATGGAGCAGCTGACCGCGATCGTCTTGATGGACGGTGAGCAGCACCTGGTCGCCGGCTACAAGGACGTCGGTGCCGACGAGTTCTGGGTGCGCGGCCACATGCCCGACTACCCGCTGCTGCCAGGCGTGCTGATCTGTGAGGCGGCGGCCCAGCTCTGCTCGTACTACATTGTGACCACCGGGCTGCTCCAGGGCGACTTCATCGGCTTCGGCGGGCTGGAGAACGTGCGCTTCCGCAGCCCGGTACGGCCGGGGGATCGGTTGCTGCTGATCGGCAAGGGCACGCGCATGAACCGCCGGCAGACGATCTTCAATGTCCAGGGCTTTGTCGGCACGACGATGGTCTTCCACGGGGACGTCATCGGCGTGCCGCTGCATCGCCAGGGAGACGAGCCGGCCCAGGAGGCCTGATCGTGCGCCGCGCCGCCCGCCTGCCGCTGGAGGACCTCCAGCCCTACCTGCTGCCCCTGCCCGTGTCGCCCCGGCCCGACGCGCCGCCGCCGTGCTACGACTGGGCGCAGGTCTTCGGCAATTCCCAGCCTGTCGAGATCGAGGTCGGCTTCGGCAAGGGGCTCTTCCTGTTGAACGCCGCGGCGGCACATCCAGGCATTAACTTCGTCGGCGTTGAAATCGAGCGGAAATATCAACTATTCGCGGCAACGCGGATGGCGAAGCGCAGCCTGAACAACGTCCGCCTCGCTTGTGCCGACGCCCGGGACTTCCTGCGCCAGCGGGTGGCCGACGCCTCGGTACAGACGGTCCATGTCTACTTTCCCGACCCGTGGTGGAAGAAAAGGCACCACAAGCGGCGTGTCTTCACCGAAGACTTTGCTCGCCAGTGCATGCGCATCCTGTCCGTCGGAGGCCGCCTCCAGGTCGCCACGGATGTCGAGGACTATTACCAACTGATCACCGAGGTCCTGGCGCAGGTTGAGGGGCTGTGTCCGCTGTCGCCTCCCGAGGAGCACGAGCCGGCACACGACTTCGACTATCTCACCAATTTCGAGCGCAAATTCCGCAAGAAAGGCAAAACGATCTTCCGCGCCACCTACGAACGGGGGTCAGGGGTCAGGAAAGACAAAGGCTCTTCTGCCCTGACCCCTGACCCCTGGTGAGGGATCAGCGTGTGTCGGTGACCAACTTCTCGCCCAGGGCCTGGACCTTGCGGACGCTGTTCTGCAGGTTGTCGCGGGTGCTGCGCATGTGGACGAGGGCGCCCTCGAACTTCTCGATACAGGCATCCAGGACACTGATCGATATATCGGGGGAGATGAGGCAGGACGACAGTTCCTTGATGACTGGCTCGATCTCGTCACAGACGAGTTGGTGGAAGGCGCGGCCGTGATTTTCCGACTCGATGGTGGCTTTGTGTAGCGCGTTGAGCAGCACGCCGTGCAGGTCCGGGTCAACCATGCGGTGCGGATCAATGCGGGCGGTTACCGGGGCGGGCTTTTCGGCTGCTGGCGCCGCCTCCTGCTGCGTCACCTCCTCGACGCCGGAAGCCGCCTCGAGGGCCTGCTGAGCATTGGTCAGCCCCTGGAGCGCCTTCTCCCAGCCGGGGCGGATCTGCAGCGCCTGCTTGTAGCACTGGATGGCCTGGGCGAACTGTTCCTTGTCGAGGTGGAGGTTGCCCAGGTTGTAGCAGGCGTCGGCCATGCGCGGGTTGAGGCGGAGTGCCTCGCGGTAGGCATGGATGGCGAGGTCGATCTGGCCCTTGCGGCGGTAGACCAGGCCGAGATTGTAGTATCCCTCGGAGCGCTGGGAGTCGAGCTGGATGCCACGGCGCAGCGCGGCGATGGCTTCGTCGAGTTGGTCGAGGAGGTTGCAGACGGCGCCGAGATTGATGAAGGCGCCCGCCCGCAGGGGGTCGAGCCGCGTCACCTCCTTGAAATGGTGGGCGGCACTGTGCAGGTCGCGCAGCTGGAAGCAGACGGTGGCGAGCCCCTGGTGGATGTCGGGCGAGTCGGACTTCAGCCCCAGCGCCTGCAGGTACGCCTGGCGGGCCTTGTCCCAGTCGCGCTCCGCGATCGCTTGCCGCGCCTGCTGGCAGAGCGCGTCGATGCTTTGTGGCGTGGCCATGAGGGGCCCCCGACGGAGTGTGGGCGAGCGCGGTGGGTGCTTGCCCGTCCGAACGGCCTGGCGGACGACGGGACCCAGGGAGCGGAGCGGGTCCGAAGGTGCGAGTCTCCCCCGCTCCGGTTGTTCTCTCTCCGTTTGACCGGCCGCTGCTTCCCACTCCGCAGTATACTCCGCCCTGCCCCGGTTCCTCAAGGGTAACTCACGGCGCCCGCTGCCCCTGGGCCCCCCTCACCTTGTCACGCCGTCACTGATCGGGGTGGAGCGGAACTCGATGAGGGGAGACTCAGGGGGCGGTAGCGGCTCGCCGCGCAGCACCTTCTCGATCTCGTCGCGCAGAAGCTCCTCGCGCTGGAGAAGCGCCTCGACCAGGGCGTCGAGCTTGTCGCGGTTCTTCGCCAGCAACTCGTAGCCTCGGTCGTCGGCCTCGCGCAGCAGCTTCTGCACCTCGTCGTCGATCAACTGCGCGGTCCCCTCGCTGAAGTCGCGCGGCTCCTGGATCTCCTTGCCCAGGAAGACGTGCTCCTCGCCGACGCGGAAGGCCATCGGCCCCAGCCGCTCGCTCATGCCCCAGTGCGTGACCATGTAGCGGGCCAGCCGCGTCGCCTGCTTGAGGTCGTCCTCGTGGCCAGAAAACGGCTGCCCGTAGACCAGCCGGTCGGCGGCGCGACCGCCCAGGGTGAACGTTAATCGTGCCTTCCAGTAGTCCAGGCCGTGGTGATAGCGCTCCTCGTCGGGCGTGTTGAACGTCACGCCCAGCGCCCGACCGCGCGGCACGATCGTCACCTTCTGCGGCGGATCGCCGGCCGGCTCCAGCCAGCTCACGACCGCGTGGCCGGCCTCGTGATAGGCCGTCCGCCGCCGTCCTTCTTCTGTCAACACTTCCTCGCGCTTCGGGCCCAGCAGGACGCGGTCGTAGGCCCGCGTGAAGTCGTGGCGGTCGAGCTTGCTCTTGTTCTCGCGCGTCGCCAAGAGCGCCGCCTCGTTGCACAGGTTGCGCAGGTCCGCTCCCGTCATGCCGATCGACGAGCGGGCGATCGACTCGAGGTCGACGTCGTCGGCCAGCGGTTTGTTGCGCGTGTGGACTTTCAGGATCGCGAAACGTCCCTGCCAGTTGGGACGGTCGATGGTGACGTGGCGATCAAAGCGGCCCGGCCGCAGGAGGGCGGCGTCGAGCACGTCGGGGCGGTTGGTCGCCGCCATGACGATCACCGACTCTGACGGCGAGAAGCCGTCCATCTCGCTGAGGATCTGGTTGAGCGTCTGCTCGCGCTCGTCGGAGCCGCCGCCGACGCCGGTGCCGCGCATGCGGCCGACGGCGTCGATCTCGTCGATGAACAGGATCGCCGGCGCCGCCTCGCGCGCGGTCTTAAAGAGATCGCGGACTCTCGACGCTCCGACGCCGACGAACATCTGGATGAACTCCGAACCGTTGATCGAGAAGAACGGCACGCCGGCCTCGCCGGCGACGGCGCGGGCCAGCAGCGTCTTGCCGGTGCCGGGCGGGCCAACCAGCAGCACGCCGCGCGGCACCTGGGCGCCGAGGCGCTGGAACTTGTCCGGCGCCTTGAGGAAGTCGACGATCTCCTGCAGTTCGCTCTTGGCGTTCTGCATGCCGGCGACGTCGTCAAAGGTGACGCGCTGCTTGGTCCGCTCGTAGCGGCGCGCCGGGCTTTTGACGTAGTTGCTCAGGAAGCTGCCGCCCATCGGGTCGCGGAAACGCGGCATCAGGAAGAAGAACAGCCCGACCAGCAAGAGAGCCGGCAGCAGGAACAGGAAGACCGGCCCGACCCAGGCGAACTGATCCTCCTTCACCTCGATCTTGAGGTTGTACTTGTGGATCTTGTCCCGGAGGTCCTTGCTCAGCTCGGGGTCCGGCAGCGGCAAGTAGCGCGTGTAGAATTTGGTCGTCTTCTTGCTCTCGAAGCGTTTCTTGAGTTCCCTGTCCTCCTCCCTCTTCTCGGGCAGGGCCGAGACGTCCTCCAGCTCGCCGGAGATGCGGTCGTTGCTGGTGCTGAACACGAGGTTCTTGATGTTCTTGGGGTTCGTATCGAGGAGTTGGATGAAGCTGCTATACTGGATCTCGATATTGTTGTTATAGCTGCTGAACACGACCAGGGCGACCAGGGCGAGGCCGATCACCAGCCAGATCCACGCCCCGGAGACGGGAGGGGCAGGCCGGCGCCGCGGCTTGCCGGGGGCGGGCGGGGGGGTCGTCCGGGGGGGGGGCATAGCGTTTCCTCAAGTGCTGGGTCAGGGCCTCTCTGCGGCTGGCTCCATCCTTCGCGCGTGGCGTTCGCCCCTTAACTTCTTTAGGATAGCAAACGCCGCGGACCCTGACTATCGAGGAAACGATCATGTCGCTGGCGTGGCTTTTCTCGTGGTGGCGGCGGGCGCCGTTGGACCACCTGAACGTGGTCCTCTTCACGCGGCAGGGGTGCCATCTCTGTGAGGACGCCTGGGAACTGTTACAGGCCGAGCAGCGCCGCTGCCGTTTCGCGCTGTCGGTCGTCGATGTCGACAGCGACCCGGAATTGGTGAAGGCGCACGGCACGTGCGTGCCAGTCGTGATGGTGAACGGACGCGTGCGTTTCCGCGGGCGGATCAATGAGGCGCTCTGGAGAAGACTGCTGCGAGCAGAGGCAGCACGGCGTCCTGGCGAGCGGGGGGTGTGAACCCCCCGGTTGGAGGCTTACCGGGGGGTTCACACCCCCCGCTCGCCAGGTGGGAGTCAGCCGTTTTCTGGGGGTGGGGCCTGT
>JACOUH010000136.1 GCA_016177925.1 Planctomycetota bacterium | reverse complement strand
TACTCACATTCCGCACCCTCGTTTCGAGGTTTAGCGGTAGCCCAGTTCGCCCAGATTACCGGAATGCCGGTTTTTCAGGGGAGTGACAGATGACTGTCACAGTTGTACAGTGAAGTGACACTGCAATGTCACCTCTCACACGCAGCCTGCCAAGTTGACCGATTTGCAAAAACCCCGGTGTTTCAAGGGTTTGCAACTTGGTCAAGGGGGTGCGGAATGTGAGTATTTAGCTCCGCCGCTACGCCTGGACCGGCAAGTTGCCGCTGTCGATCCTGACCGACTTCGAGGAGTTCGCCGTCTACGACTGCCGCGTCCGCCCGGCCTTCACCGACAGCCTGCTGGCGGCAGCCAACAAAGCCTCGTGCGGTCCTGCCGGATAAAGGATACAATGGTCATGACCGGGGCATGCCGGAAGTTCCCAACGGGCTCGGTCAGGAGAAAGCCCCATGCCAACGATGCTTGCACGTCCCATTCGGGAAGAAGCCTGGCGCCAGAGAGCCAGCCGGCGAAACGGCCTTTCCGCGATTTCGGCGCCGCGGAACAGTTTCCAGAACAGCGCGGACGACGTTGGGGATGCCGGCCCCTGGGAGCCTGCCGTTCGGGTTCTGGTGGAGTTCCAGCACCTGGGCGACGACTGGGACGGCCAGGGGGCGCGGCCGCCGTCGCGCGAGCTGCTCGCCTCGGCGATCGGCCTGGCCTATACGCTGCACGAGCAGGGGGTCGACCCGCCGAGCCGAGTCGTCCCCGGGCTGGAAGGCTCCGTGATCTTCGAGTGGCAAGACCCGGATGGGACGTACACGGAGGTCGAGATCGATCGGCCGCTTCACGCCGAGGTCATGCTGATGGAGCCGGGACAAGCCGTCAAGCACTGGACCCTGCCCACGGAGTGACCAGTCCTCCCCAGCCAGGCTCCCACTCCTGGAGGCAGGCCGGCCCATGGACGAACACCAGCCCGTCGATGCCAGCGAGTTCGTCTATCGTCGCATTCATCGAGTCTATTACCAGGCCGACTTGCCGATGCCGATTCAGCCGGCCGCTTTTCGGCCAACCACCAACGACGACACCGGGCTCTCCGTCTTCCGGGCCGGCTTTGTGCAACCCGCTACTGGGGAACGCCGTGAGAGTCATCTACGACAAAGAAACCAACACGCTGTCGATCATCCTGCGCCCTGGCAAGGTGGCCGAAAGCGACGAGCCGCGGCCCGGGCTCATCCTCGATTACGACAAAGCCGGCCGACTCGTCTCCATCGAACTCCTGGATGCCTCCGAACAGGTAAAGGCGCCGCAATCCATCGAATTCGCCTTGTCCGCGGGTGACTGACTAAATAGCTCCCCGTAAGAGGGAAAGTGAAGTGTCGGGGGGTGGCATGCTTTCGCGGCCTTCGGTGGCTGGGTCACTGCCCCCGGCAACGCAGGCCGCGAAAGCATGGCACACCCACAACCACTTTCCCTGTTCTGTGCAGCTATCGAGCAAACGGGACTGACACACGGCCGGCGGTGGCGAAGGCGCTGCACGACGACTCCCTTTTCCAGCGCCAGATCGACGCCGCCGACCGCCAGATTGACCAGTTCGTCTACGAGCTGTACGGCCTGACGGAGGAGGAAATCAACATCGTCGAAGCCGCCACCCCTTGACCCTCACCAACCGGAACGAACCGTGTTCCCATGTTCCACGTTCAACGGTGCGGCAGCCGGGCCGTGCCCGAAGTGAGGATCACCTTCCAACCCCCTCCGAGAAAGACTTTCAGCCGACTGTGACTGGTTCGTGTCGACGCGATGGGATAGGGTAGAATGAACGGGCTCGCGTCCCGGAGTTCGCTCCTGCCCTGGTCGACAGTCACACCCCGCCGGGCGTGGCATGGTGAGGTTGACATGCTGCGCAAGCACTCCTCGTTCTTGCTCCTCTGCCTGGCGCTGACGATGGCGTGGGCTGGACCGGCTTTCCTTGCCAGCGCCGGCTTCGAGGGACAGAAAGAGAAAGCGTCGGTCCGGGTGCCGTCGTTTCGCGACGAGGTTCGGTCGCTCTTTCAGGCGAAATGCTGGCGCTGTCACGGAGACAAGGGGCGCAAAGCGGATCTCGATTTGCGCACCCCGGTCACCATCCTCGAGGGCGGCGAGTCGGGCCCCGTGATCGTGCCCGGCAAACCCGAGAAGAGCCTCCTCTACGAGAAGCTCCACAGCGGGAAGATGCCGCCTGGGAAAAAAGACCGTCTCAGCGAGGCCGAGGTCGAGATCATCCGTCGCTGGATCGCGGGCGGAGCCCCATTCGGTCCGCAGGAAGGCGTCAAGCCCGAACCGGGCGTCGAGGTGGTGACCCAGCACGACGTCCTGCCGATCCTCCTGCGCCGCTGCACCGTCTGCCACGGATTGCGACGACAGGAAGCCTGCCTCGACCTGCATACCCGGGCCGCCATGCTCCGCGGCGGTAAGTCGGGACCGGCCATCGTTCCGGGCAAGCCCGAAGAAAGCCTGCTCCTCAAGAAGATTCGCTCGGGCCAGATGCCGCCGCGCGATCGACTCGTCGAAGCGAGCGTCAAGCCGGTCGAGCCGGCCGAAATCGATGTCCTCGTTCACTGGATCGCGGCGGGGGCTCCTGAAGTCGCTGTCACACCGGACGTCGCCACGACAAAACCCGATCCCCTGGTGACCGACAAGGACCGAGATTTCTGGTCCTTTCGCCCGCCGCGGCCCGTTGCGGTTCCGGCCGTGCGTCACGCCGACCGGGTGCGCAATCTCATCGATGCTTTCATCCTCCAGAAGCTGGAGCAAAAGGGACTGCGCTTCTCCCCGGAAGCCGACCGCCTCACGCTGTTGCGACGAGCGTACTTCGACCTGACGGGACTGCCTCCGGAACCGGCGGAGGTTCAGGCTTTCCTCGCGGATTCCGCCCCGGACGCCTATGAGCGGATGATCGACCGGCTGCTCGCCTCGCCCCGTTACGGCGAGCGCTGGGGACGCTTCTGGCTGGACCTCGCCGGTTACGCCGACTCTGAAGGGAAACGCGAGCAGGACCTTCCTCGGCCGTACGCCTGGCGCTACCGCGATTATGTCATCCGCGCTTTCAACGCCGACAAGCCGTACAGCCGGTTCCTGCTGGAACAGCTCGCCGGCGACGAACTGGCCGACTATGAACATGCCCCGGAAATCACGCCGGAGCTGTACGACAACCTGGTGGCGACCGGCTTCCTGCGCATGGTCCCGGATGGCACCTGGGCGAACATCACGGGCTACATCCCGGACCGTCTCGAAGTGATCGCCGACGAGATCGACGTGCTCGGTTCCGCGGTCCTGGGCCTGACGATGAAATGTGCCCGCTGTCACAGTCACAAGTTCGACCCGATTCCCCAGCGCGACTACTACCGGCTGACCGACGTCTTCAAGGGAGCCTACGACGAGAACGACTGGCTCAAGCCCGACGTTCGGCCGGGACTCGGCCCTATCAGCCAGGACGTGCTCAGCGGTCGGCATCTGCCCCACGTCACGACGGCGGAACGCCGGGCCTGGGAAGCACACAACGCCTGGGTGCAGCGCGAAATGAAGGGGCTGGAGGCCCTGAAGCTGCCCGAACCCCGGATTCAGGCCCTCTGGGACCGTGGCGAGCCGTCGCCGACTTACGTCTATCGCCGCGGCGACCCTCTGCGTCCCGGTCTCCTCGTCGGGCCGGGGGTGCCCTCCGTACTGACCGACGGCAAGACGCCGTTCGAGGTGAAACCTCCCTGGCCAGGTGCGAAAAAGACGGGTCGCCGGCTGGCGTTCGCACGCTGGCTTCTCCAGCCCGATCACCCGCTGACGGCTCGCGTGGCCGTGAATCGGCTGTGGAAACACCACTTTGGCACCGGCCTCGTCAAGACCCTGGGAAACTTCGGGAAAACCGGCACGCCTCCAACGCACCCCGAACTGCTCGATTGGTTGGCTCGGGAGTTCGTCCGGCAAGGCGGGAGTTTCAAGGCCATGCACCGGCTTCTCATGACCAGCTCGACCTTCCGGCAGAGTTCGGCCGTGACGCCAGACCAGGAGAAGCTTGATCCGGATAACGCGCTCTATTCCCGTATCCCCCTTGTTCGCCTTGATGCGGAGGCCCTCTACGACACGCTCCTGCTGGTCGCCAGTCGTCTCGACAGCACGCCGTTCGGACAACCGGACGCCGTTGGCGTGCGGGCCGATGGGCTGGTGACGCCGACCGGAACCGCCCGCGGCTGGCGACGACTGATCTATGTGCGGCAGGCGCGGAAGCAGATCCCCACGCACCTGGAGAGCTTCGACTACCCGAACATGAATCCCAACTGTCTCGAACGGCGTGAATCCACGGTTGCCCCGCAGGCCCTTCACCTGATGAACAACGGCACGGTTCATCAGCTTGCCGAACATTTTGCCGCGCGGGTGAGCCGTGAGGCTGGTACGGACCCGTCAAAGCAAATCGAGAAAGTGTATTGCATCGCCCTGGGCCGGCCTCCCAGCAACGAGGAGAAGGAGATTGGCATGGCGGCCTTGAGGAAGTTCGCGGACCGATGGGCAGCAGGGAAGCAGGACCGCGATGCAGCGGGCCAAAAGGCACTGACAACCTACTGTCACGCGATCATGAACTCGGCCGGGTTCCTCTACGTCGATTGAGGGGTGAGATCATGTCCATGAACCGCCGTGGGTTCTTTCATCGAGTGTCCGGCGGTATTTGCGGCGCAGCGCTCCTCCACCTGCTTGGTGAGGATCGTCTGCGCGCCGCCGATCTCAGGCCGCGACAATCACATTTCGCGGCCAAGGCCCGCTCCGTCATCCACCTGTTCATGAACGGTGGCCCGAGTCAGATGGACCTGTTTGACCCCAAGCCGATGCTCGACAAGCATCACGGCCGGCCGTATTTCGACAAGATCGCGGGCGAGGTCGAGTTCATCAAGGACGCCGGCGCCCTGATGCGCAGCCCGTTCAAGTTCGTCCGCCACGGCAAGTGCGGCGCCTGGGTCTCCGAGGTGATGCCGCACCTTGCCGGCATGGTGGATGACCTGGCGTTCATCCGCTCCATGTTCACGACCAACCTGACGCACGAGCCGGCCATCTACCTCATTCATACCGGCAAGATGGGACCGGGCCGGCCTGCCCTGGGCTCGTGGGTCGTCTACGGGCTCGGCAGCGAGAACCAGAACCTGCCCGCCTACGTCGTGCTCGACGACCCGCTCGGACTGCCCGTCAACGGCGTCGAGAACTGGCAGGCCGGTTTCCTTCCGCCGCTGTTCCAGGGGACGCGCTTCCGCTCGACCGGGTCGCCGGTCCTGAACCTGCGCCCCGACGTGGACCGTCCCACCGACGTCGTGCAGGAGGAACGAGAGTTGTTAAGTCGGCTCGATCAGCTTCACAAGCGCCAGCGGCCCGGCCAGCCCAACCTCGACGCCCGCATCGCCAGCTACGAGTTGGCCGCACGCATGCAACTGGCGGCGACCGATGCCCTGGACATCTCCAGGGAGAGCCGCGCGACCCGGGAGATGTACGGCGTGGGCCGCGAACCGACCGACTCGTACGCCCGTCGCTGCCTCATCGCCCGCCGGCTGGTCGAGCGCGGTGTGCGTTTCGTCCAGCTCTACATCAACGGCCAAATCTGGGACAATCACACCGCGCTGGCGACCGACCTCAAGACGGCGTGCGACCGCACGGACCGGCCGATTGCCGCCTTGCTGCGTGACCTGAAGCAGCGCGGCCTGTTCGACAGCACGCTCGTGGTCTGGGGCGGCGAGTTCGGCCGACTCCCCATCGCTCAGCTGCCGGCGGACAAGAACGAGCGCAAGGCGGGGCGCGACCACAACAAGAACGCTTTCTGTACCTGGATGGCCGGCGGCGGGATCAAGGGCGGCACGACCTACGGGGCCACCGACGAGCTGGGCCTGGCGGCCGTCGAGGACCGCGTCAGCGTCCCCGACTGGCACGCCACGATCCTGCACTTGCTCGGCCTGCACCACGACCAACTCTTCGTCGAGCAGCACGGTCTGAAGGAGAAGTTGACCGGCGTCAACGAAGCCCGCGTCGTGAAAGGAATCCTGGCATAAATCAGTTCCCGACGCCCACGCCATCTCCTTGCGGAACCGACTCCTACTCGACGGTGAGGTTGGTCAGGTAGGACTCGAGTTCCTCCTGTGTTGGAGGGACCGGATGCGAGGGAGCAAGCGGTTGTCCGGGAACCGGCGTCTGCGCCGGTGCGGACGCATGCCGCGGGCCGCACGGCATGGCCTCAGTCAAACAGGGCCCGGACCGGTTGGCCGGTGCTGACGGGCAGGGTGGCGCCGTCCGGGCTCAGGCGGGTTTCCGGGGGGACGCCGAGAGCGTGGAAGAGGGTGGCGGCGAAGTCCTCCGGCGAGACCGGGGCATCCTTGACGTAGGCGCCGATCCGGTCGGAGGCCCCGTGGACCAGTCCGCCCCGTATCCCGGCGCCGGCCAGCAGCGCCGCGTAGCACGCCGGCCAGTGGTCCCGGCCGGGGTACGGGTTGGTGGTGATGCGCGGCGTCCGCCCAAACTCACCGGCCACGACCACCAGTGTCTCGCTCAGCAGCCCGCGCTGACCGAGGTCCTCCAGCAGCGCGGACAGGGCCTGGTCGAAGCGTGGCAGGACCAGCCCCAGCCCGAACTGACCCGTGCTGAAGATGCCACATTTCTGCACGGCGGCGCCGTGGTGGTCCCATCCCTGGGTGAACGATGGCGAGTAGACGAAGCCCTCGCCCGGGCGGGGGACGCCGGCCCAGGCGTTGACCGTGACCAGGCGCACCCCCGCCTCCACCAGCCGCCGCGCCAGCAGCAGGTTCTGGCCGAGCGGGTGCCGGCCGTAGCGGTCGCGCAGCCGTCCCGGCTCACGGCCCAGGTCGAAAGCTTGCCTGGCGGCGGGGCCGGTCACCAGGTCGACGGCGCGCTCCTGGAAGCGTTGCATGCCTTCGGGAGCTGGGGCAGACCCGCCCGCGGAAGGGTGCGCGCGTTCCAGGTTGGACAGCAGTTGCCGCCGCCGCGCCAGCCGCTGGACGGGCACGTCCGCGGGCGGGTCAAAACCCCGGAACCGGAAGTCCGGCGCCGCCGGGTTGTCCGCGCCCTTGCCCACCAGCAAGGGAGCACAGCCGGGCCCGAGGAATCCGCCCGTCAGATACCACTCGCGCACGTCGGCGTCCAGGTTCTGCAGCCAGACGTAAGAAGGGAGCGCCGCCTGAGAAGGCTGCAGCCGGGCCGTGACGGCACCGAAGCACGGCGTGTTTTCCTGCGGCCGGGAGTGGCCGGTCATGCAGATGTGCATGCCCCCGTTGTGGTCGCCGTTGCCGTGCGACATGGAGCGAATGAGGCAGCAGCGGTGCGCCAGCCCGGCCAGGCGCGGCAGCAACTCCCCCATCCGGGTCCCGCCGACCGAGGTGGAGATCGGCCGGTACGGGCCGCGGATGTTGTCGGGGGCGTCGGGCTTCACATCCCAGGTGTCGATGTGGCTGGCCCCGCCATACTGGACCACGAAGATGCAGGACCTGGCCCGCCCGCGTGGCGCATCAGACCGGGGCGACGGCGCCCGCGCCGACAGCAGCCGCGGCAGGGTCAGCCCCAGCACCCCCAGCCCGCCGACCTGGAACAGTTGGCGACGCGTCGGATTCCGCCAGAAGGCCTGCCACGGTAGATCCGAGGACCGATCCATGCTCTCCCCTCCTCAACGGGTCGCTTGCCCCTGCCGGCCGTAGGGACTTCTCCTCCGCCCGCGCCAGGAAATCGGTAGATTCCTTTTTACCCTCCCTGGCCGGCTCTGGACCGGACCGAGATCATTCGGCATGGTTTCCCGGTAGTCCGTTGACCACTCCCCATCATACCCGCGTTTCCCACCGAGGGCGAAAAAACTGCCCGACGTGCGGCGGCTGGGGGTGACCGAGTGACCACTGGTGGGAGGTGTGCCGCTTGCTGCTTAGCCCGACGCGCCAGCGAGGTTCGCTGCGTCCCTCGCTGGCGCGTCGGGCTAAGCAGATCAGTAGGTCGCCGGGAAGTCCTTGCGAGCGTTGACGCGCATGGCGGCGTCGTGCGGGCAGGCGTGGACGCAGGCGGGAATCCCGCCGATCTTGCTGCACAGGTCGCAGACCACGGCCCGGTGTGTCACGATCTTCTCGACCACCTCCTCCGCCACCGACTCGTCGACCTCGACGGGCAGGTCCTTCGGCCTCTTGACCTCGTCGAGGCGAAGCTGGAAGAGGATCTCGCCCCCCTTGGCGGGCGGCTTCACCTGGGCCGCGATCACATTCTTGCCAGGGCGCAGGAAGTCGGTGGCGGGAGGGCCCTTCGGCGCCGGCGGAGGCGGAGGCGGTGGCGCGGCTGCGATCCCTTTGCCTGCGGCGGCCTTCGGTGCGGCCGGCGGCTTCTCGGGTAGCGGCGGCACCGAGTACTCGTGCCGGCCGCGCTTGACCCGGTCGTCCAGCTTCAGCTCGCGGCCGTTCAGCCACAGATGCACGACCGAGCCCATCGCCTGCACCTCGAACTTGAACTTGCTCTCTTTCTTCAGGACGCCGGGCGGCAGCTCGAACTCGAAGCGGAAGTTGACCAGCCGTTCCCCTGCCGGCGAGGAATCGTCGGCCGGCGAATTCTCCACCACGGTCGTCTGCATCTCACGGTCCCAGTTGAACGGCGTGGCACCAACCAGCCATTTCTTGTCGTTGAACGACGGCTGGAACCAGTCGCCGGCGGCCCCCTTCGCGCCGGCCGGCAGGAAACGCCAGCCGCGCGCCTCTTCGGGGAGAATGCCGAGGTCATACATCTGGATCGAGCCATAGGGGCAGCTATCAGCGCACGCCTCGCAGCCGATGCACCAGTCCTCGATGACGATCTCGCGGTTGTCGCCGCGGCGGATCGACGCCACCGGACAGGGGATCATGCATACCGGGTCGAGGCAGGAGCGGCATGCCGTCGGCACCAGGAACTTGCCGAATGGAGTCCTCCCAGATGCCGCGGCCCAGTGTCGCTATCATCGACTTGCGTTTGGCGGACACCTCCTGCTTGACCTTCTCGCGGACGCCCGTCGACAGTTTCATCAGCCGCCAGAACGTCTTGGCGGGGATCTTCACCACCTCGACGACGCCCTCGCGGTTGGGGTGGCTGAAGGCGAAGCAGCTGGCGCTGCGCGGCTGATTGAGCATCAGCCCTGTCTCGCCGAAGTAGTCGTCAGGCGAGTTGTACGACAGGATCGTCTCGATGCCGGCGTGCTTCTTGTGCTCGCGGATGCCCTTCTGGTAGAGGCGCTCGAAGAGCAGCCGATTGAGGTTGCGGAACTGGCTGTCGTTCCATTTCTTGCGGTCGGGGGGCAAGTGCGCGAGCTGGGCTTTGAAGGCCTCGTTCTCGACGATCGGCTTGAACTCGGCGGCCTCGGCCAGCTTGTTGTCCTTGAGGACCTCGTTGATCGCGAAGACCAGCTCGGCGCGGTCGGAGGGACTGAGCTGGGCCAGGTTGGCCGCGTTCTGCAAGAGCGTGCGGACCTTTTCGGCCAGCCGCGACCAGAACTTGCCGTGCGGCGACGTCGGCGCCGTGGCTCCGCGCCGCAGCGACTCGCCCAGCGCCACCCAGTCGGTCACGTCGAACGTGCTGAGCAAGTACGAGACGTTTTTCATCACTTTGACCAATCCCTGCCGCACAAGGTACATGCAGTCGGAGCGGTCGTACTCGTCGCAGATCAGGTCGCCCGGCTCGAAGCTCTCCAGTTGAACGTCGTGGCGGATCTCCTCGAACTCCTTGGGCGTCAGGTCGCGGAAGATCGGCATCTTGCGGATCTGCAGCTCCAGGACGCGCTTGAGGTAGATGTCGTCGGCCTTCTTCTTGTAGACGGGGTCGCGGTAGACCTTGTCGAGAATGTTGCGCAAGAACTCGATGATGTAGCAATCGCGGTCGGCAACGACGGTGGCCGAGCGCGGCGTGCGCATCAGGCAGCTCATTTCGCCGAACAGTTCCCCCTCCATCAGCGGCACCTTGCCCGCCTCCCAGCTAATGGTCTGCGGGCCGGCATAGCCAACGGGAACATAGATGGTCTGGTTTTGCCGGTTCTTGATCGGGGCCGACGGCCGGCTCTTGACGCGCTCCATCATCAGCGTGGCCTGGCGGACGTCGCGTTTCTTGAGCGTGGCCAGGTAAACGGTAGCGGCCCGCCGGTCGGGATGGTCTTCGGGGAGGTTCGCGCAGTTGGCGACGCCGACCTCAAGCCGCGCGATCTCGTTCTGCAGCTCGCGGCGACGGTCGGCGTCGCGGGTGTGTTCCAGCTGCAGTTGGCGCATGGTCAGCACATCCTCGAGGGTGAGGATGTAGAACGCGGTCCAGCCGGGCTCGCCCTGGCGGAACAACTCCTCCTTGCGGCGCAGGCGGCGGATCACCAGCGAGCCGGGGAACTTGTCCAGGTCCGGCGCCTTCCTCAGCCCGGCGAACAGCGACAGTTGCAGGTAATGCTTGGGCAGCAGGTTGATGTCGCCCTCGCGCTGCTCGAGCCTTCCCCGCGGATGGACAATGTTGGCCATGAGAACCTCTTCTCAGAAGTCGCTCAGTCGGTCAGTCAGTCAGTCGGTCAGTCAGGAACTCGACCTGCCCTGCCTTCTTGACTGACTGACTTACCGACTGAGCGACTGAGCGACTTGGTCATTTGCTGAGAGCCTTGTCAATCGTAAAGTTCTTGTGGATCTCGCGAGTATGCCGGCGGTCGTGGTAATTGTGGCACTCAACGCAGTCGTTGCGGACGCCGACGTCGGGATTGTGACACTTCTGGCAGCTGCCCACCGACGGCATCAAGATGTCCGCCGTCTTGCTGCTGACCGGGGCGTCGTGGCACTCGGTGCAGTTGAGCATGCGGTGGTGCTGGTGGCTGAAACGGGCGTGCGTCAGCCAGCGGTCGGGGATGTTGGTCTTCTCGAAGACGGGCAGGCCGGCGCCGCCGCGCTCGCCCTTCTTCTCGATGTGACAGTGGTTGCAGCTGTGGTTGAGCAGCTGCCCCTGGACGCCCTCGAGCTTGTCGGCGGCGAAGAGCACGCCCTCGAACGAGTCGAGCTTGCGCTTGACCCACTTCCACTGCTCGCGCGTCGGCCGCTTGCCGAACACGCCCTCATCGACCAGGCGGTCCATCGGGGCGTCCTCGTCGGGGACGACGGGGAATCGTTGCACGAACGACAGGAGCCGCTCGCGCAGCTCAGCGCGGACGACGCGCGGCTCCTTGTGCGGCGCCGGCTTGCGGTTGAACTCCTCGACAGCTTGCTTGATCTGCTGGTCTTCCCGCGGCCCCTCGCCCCGGAACTCGCCGGCGAGCTGGACCGAAAGGGGGTGGCACTCGGCGCAGTGGGCCTCGTAGTTGACGGGGCGCATGTAGCGGCCGGCGGCGTCTGGCTCGTGACAGCGCACGCAGCCCTGCTCGCGCAACTTCTTCAGCGGCTCCGCCAGGCGCTCGAAGCGGTCGCCGAGCTTCTTCAACTCGACGAGGTGGTGCTCGTGGTTGAAGAGGATCTTGGCCTCGTCGCTCGCCTTCTGGCCGTCGGGGTTGGTGCGGCGCAGGCGGAACTCGGGGTGGTCGTCGTTAAAGGCGTGGACGTCCTTGAACGCGAGACCCTCTCTGCCGCCCTTGCGATGACCTTTCAGGTCGGCGTGGCAGGCGGTGCAGTCGCCGTCGGGGACGCGGGCCAGCACCGACCGGCCGCGGTGCTCACGGTGGCAGGTGGCGCAGCGGACTTCCTCCGGGTTGTCCTGCACCTGGTTATGCGCCGGGCCGTCGTGGCACTGGATGCAGGCCTCGTCGGGCACCACGCGCACGCCAGCGTTTCCGGGCAGCAGCTTCTTTGCCGTCAAGAACGCCTCCTGGTGGCAGCGCTCACAGTCGTGAACGATGGAGTGGGCAGACGTGACGGGCCCCGCCTGGACCAGTCGCGCCGAGCGCGGCAGCAGAAAGATCGCCCCCGCCACCCCCACCACGCAGAGGACCAGCAACAGGAGCGTCAGCCGGTTGCGCCAGCGCCGCAGCCCGCGCGGCCGCTGGTAGTAGTCCAGCTCGAGCCACTCCTTCAGGTTCTTCTGGTTGCGGAAGGCGGACGGCATCGGACTCTCCAGACCCGTGAGGTGGTGAGGTGGTTGTCGCGAACCACTACCCCACCACCTCACCACCTCACCACCTCACCACCTACCCTCTAATAGCGTAAGGCGGTCACAACATGCGTCACGCCGAGCACAAGAAGGGCCACCGACAACGGAATGTGGACCAGCAGCCAGGCGTGCAGCCAGAAGTGGATGCGCTCCTGCTCGGCCATCAGCCGCCGCTCCTCGCAGTAGCGGGCCAGGTCGTCGACCTGGTGCGTGGCGTCGTCGAGACCGGGCAGACGCCGCAACTTAGTGAACCGCGCCTCGGCCTGCAACGGATTGAACAGCGGCGATCGGCGCGACACCTTGGCATCGAAAAAAGGCCTCACCTCGTTCTCGTAGAAGTCGCGCAGCTGGGCCTTGGCGTTGCTGGCGTACTGGACGACGGCGATGGTGTTCTCCAGGATCGGCGGCGATGGATCGTACGCCCCGCAGACCTCGTCGATGATCGCGTCGGCCTTGCGGCGCATCTCCCGGCACAGGTGCGGGATCTGTTCGTAAGGGGCCTCGGTCGGCACGCGCGAGGTCAGCAGCCGCGGCAGAATGTTCTGCAGGATCACGCCGAGAATGCCGGTCACGATGACGCCGATCAGCACCCACCACAGCGTCTTCTCCAGCGGTCCCCCCCAGTGAAAACTGCTGTGGCAGAGGATCAGCACGACGCTGAGCAGCCCCATCCAGACGTGCCCGCGCAGCCAGGTCTTGCGTGCCCCGAGCCACCACCACGATGGCACCTTCCGATGCGCCGCCAACAGGCCCGCGTAGATCATCAGCACCGACCCGAGGCTGCCGAACCAGAGGCCGACCGTGTCGCCCCCGCGCAGTCCGCCCGGGATCGTGCGGTTGATGTACCACCAGCCCGCAAGCGCAGCGGCGCTGAGCAGCACAAAGGCCGCGAACCACTTCTTCTGCTTGGCATCGATGAGCACAGCGCGAGCCCGTCAGTTTCCCCTTGTTCTCTTTATCGTACCCGAGACGGTCCGGCGGAGACAAGTCTGCCCCTTAGCCTGACGCGCCAGCGAGGGACACGGCAATCCTCGCTGGCGCGTCGGGCTAAGGGATGGCCGCCTGCCACCAGTAGGCCTGAAACAGGACCAGCACCCCCATCAGCACGGCGAGGATCAGACTGTGCCAGAAGACGAAGCGGAGGATCGCTCCTTCCTGGCCCGGCTGTTGGGTCGCCGCCGCCGAGACGACGATGCTCTGAGCATCGATCATCTTGCCCATGACACCGCCCGTACTGTTAGCGCTCGCCAGCAGCACCGCCGCCTGGGTGTGGTCCAGGGGCAACACGCCCGCGTCGACGAGACGGCCGGCCGTGATCGTCTGCAGACTGCCGAACAGGGCGTTCGAGGAGGTGTCCGACCCGGTCAGCGCCACCCCGAGCCAGCCCAAGAGCGCCGCAAACAGCGGATAGACATAGCCCGTCCGCGTGAACGCCAGGCCGAGCGTCGCATCCATGCCGCTGAAGCGCGTCACGAAAGCAATGGCGAGCATGCAGGCAATCGTGAACAGCGGCCAGCGCAGTCGCCAGAAGGTTCGCACAAAGCACGCGACGAAGCGCCGCGGCGGCACGCGCAGCCAGAACGCCGACGCCACCGCCGCAAGAAAGATCCCTGTCCCCGCCGCGGACAGCAGGTTGAAGGCGAACTCCGCCTCCTCCGGTTTGCGTTCCTCCCTCACGACCGGCCGCGTCCGTGCAATCGCATTGTCCAGGCCGTGTACCTTCACCTTGACCGTCGTCCGATCGAGTACCGCTTTCACCTGTGGCAATCCCCAGCAGAAGACGAAGACGGTCAGCAGCAGCCAGGGCACCCATGCGGAGGCTACCTCGCGCGGCGTGTGCTTTTCGAGGCGCGAAGAAGATTCCGGGGGGGAGGGAGGCGCTTCGTCGGGAAAGTGCCACGTCTGCCGTGGCTGCCAGACGCGCAGGAACAGGGCGAGACAGACCAGCGCGACGAGCCCACCAACGACGTCGACCAGCCAGGGACCGTGATAGTTCGCCGTCAGGAACTGGACCAGGGCGAAGCTGCCGCCACAGACGACCAGGGCCGGCCAGACGCCGAGCACGCCCCGCCAGCCTGCCATCACCCAGACCAACCAGGCCGGGATCAAGAGCGAGAAGAACGGCAGCTGCCGCCCCGCCATTGCGCTAAGCGTCCGCTCACTGAGCCCCGTTACCTTTGCCAGGGTCAGGATCGGCGTGCCCAGGGCGCCGAAGGCCACTGGCGACGTGTTGGCCAGGAGTGCCAGGCCGGCAGCGTGCAGCGGCTTGAAACCGGCCCCCATCAGGAGAGCGGCGGAGATGGCCACCGGCGTGCCGAACCCCGCCGCTCCCTCGACGAAGGCACCGAAACAGAAGGCGATCAGCAGCGCCTGGATGCGGCGATCGTCGGACAGCGCCACGACGGAGCGTTTGACGATCTCGAATTGTCCCGTCTCGACGGTCAACGCATAGAGGAAGATGGCCGACAGGACGATCCAGCCAATCGGAAGGAGGCCGAAGGCGGCGCCGTATCCCACGGCGCTCAGCATCGTGCCGGCCCAGCCCAAGAGACCAGGGCTGTCGGGGGTGCCGGCCTCCGGCGGGACGAAGGCGAAGACGGCAGTGAGGTACGCGGCAAGCAGCCCGGCCAGGGCCGCCAGGGGCGCCGGGACGCGGCCCGAGGCGAGCATCCCCAGCAGCAGGACGATCGGCAACGCAGCAATGAGCGGCGACAGGACGCCGGAGGCGAAGGGGTCGTAGTTCTGCGTCCAGGTCATGGGAAGAACGACCGACGGCGGAAGGAGGAATCAGAAAAGGAACACCTAGAGCGGTTTGCATTTGCTCGTAGCACAGGCGTCTCGCCTGTGCGCTGTCGCGGTTCAGCACAGGCGAGACGCCTGTGCTACGGCCGACTGCAAAACGCTCTAATTCGTTCTATTCATCCTTCCGCTGCCGGCCTTCATCCGTTCGAGAAGACCCGCCGGCGCGGACGCCGGCTCCGCAAGCGATCGAACACCTGGTTGAACGAGGGCAGGTCGAATGTCACCCCCTGGATTCCTGCCAGGCAGTAGTCGCCCAGGCAAAGAGCGAAGGTGCCGTTCTGACCATCAACGATCCACGGATCGCCTGTGAAGCGCGGGTCGATCAACGAAGGACGGACCATGCGCAGCGGTTTCGGTCGGGAGGGGAGTCGAAGACAGGGGGTACGTTGATGGGAAGCAGTCGTCTCCTCGGAAAGATACGTGGACATGCGGTTAGTTTCCTCAACCTCTGGTCAGTCGGGACGGCCGCACGCTTGCTCTGCCTCGCTCGGTTCCGGCCGATCGATTTGCGTGTTCAGTCTACTCCGTGTGCGAACAGAGTGCCAAGACGAAAAAAACGTCCCCGCCGGGAAGAAGACGACGAAAGTGCCGATGACACAAGGACTTGGCGAAGCGATGACGGTGGCAGGCGCGGAAGCGGATGGGGTGCCCAGCGGGATCGCTGTTGCGGAGTTGTTCAGCAGCGTGTGCGAGGACGCTACACCAACACGGGACAGGGCGATCACCGGGGAGAACGAGACGAGATGGGAAGGCTGGAGAAAAGCCTGGACCGGCCGACCCTGAAGACGCTGCCAACCTCAGAGTCTGCGCCGGTCCAGACAGCACCAGGCCAAGGGCCCGTTTTCCCGCGGCGGACCGCGGGAAGTGAAAGGGACGCCGTCTCGATTTGCACGAAGCCCAATGCTTCTTATGCCCCCACTTGCAAATCTTTGATGGCACCAACTTTCGACAAACCCTGCCTCAGCTACCCCAGACGATGCGCCGGCCTCGCAGATTATTGGGAAAAAATGAACGAGCGGATCAGTCGCCTGCTGCCAGGGCGGGGACGGGCTCGTGCCGGAACCCGGCGGAGAAGACGACCAGGGCGGTCAAGGCGATGCCCGTCGCCAGGGCGAAGGTCGGCGCGAAGGGCTCGCCTCCTTGCTGGCGCACCCAGCCGGCAAGGAGGTTCCCGCCCAGCATGCCGAGCCCGCTGGTGAAGCTGAGGAGGGCCTGGGCGCTGGCTCGCAGGTCGCCGGGCGCTCGACTGTTGACGAAGACCTGCCCCGCCACGAGGAAGCAGCAGATGAACAGCCCATTCAGGCTGAGCGAGCCGACGACCAGCCCCAGCGGTTGGCCAACGGTCAGAACGGACAGCGCCGCCGCCCAGGCAACCAGCCCCGCCAGCATGACGCGGCGCTGGCCCCAGCGGGTCAGCAGCAGCGGCAGCACGCCGAGCGAGAGCACCTCCGTGCTCTGCGCGATGGTCAGCACCGGACCGAGCCAGGCTTCCGAGACGCCGCGCGAACGCAACAACAGGGGCGTCGTCTGGCTGGCGAAGGCGAGGGTGACGCACAGGCTAACATTGCAGAGGAAGTAGATCGCGAAAGAGCGCTGCCGGAGCAAGCGCAGGGCCGACAGCGGCGCCAACAGGGTCGTCGCGTCGCGCCGCGGCGGCGTGGCTGGCAGCGTCAGGGCATACAGCCCCAGCAAGAACGCCATGAGGGCACCCAGGCGGAAGATGTCCGCCGTGTCGATGGGGCTCCACGCGGTGAGCCAGGCCGGCCGGCTGAACCAGCAGCCCAGGAGCCAGCCCTGGACGATCCAGCCGACCGTCCCCCACAGGCGGACGCGGCCGAACTCGTGCTCGGGCTGCGCCAGGTGGGCGAAACTGATGGCGCTGGCCAACGTCAGGGCCGGGGCCAT
>JACOUH010000043.1 GCA_016177925.1 Planctomycetota bacterium | reverse complement strand
CGGGGCGCCGATCGAGATCGAGCTCGCTGGGGGCCAGCGTGTCCGCGTTGCACACGGCTTCCAGACTGAAGACCTGAGCCGCGTGCTGGCGGTGCTTGCGGAAGCGGCGAGGTGCTGACGCTTCCGTCGTCAGTCCGGATCTACGTCGCCGCCGAGCCGCAGGACCTGCGTCGGGGCTTCGATGGGCTGGCGGCGGCGACGCGCAGCGTGATCCGCCAGGATCCGCTGAACGGGCATCTGTTCGTCTTTCTGAACCGTAGGCGCAACAGGATCAAGCTCCTGGTCTGGGACCGGACGGGCTACCTACTGCTGTACAAGCGGCTCGAGCGAGGGACCTTCCACTTGCCGACGCAGCCACAAGTCGGCCAGCGCCATGTAGAGCTGGATGCCGGCGATCTGGGCCTGATGCTCGAGGGAGTGGATCTGCGTGGAGTGCGCCGCCACGAGCGCTGGCGTCGGCTGCCCCACGAGCAGCGGGCATCGGCGTCTGGCGCCCCCCAGTAAGGCATCTCCACAAAAGTCAGGTCGAGGCGAAAAAAGGCTTGACAGAGAGTGTAGCCTACGGTATCATTACAGTCCGATGGGAACGATAGGGGAGATGGTCACGCTCATCCGCAAGCTCGAAGCCAGGAGGAAGCAACTCCTCGCCGAGCTGCGACTCCCCAGCAAGGGTTTGCCTGGTTCGCTTGCCCAGAGCCAGCGTCGCTGCGGGTCGGCCGGATGCCACTGTCAGCAGGGGGAGGGTCACCTCTCCTGGGCGCTCACGTACATGGTCGACCGCAAGAAACGCGTGGATCACATCCCCGAAGAGCTGGTCAGCGCCGTGCGAAGGCGGGTGGAGGAGGGCAACGCCTACAAGAGCGGGGTGGTCGAGCTGATGGCGATCAACGCCCAGCTCCTCATCCTCGAGCGACGGGCCCGAAAGCAGCAGGAAAGCGCCGCCAAGAAGAGGGCCGTCCGGTGACCGAGACCGCCAGGACAGCGGGCGGTGCAGCGCTGCGGCAAATCAAGGAATCGGCACAAGCCCTGCTCCGGGAGGGCAAGACTGACGAGACGTGGGAGTTGCTCCTCTCAGCGCTCAGTGCGGTTCTGTCCAGGAACTGCGATCTCGAGCTGCTGGTGGCCAAACTGCGCCGACAACACCAAAACCCGAGCTCGGAGCGGCTCGACCCGGCGCAACTGGCGCTCCTGTTCGAGGCCCTTGCGGGCCAGGCGGCTAGCCCGCCGGAGATCGACCCTGAGGCGGAGGCCCAGGCGGACGCGCAGCTCGATCGCGAGATCGACGACGCCGAGAAGAACGCGCCCGACACGGAGAAGACGACCAAGCGCAAGGGTGCGGGCTGGAAGACGCGCGGGGTGAAGCGGGAGGTCCACAAGCTCGAGGTCCCGCATGCCGAGCAGACATGCACGTGCGGCCGGGAGAAAAAGCTCATCGGTGAGGACGTCACCCACAGGCTCGAGTTCGTGCCTGCTTACTTCGTGGAGCACGAGTACCACCGGGAGAAGTACGCCTGCGGCTATTGCAAGGAAGGTGTCGCGACCGCTCCGGCGCCGGAGCAGGTGTTCGAGCGCAGCGCGGCCACGGCCTCCCTGCTCGCGCACGTTGTGGTCAGCAAGTACGTCGACCACACCCCGCTTCACCGCCTGCACCGTATCTACGGCCGCTACGGAGCCGAGATCCCGGTCTCGACGCTGTCGGACTGGACGGCCGCTGTCGGCGACCTGGTCGAGCCTCTGGTGACGCGGCTCGCCGAGCGCGTCCTCAAGGCGTACATCGTGCGGACGGACGCCACGGGGTTGATGGTGCTCGACCCGACGAGTCCGGAAAACATCCAGCGCGGTACGCTATGGGCCCTCGTCGGCGACGACCGGGACGTGCTCTTCCGCTACACGCCCACGGGAGAAGGGGCGACCGGCCCGTGGGAGTTCCTGGCGGGCCGCCAGGGCTACATCCAGGCGGACGCAGCGAACGTCTTCGACCGGCTGTTCAACGGTCAGGCAGCCTCCGCCATCGAGCTGGGTTGCTGGTCCCACGGACGCAGGCGGCTTGTAGCGCTGCAAGATATGGACTGCCGGGTTGCCTACCCGCTGAAGCTGATTGCGCGGCTGTACCGGATCG
>JACOUH010000042.1 GCA_016177925.1 Planctomycetota bacterium | reverse complement strand
CCGTTACCCCAAGTATAGTGTGGAATATGTGTTCGGGTACCTCGAGGTGGAAGAGGTCGAGAAAATTGGGGAACGTCAACCCCAGCGCCAGCCAGGTGAGTCCGAATATGCCCACGGTCCGTGCGTAGGTCGCTCGCTGGTAGGTACTGGCACTACCAAATCCAAGCTTGAGGCCAATTGCGCCTAGCACGAGGTAGGTGAAGCTCTGGAACAGGTCGAGCTGCACGACGCCTGGAACACGCACCAACACGAACCCACCCCAGCCGATGAGGAGTTGCCGGTTCGTCATTGTTGAGGACTTGCCCGTCGTCTGCCCAACGCCGGCGCTCAGCGGCCGGAGCGAGTAACGCGAGCCCCGGACCGCTGAAGCGCCTTGTTGGGCGCGCTCAACTCAAGCCAGTACGAGCGATCCGCGCCGCTGCCTGTCGGAAGATCTTCGCCCCGCACCCAGCCGGTCGACTCATACAATCGCACGGCGGCCGCCATGCGGCCCCAGGTCTCGAGGTACAGTCGGTCCAACTCGATGTCGCGTGCCGCCTGCACGGCTGCCTGGAGAAGCGCGCGCCCGATCCCGCGGCCTCGGAAGCCCTCGCTCACGTAGAACCCCGATAGCTTACCTGTTCGCTCGCCCTTGGTTGACACGATCACGCTCCCGCAGACCGCGTTATCGATGACCGCTACGAATTCGCCGGCGGCGTGCGCGTGTCCCGCTCCGAGGAGACCGAGCTCGGCGTCGAGCCCGGCAAAATCCGTCGAGCCCGGCAAAATCGGGCACGAGCCCGAACTCGCGCATGCCGTCGGCCGCAACGCGGAGAACTGCGTCGCGATCAGCAACGGTCGCCCTACGGATTGTGATGTCGCCCGGCATCATTCATTCTGCTGCGCCCAACGCCGGCGTTGACCCGCGGGAATCCGACCGAGCCGAAGGCGAGGAAGGATGTCCGTCGGGTCAAACGGCATGTTCGACAGGCTCATCGGCCAACCGCGGGCACAGACAATCCGCGGCAAATCTTTCGAGCGAGGATGTCCGGAATCTCAGCGTGCCTTGGCACCGCTTCGACAGTCCCGGTCGTCGGATTGATCCACAGCGAGTGCGACCGACCCTCGCGTTTCAAGTAGCATCCGTGCTGTCGAAGGTGGCGAAGCAGGTCGCCTTGTACCCCCGACTCGACGCCAACGCTCGAAGCTCCTTAACAGTTGTCGCTCCCCTGGTGCGCCGAACGCGCACGTTGACCGGCCGCGGCGAGCGCATGCGAGCCAGCGGTCCTGTCGAACGTGTTGACTCTCATCCAGGCCCCCCGCCCACCACTCGGGGCGGTAAGGTGATCGTGACCAAACGACACCCCCTCTGCCGGAGGGAAGGAGGAGACCTGGATGAGGTTCTACACGACGCCGCACCGATACTACTGTGGGATCGATCTGCATGCCAGGCGGATGTACATCTGCGTGCTCGACGGGCAGGGCAAGATTCTGGTCCACCGCAACGGGCCGGCCACGCCCGAGCACCTGCTCGCGACGATCGCCGGGTACCGCGAGGACATCGTCATCGCGGTGGAGTGCATCTTCACCTGGTACTGGGTCGCCGACCTCTGTGCCCAGGAGGGCATTCCCTTCGTCCTTGGCCACGCGCTGTACATGAAGGCGATCCACGGGGGCAAGGCCAAGAACGACAAGATCGACGCGCACAAGATCGCCGTGCTCCTGCGTGGGGGAATGCTGCCGATGGCCTACGTCTACCCGCGGGCGATGCGCGCCACCCGCGATCTCCTGCGCCGGCGGTGCCACTTCATGCGCAAGCGAGCGGAGTTGATCACGCACATCCAGAACACGGCGAGCCAATGTCTGTTGCCGCCCTTCGGTAAGAAGATCGCCTATCACGGCAACCGCACCGACCTGGCCGAGCACTTCACGGATCCGGAGGTGCGCAAGAGCATCGAGACCAACCTCGCGCTGCTCGACCACTACGATCGGCTCCTGACCGACCTCGAGTTGCATCTCACGCGGAGCGCCAAGGTGCACGACGCCAACGCCTTCTATCGGCTGCGCTCCGTCCCCGGGATCGGCCAGATCCTGGCCCTGGTGCTCCTCTACGAGATCCACGACATCCACCGGTTTCCGCGGGTGCAGGACTTCGCCTCCTACTGTCGGCTGGTAAAATGCGCCAAGGAGTCCGACGGCAAGCACTACGGGTACTCGGGCGCGAAGATCGGCAACGCGCATCTGAAGTGGGCCTTCTCCGAGGCTGCGGTGCTCTGCTTGCGCCGGAACCCGGCCGCCCAGCAGTACGTGGCGCGGCTGGCCCAGAAACACGGCAAGGCCAAAGCGCTCACCATCCTGGCCCACAAGCTGGCCCGCGCCGTCTACTTCATGCTGAGCCGCGGGCATGCCTTCGACGCGATCAAGTTCTTCCCGCCCGCGGCCGCCCGCGGGCGTGCGGGGCAGACCACGGAAGGAGGCCACGACACGACCTCCGGCGCCGCTTCGCCGGGCCGGCGCGCCCCCCGTCTCGATGACGCAGCGCGGGCGGGTGCGACACGGCCCGATCGCGAGGGGGGCCGCGATCTCACAACCCTGGAAATCGACCCATCGACCGAGGAGATCTCACTCGCGACCGATGACGAGGAGGTATCGATGCTGAGCACGACGCGCGAGCCCTGAATGCGCTCGAGGAGCACGGGAGAGCCCGGCGCCTAACTGAGCCCTGAGGGGACCAAGCCCGCTGCAGGATGCCACGCCTCTCTCTGCGGTCCCGACCGCGCGGTGGCATGTGGGCCTCGGAGGTCCCGGAGTTCTGCGTGTTGATTGGACTCCCGTGCTCGCTCGACCCTGATCGCGGCTTCGCGTCGGCTCCCCGAGCTGTGGGCTGCCCCTCTCCCGAGCTGCGAACGAACTGGGACTGGTGTTGCTGGCCAAAGCCCGTCGTCTTGAGTCGGCCGGCAGGAGGGAACCGATGAGTTTCTAGGCCGCGGAGAGCCGTCGCTCTCCGCTCTGGCCACGGGACGGATGGTCCTGTCGCCAGATCGAGCCTCAATAAGTGTTTGGTGCAGACCACGGTCTGATGCCGCCCTGGAAATGAAGTCAGCTGCACGCGAGGGATCCGAGCGAGGGCCGTCCTCGCGTGGGAACCGTTCCCGCGATCAGGACTCGTTTTGCTCTTGACAAGCGGGGGCCTGATAAGTGTTGGGCAGC
>JACOUH010000041.1 GCA_016177925.1 Planctomycetota bacterium | reverse complement strand
TCTCTCCTTCTTCTCCTCCGACCTGGGCCCGATTGCGCTGGCCACGTCGGAGTCGCTTGGTTTGGCGGGCAGCGGGCAGGGACAGGTGGGGGACCTGCTGCCGCTCCAGGACACCTTCGTGGCCACTGCCGCGGTGCTGCTGACCGTTCGGCTGGAGAGTGAGGCGCTGCCCGCCCGGCTGGAGCAGGAGGTGGTGCTGGCCGCCGGCCCGGAGACCGGGGTACCAGAGTTCGTTCGTCTTCTGCTGAACCGGCTGGGGGATCAAGCTCGCGGCACGGAAGAGGGCGGGGCTCCCGACCCGGAAGAACCGGGCGGTCCGCCCATCGATCGGGATGCCCTGCTGGACCTGGTGACCGGCCGGAAGGAAACAAGTGCCCTCAGACCGGCCGTCACTCGAGAGGACGTGCTCAACACGACGCGGTCGGCAGCGTTCGCTCCTGGCATGCCGCCTGTGCGGCAGTTGCTCGACGAGTGGATGCCCGGTTCTGCCGCGGCCCTGGACACTTTGTGGCAGAGGGTGGCGGATGGGAGCCTCCGCCTGGGGGAGACAGCAACGGCGGCACTCGGGCCGGCGATCGCGCCGGTGCGGGAGACGATGCTGCTGCTGCCCGAACTGCCGCTTCGGGAGATGGTTGACGGCGTTGCCGAGGGGGTGCTCGAGGCGGTCCGTGCCGCGGCAGACGTGGCCGGCTCCCAACTCGCCCCGGCCTGGGAAGGAACCTCGTCTCCTCCGAAAAGTGTGCAACCTCGGAAGGGCGAGGCTCCCGCCGAGCCGCCGGCCACGGAGGAAAAGGACCTGCCGCCCGCGCGACCGGGTGATCAGTCCCGCCGGGAGCCACCGCACGACGCCCCGAAGGATGAAGCAGCGATGGCAGCATCCCTGGTCGCGGCCCTGTTCGGCTCCGGCTCATACACTGCCCTGACGATGCATTCGACAGTGTGCGGTGGCCTGAAAACAAACCGCCGACCGCTGCCATCGAGTAGAACGAACTCTCGAAAAAAGCGGTCGATGACTGCCTTGCTTGGCGATGGGTAGCGCGCATTCCGTGCCGGAAGCGCACGGACTGACAGACTCCGTATTCTTCGAGGACCCTCCCCATGTTGCTCACCGGCTGGCTTTCCCCGTTGGCACCGACCCGCCGCCCGCAAAGGCGGAGGGCCGGTCTGCTGCGCGTCGAGTTGCTCGAAGACCGGACATTGTTGTGAGCCGGCATGAGCACGGCGGCGGTCTTGCCGCTTGGGACTAACGATCAGATTGCCGGGAACATCGGTACGCCCGGCGAAGTGGATGAATTCGAGGTCACGCTCGCCGACAGCGGCCGCTTGCCCCTAGAGGTGCAGACCCGAACCGGAGATTCCCTGGACACCCGGACGAGCCTGCTGGGACCAGACCGCCAGCTGCTGATCCAGAGCGACGGGCAGTCCGCCACCAACCGCGACGACCTGATCGTCCAGCACTTGCTGCCGGGAACCTACTTCGTCAAGGTCGAGGGGCTCCGAGGCAGCACCGGCGACTACACCCTGACCACGCAGTTCGAGCCGGCCAACCCGCCCAATCAACCGCTCCTGGTGGACTTCCCTCACGATTTTCCTTTTGTTCTAAGTCCGCTTTTTAGCGTCACGGGGGACTTCGACCGCGACGGCACGCTCGATATCGCGACCGCCAACACCTACACGAAGGACGTGACCGTGCTGCTGGGCCTGGGGGACGGCACGCTTCACCGTGCCGGCAACTTCGGCGTCGGCAAGTTTCCCTTCGGTATCGTTGCGGGGGATTTCGACGAGGATGGCATTCTTGACTTGGCCGTCGCCAACGACAACGTCGATCCGGTGGCCCCCAACAGGATCTCGGCTCCCTCCTACGATATTTCGATCCTGCTGGGGAACGGAGACGGCACGTTCAAGCCGGAAAGGCGCGTCCCGGCAGGCAATCGAGCCCATGGTATGGCCACGGCTTACTTGAACGGCGACGGACATCTCGACCTGGTGATCGCCAATTCGGGCTCCAATGACGTGTCGGTTTTGCTGGGAAACGGGGACGGGACGTTTCAGCCGGAAGTGCGCTACCCGGTCGGGGAGTTTCCGAACTTCGTGATCACGGGCGACTTCGACGGCGACGGCACCTCCGACCTGGCCGTCAGGAATCTCGATTCCCACGACGTTTCCATCCTTCTGGGCCGGGGGGACGGGACGTTTGCCAAGGAAATTCGCGTCCCAACAGGGGCACAAGGGTTTGGTAGAGTCATCGCGGACGACTTCAACGGCGACGGCCGCCTCGACCTGGCCGTGGCCAATCCCGACACCGCGAGCGGTTCCGGCACGGTCGAGGTGCTTTTGGGCAAGGGAGACGGGACCTTTCAAAGCCCAGTGGCCTATGCCGTAGGGGCCTCCCCAAATGCGTTCGTCGCAGGTGACTTCGACGGCGACGGCACGGTCGATCTGGCCGTCAGCAATCGCCAGTCCAACGACGTTTCGGTCCTCCTGGGCCGGGGGGACGGAACCTTTCGGGACCCGGTGAGCTACCGGACAGGACTTCAGCCCATATCCTTGCTTGCGGGCGATTTCAACGACGACGGCGTTCTCGACCTAGTCACCACCAACGCTCGCTCCCATGATGTGTCCATTCTGCTCGGCAAAGGAGACGGCACCTTCCAGGACGACCTGGCCGACCCGCGGCGCGGCGAGACCAATCCCCTCGGGACGGTCGTGGCCGATTTCAACCGCGACGGCATCCCCGACCTGGCCACGGTCAGCTACACGGGCCACGATGTCATTGTCTTCCAGGGCCGGGGCGACGGGACGTTCCAGCAGGGGGTGTCGTACCAGGTAGGATCTACGCCGGTATCCGTCATTACGGCAGACATCGACGGGGACGGGACGCTGGATTTGGTGACGGCCAATTGCGACTCGGCAGACCTTTCCGTGTTGCTGGGCCGCGGCGACGGGACCTTTCAGCCCCAACGCCTCTTTCCGGCCGGTGCTTCCGGGGAGTTCGTGGTCGCCGGCGATTTTAACGGCGACGGCCACCTCGACCTCGTCGACAGCGGTCAATTCTCGAAAGGCATTTCGCTCATCCTGGGTAACGCGGACGGGACGTTTCAGGCCCCCCGGAAGTTTGGGGACGCGGACACGCCGGCCGGCGGTGCCGTCGGCGATTTCGACGGCGACGGCAAGCTCGACCTGGCCGTCACCAATTTCTTCTCCCCGAACCACGATGTTGCGGTTTTTCTGGGCAACGGCGACGGGACCTTTCGGGATGAGAAGCGCTATGCCGCGGGAAATCTCCCGTATGGCATCGTTGCGGACGACTTCGACCACGACGGCACGCTCGACCTGGCCGTGGCCAACACCGGCTCCAACGACGTCTCGGTCCTGCCCGGACGAGGGGACGGAACATTTGGGCCCGAAGTCCGGTACCCGGTCGGGCCGGGGCCGGATGCCATTGTCGCGGCGGATTTCGACGGCAACGGCACGTTCGACCTGGCCGTCAGCAATTCGGGCTCCGCTGATATTTCGGTTCTCCTGGGGCGGGGAAATGGAACGTTTGAGGACCAGGTGCGCGTTGCGGCGGGGGAAGGACCGTCCCGGAGGTTTCTGGTTGTGGCTGACCTCAACGGCGACCGCCGACGCGATCTCGTTGCCTCCCAGGCCCTGCTCAATAATGTGGCGGTCCTGCTGGGCGGGGGGGACGGAAGCTTCCAGGCGCCGCTCCAGTTTCCGGTGGGGTTTGGGCCGGCGGCCTTCACGACCGGCGACTTCAACAGCGACGGCCGCCTCGACGTCGCCATCGTCAACCCCACCACCAACGAGCTGAGTGTTTCTCTGGGCCTCGGCGACGCCACGCTGCAGAACTCGATGCACCTGGCCGTCGGCACCGCGCCGGTGGCCGTCGTGCAGGGCGATTTCAACGTTCCAACGACCACTCCGATTGCCGGCGGGGGACCTTCCCCAGGCCCTGGTGACGGGTGACTTCAACGGCGACGGCCAGCTCGACCTGGCCGTCGCCAATTACCTTTCCCAGGACGTGCGGGTGTACTTCGGCCACGGCGACGGGACGTTCGCAAACCCGGTGCGGTATGCGCTGGGGACAGCCCCGGTTTCCCTGGTTGCCGGCGATCTCAACGAGGACGGTATCCTCGACCTGGCCACGGCCGATTACCTCTCCAACGACGTCTCGGTCCTGCTCGGCCGGCGCGACGGGACCTTCCAGGCTCCCGTGCGCTACGAGGCGGGGACGAACCCGGTGTCCGTGGTCATCACCGACCTGGATGGCGACGGGCATGCGGACCTGGCCGTGGCCAACAGTACCTCCCAGGATGTCAGCTTCCTTCTGGGCCGAGGGGACGGGACGTTCGCGAGCCCGGTGCGGCACTCGGTGGGCGATTATGCCGTCGCCCTGGCGGGGGCCGACTTCACCGACGACGGCCGCACTGACCTGGCGATCGTGACACAACTTTCCTCCGAAGTTTCCCTGCTTCAGGGACTCGGGGAGCTGCGCTTTGTTCCCGGCGGCACGATCTCCAACCCGGTCCACGCGACCCCGCTGGTCGCGGACTTCAATCGGGACGGCTTTCCGGACGTGGCCGTTGTCAGCAGGCAGGGCAAGATCCTGCTCCGCCTGGCCCGACCCGATGCGCCCGGAGTGTTTGAAGCGCCCGTAATCGTCAACCCCGATCCCAATCCCGCAGCCCGCACCTTGGCCGTCCTCTCGACGCCGCAAGGTCAACGGCTGGCGGCGCTGGATGCCAGGAGTCCGTCGTTGTCCCTTTACGAATACCGGCCCGACGGGACGTTCACCC
>JACOUH010000040.1 GCA_016177925.1 Planctomycetota bacterium | reverse complement strand
CGTCCTGCTCGCCTATCTGCCCGATGCCGAGGACGAATCGCTCGCCGAAGCCCTGCGGTCCGCCCTCACCACCCTGGCGATTCGAGACGGCAAGACGGACGTGTCGATCGTCAAGGCGCTGGCCGACCCGCTGCCCGAACGCCGCGCCGCTGCCGGCATCGCCCTGTGCCAGCCCGCCGCCAAGGCCCACCGGGACGCGGTGTTGAAGTTGCTCGACGATCCCGACTCCGAGGTGCGTCGCAACGTCGCAATGGCCCTGGTGGATCTCGGCGAGAAGAAGGCCCTGCCCGCGCTAATCGGTCTGCTGGGCGACCTGCCGCCGGAAGAGGCGTGGCCGATCGCCGACCTGCTCGCTGCCGTGGGGGGCGTGTGGGCGCCGGCGGTTGCTCCCGGCAGCGACGCCGGAGGGCGGCGCCGCTGCCGCGATGCCTGGTCTGCCTGGTGGCACGAGCACGGCGAGACGGCCGACCTGTCCGCCACCCGACTCCCTCCGCGCGGACCGACCCTGCTCGTGTACCTGGATTCGCGCTCCCAGGGAGGCAGCGCGGCCGAGCTGCGCTCCGACCAGACGCTGCGTTGGCAAATCGACGATCTCGAGTATCCTCTGTACGCCGAGCCGCTGGCGGGCGACCGCGTCCTGATCGCCGAGTACAGGGGCGAGCGCGTCAGCGAGCGCAACGCGCGGGGCGAGGTGCTCTGGACCAAGGAGTTGAGCCGGCCCGTCCTGTCTGCCCACCGCTTGCCGAACGGCCACACCTTCGTCGTCCACCGCAACGGCTTGTCGGAGTTGGACCGCGACGGCAAGGAGGTCTTCTCCTACCGCCGACCCGTGCGCGACCTTGTCGCCGCTCGCCGGCTTCCCAGCGGCGGGGCGGTCCTGCTCACGGATGGGGGCGACTGTGTCTTCCTCGACCCGAAGGGCCGGGAGGTCCATCGCTTCGCGACGGGGGCGCGTCAGGTGCTCGGCGCCGGTTTCGATGTCCTGCCGAATCAATGCCTGCTGGTGCCGCACTTCGACGAGGACAAGGTGGTCGAGTACGGGCCGTCGGGGGAGGTACTCTGGCAGGCGACGGTGCGGAAACCGACCGGAGTGCAGCGCCTGCCCGGTGGGCATACGCTGGTGGTGAGCACCCAGACGAGCGAGGTCGTCGAGATCGATCGCGCCGGCAGGGAAGTGTGGAAGCATATAGCGTCGGCGCGGCCGGTCTGCGCTCGAAGGCGAGTAACCGAGTGAAATGATGAACGATGAATGATGAATGATGAATGGAAGAAAGCCCCTCTTCTTCATCCTTCATCCTTCATCCTTCATCCTTCGTCATTAGGGCGAGTGTATGCGACAGATTGGCACCCTGCCGGACGCCCAGGACGCCCGCGCCGTCGCCGACTGCCTCGCTGGCCTGTCGATCGAGACGCGGTTGCTGCAATCGCCCGGCGGCTGGGAGCTCTGGGTCTGCGACGAGGACAAGGTGCCGCGCGCTCGCGAGGAATACCAGGCCTTCCTGAGCAACCCTACCGATGAGCGCTTCCACAGGGCGGAGGCCTCCAAGGAAGCCCCAGCACCGCAGCCGGCCGCGCCGGTGACAGGCCGTCCCGCCGCTGGGCCACAGCGCTCGCTGACCTTCCTCCTGATCGCCGCCAGCATCCTCGTGACCGTCCTGTTCCACTCGCCGCAGGAGAAAAAGGTCGTCTACAAGTATCTGTTCATTACGGAGATCCACCTCCTCGGTGAACCGCCCTGGGACCCCACGCTGCCGGAACTGCGGCACGGGGAGCTGTGGCGGTTGATCACGCCCGCCTTCATCCACTCCAACCAGCTGCACATCCTGTTCAACATGATCTGGCTATTCTTGCTAGGGACTCAGCTCGAACTGCGCTACGGCATAGGCCGCTTCGCCCTGCTGGTCGTGCTGATGGCCGCTCCGTCACATCTCTGCCAGTATTTCTTCTCGACGATTGTGCTAGAGGGATGGGTGCCGGTCGTGACACGCTCCTCCCCCGCCTTCGGCGGCATGTCGGGCGTGGTCTATGGGCTGTTCGGCTTCGTCTGGATGAAGGCGGTCTACGAGCCCGGCTGTGGCCTGTACGTCAGCCCGACGAACATCGTCGTAATGATGCTCTGGCTGATCCTGTGCATGACCGGCGCGGTCGGGCCGATCGGCAACACGGCGCACCTGGTCGGCCTGGCGGTCGGCATGCTGAGCGGCTACGTCAGCGCCTGGTGGAACGGCTTCGGCACCGTCCGCATCCCCCCGGAGCCCCAGGAATGAAGCGGCGGTCAGCATCGGGTGCAATCGTCGTGCGTCATCGTCAAACCTGCCTTGCGGTCGCCGAGTCCGGTTGCGCCGGAGTGGTTTCCGTAGCGGTGAAAACACCGGGTTCGCCTGCGAGCAGGTCCTCTCCAGCCGCCTGGAGCCGGCCCAGGCGCAGGACGCTTGGCCAGCGCAGCATTACGGCCAGGACCACCACCATCGTACCGATACCGCCGCCGACCACCGACGCGATCGGCCCGAACCACTCCGCCGTCAGTCCCGACTCGAAGGCCCCCAGTTCGTTCGACGAACTGATGAACACTGCGTTGACCGCCGAGACGCGGCCCCGCATCGCGTCGGGCGTCAACACCTGGACCAGGGTCCCGCGCACGACCACGCTGACGTTGTCCAGCGCCCCGGACAGGGCCAACGCCACGAACGACAGCGCGAAATGGCGCGATAGCCCGAAGACCACCATCGTCACGCCGAAGCCCGCCACCGACAAGAGCAGCGCCCGACCGGCACGGCGCAGCGGCGGGCGGTGCGCCAGCAGCACCGCCATCACCAGCGCGCCCAAAGCGGGAGACGCTCGCAGCCAGCCCAGTCCGACCGGGCCGACCTCGAGAATGTCCTTGGCGAAGATCGGCAACAACGCGGTGGCCCCGCCCAGCAGCACCGCGAACAGGTCGAGCGTGATCGTGGCCAGGATCAATTCCGTCCGCAGGACGAAGCGGACGCCGGCCAGGAGCGTTCCCAGCGACGGCGCCTCCGTCGCCCGCTCCGCGGGCCGCGGCCGAATTGTCGCCACGAGTCCGGCGCAGGTCAGCGCGCAGGCCGCCGACAGGAGGTACGCCTCGGCGGCCCGTCCCGCGATGGCGATCAGCGCTCCGCCCAGTGCCGGGCCGGCGACCGCGGCAATCTGCCAACCGCTGCTGTTCCAGGTGACGGCGTTGGCGAGCAGCGGACCCGGGACCACCATTGGCACCAGCGACCAGCGGGCAGGGGCGCTGAATGCCCGGGCGCAGCCGGCGAGCAGCAGGCACAGGTAGACCAGCGGGATCGGTCCCTGCAGCAGCGACAGCGCCGCCAGCCCCAGCGAGGCCAGTGTCGCCGTCCCCTGGGCGACGATCAACAGCCCCTTGCGGCTCCAGCGGTCCGCCACCTGCCCTGCGGGCAACGATAGCAGCAAGACGGGCAGGAACTGCACCAGTCCCACCAGTCCCAGGGCCGACGCCGAGTTTGTGCGCCGGTACAGCTCCCAGCCGACCGCGACGGCCTGGGCCTCCGTGCCGATACTGGCGAGGATGCTGCCGGCGAGCAGGTGCCGGTAGTCGCGGTGTCGCAGCGCCGCGTAAGGGTCGTGATCTCCTTGCATGGCCTCCCCTGCGGGCAGTCGAACGCGAGACAGATCCACGCTCTCTTTTCCGGGCGCCTGTCCTCGTATTCGCATCTGCCGGTGTCTCTGCGCCGCTTGTCCCATTCTACGAGGGGCCCTGACCAGCCGAGTCCCCCCGAGGAGCCGATTGGGGGACGTTCAGGCAAGAGTCGGGTTCGGGTCGCCCACTTGCTTCCCTCGCCCCGCTTCGGCAAGACAGTTGGGCTTGCTGGTTGAAGTCCGTGGGCAGTCCTGTGTGGACCCGTGCTACCCGGTGCGGCCGGTGCAGCCGTTTGGAGGTTCGTGGCGGCTCTTGAGGGGTGTAGGCCGATTTCGCCGACATCGGCCGTTTCCGTTCCAGCCTGGCAGCAAGCATCTGTTCCTGGGGCTGGCGCGGAAGGAGGCCGAGGGAACCGGCACGGGATACACTGAATCCAACGAAACCGAGTGAAGAGGAAGTGGATGACCGGGGCTGAGTCCGTGTCACCGGACACGAGCCCTGCCACGTCCCGATGGGCTTCAACAGGTCGCACGGCCCAGGAGTTCTTCCATGCCCGAGCCCGACAGCATCCAGCCGACGATGGACACCAACGGCGCTCCCGATCTCGCCGCAGGCAGGAACGACTCCGTGGCGGGGGATGCGGGCTGTCCCGGGGGCAGGGTCCCCGATACACGCGTCGGCTCCGGGACCCCTCCCGGCGATCTCGATGCGGGGGCGAAGCTGCCCATTGGGGGGATGCCGGCGGGGCAGGTGGGCCGCTACCCGGTGTTCGGCGAGATCGGCCGCGGCGGCATGGGAGTGGTGCTGCACGGCCGCGATCCCGAGTTGGGCCGCGACCTCGCTCTCAAGGTTCTGCTGGGCGATTCCGCCGGCCGGCCGGACGTGGTGCAGCGCTTTCGCGAGGAGGCGCAGGTCGGCGGGCAGTTGCAGCATCCTGGCATCGTGCCCGTCTACGAGCTGGGCCGCGCTGGCGACGGCCGCCCCTACTTCACCATGAAGCTGGTCAAGGGCGTCACCCTCGCCCAACTGCTCAAGGAGCGGGCCAGCCCGACGCAGGACCGGCCGCGCTTTCTGAAGGTCTTCGAGTTCACACCCCCCGCTCGCCGTCCCCAGCATGGTCAAGGTCGCGCGGGGTGATTCGGGCGGCTCGGAGACGCAGGAAGGGGACGTGCTGGGGACGCCGGCCTACATGCCGCCGGAGCAGGCCCTCGGCGAGGTCAATCGGCTGGACACGCGCTGCGACGTGTTCAGCCTCGGCGCCATCCTGTGCGAGGTGCTCACGGGCCGGCCGCCTTACGTCGCCGCAGACCGGATCGCCGTGCTGCGGCAAGCGCGGCGGGCCGAACTGGCCGAGGCCCTGGAGCGACTGGATGCCTGTGAGGCCGATGAGGAGCTGATCGGCCTGGCACGGCGTTGTCTGTCGGCGGACCCGGCGGACCGGCCGGGCGGCGCCGGCGAGGTAGCTCGGTCGGTGGAGGCGTACCTAGCCCGGGTCGAGGAACGGGCTCGCCAGGCGGAGCTGGAGCGAGCCGCTGCGGAAGCGCGGGCCAAGATGGAGCGCCGTGCTCGCCGACTGACCCTTGGCCTGGCCGCATCGGCGCTGCTGCTCGTTATCGTTGGCGGCAGTGGCGCCTGGCTGTGGCAGAAGCAGCGGACGGAGCAGGTCAGGCGCCACGAGCGGATCGAGCAGACCATTACCCAGGCGGTGGGGCAGGCCCAGCAGATCCGGGGGGAGCTGCAAGCGCAACTGGCGAAAGGCGGCGTCTTCCAGATGCTGGATCGGCCCTCCGAGTGGAAGCACAAGCTCGACCCGGCGCGGACAGCGCTGGAGCACGCCCGGGACCTGGCAGACGGTCCCGAGGGCCCCTTCGCCGAGGAGTTGCACACAGAGATCCAGGCCCTGGAGGAGTGGCACCGCAGGGCTGAGGCCGACCGGGAACTGGCGCTGGAACTGGAGAAGGTCCGCGAAAATCAGTCGGTCATGTGGAAGGGCCTGGTCCACAAAGGCACAGCCATGCGGCGTTATGCCGCCGCCTTCGGGCGTTTGGGGTTGAAACTCCAGCCTGGGCAGGAGTCCGCGGACGCTGCCCTGGTCCAGCGTTCCGCCATCCGGGAGCAGCTAGTGGCTGCCCTGGACGACTGGGCCCTTGTGGCCGGATTCCAGAAAGACAACGCTCTGCAAAGGCGTTTGCTGGCGGTGGCGACTCTGGCGGACCCGGACCCCTGGCGAGATAAGGTGCGCGACCCGGATGCCTGGAAGAAACCCCAGGCGGTGCAGGACCTGGCCGACAGGCTGCTGGCCGACAAGGCAGCTTTCCGCCAGCTATCACGTCAGATGTTGGCGTTGGTCGGGCAAGTGTTGATCGCCACGGGGGGAAGGGCCGAAGTTTGGCTGCGCCAGGCCCAGGTTCTTCACCCCAACGACTTTTGGCTGAGCTACGATCTGGGAGATACCCTCTCCAAGACGAAGCCTGGTGAGGCGGTCGGCTATTGCCGGGCCGCCTTGGCCGTGCGGCGCCAAAGCTCTGCGGCCTGGCAGAAGCTCGGCGACGCCCTGCGTGATCAGAAGAAGCCGGTGGAGGCGGAGGCGGCCTCCCGCAAAGCCATCGAACTCCAGCCCAATTTCATCCCAGCGTACCTCGGCCTCGGCAACGCCCTGTATGACCAGAAGAAGCTGGTGGAGGCGGAGGCGGCCTTCCGCAAAGCCATCGAACTCCAGCCCGATTTCGCCCTGGCCTACACCAACCTCGGCGTCGTCCTGCGTGACCAGAAGAAGGTGGCCGAGGCGGTCGCCGCCTGCCGCAAGGCCATCGCCCTCACGCCCGATGACGCCGCGGCGTACATCAACCTCGGCAACGCCCTGCGTGATCAGAAGAAGCTGGACGAGGCGGTCGCCGCCTACAAGAAGGCCATCGCACTCCAGCCCGATGACGCCCTGGCCTACTACAACCTCGGCGTCGCCCTGGGTGAGCAGAAGAAGCTGGACGAGGCGGTCGCCGCCTACAAGAAGGCCATCGACCTCCAGCCCGATCTTGCCGAGGCGTACAACAACCTCGGCATCACCCTGTATGACCAGAAGAAACTGGACGAAGCGGTCGCCGCCTTCCGCAAGGCCATCGCACTCCAGCCCGATAAGGCCTCGGCGTACAACAACCTCGGCAACGCCCTGCGTGATCAGAAGAAGCGGGACGAGGCGGTCGCCGCCTTCCTCAAGGCCATCGACCTCCAGCCTGATTACGCCGTGGCGTACAACAACCTCGGCATCACCCTGGCTGACCAGCAGAAGCGGGACGAGGCGGTCGCCGCCTTCCGCAAGGCCATAGCACTCAAGACCGATTATGCCCCGGCGTACCGCAACCTCGGCATCACCCTGCGCAAGCAGAAGAAGCTGGGCGAGGCCGTCGCCGCCTTCCGCAAGGCCGATCAACTGTTGCCCAACCAGCCCATCATCCGCGACGACCTTCGCAAAACAGAACGATGGCTCGAACTGGACAAGCAGCTGCCTGCTATCCTTGCGAGAAAGATGAAGCCCGGCAGCCCGCAGGAGCAGGTTGAACTCGCCCTGTTCTGTGTCGTCTACAAGGAGCGCTATCGCGCCGCGGTCAGCTTCTTCGCTGACGCGTTCACCACCGAACCGAAGCTGGCCGACGACCTGCGCTTCCAGCATCGCTACAACGCCGCCTGTGCCGCTGCCCTGGCCGCTGCCGGCAAGGGTGTGGACGCCGGCAAACTGGACGACAAGGAACGCGCTCGTCTCCGTCAACAGGCCCTCGACTGGCTGCAGGCCGATCTCGCTGCGTACACCCGTCTCACCGAGAAAGGCAATCCGAACACTCGGCAGACAATCCAGCAGCGGCTCGCCCACTGGCAAGCGGACGCGGACCTGACCGCTGTGCGCGACGCGAAGGCCCTGACCGCACTGCCCGAGAAGGAGCGGGCGGCGTGGCAACAACTCTGGGCTGACGTCGCCGCCCTGCTGGTCAAAGCCCGCAAGGATCAGCCGTGACGGCAAGACGATCACGACGGTGCCGGCCCGCGCTGAGACGACGCACGAGCACGCCGACAAGACGCCGGGCACCGGGCACCGGCGAGGTCGTCCTGGAAATCTGGAAGTACGAAGGGTACACGGCCAATCAGTTCTTCGTCCTTAGTTCTCGGTGGACGTTCTGTGATACACTAAGCAGGTTCAGGTGCTATCTCGCTGGGGAGTACACGTTATGCAACTGCGCAAGATGAGCGAACTCGAACAACGGATGGCCGATGACTTCGCTTGGGCCGAGCATGCTCCCGAAGTGCAGCAGAACCCCGAGCACTTTGGGAAGCTCGTGGTTGTGCATAACAAGCGAGTCTTGGCTGTTGGAAGAGACCGTCAAGCCGTCGTCGAACAAGCAGCGAAGGAAGCCGGCGTCCCCGGGCAGCAACTCGTGGTCGTCCTCGTGCCTCGCCCCGGACCCTGGGAAATCCCTCACTGATCCGTGCCGGAAGTCATCCGCATCATGGCATCCCCCCTCCCTCAAGCCACGACCCCGGTAGACTGCTCCCTCTTGCAGCTGTCGGTCGGCCATCTGACCCTCCCCGTAGCCCGGTTGAAAGTCCCGCTCTATCTCGGTGCGCCCCCGCCCGGACCGGAAAGCCCGCGCGACTTGTGCTGGATGGATACCGGCGCTCCCGTGTCGGTGGTGCCTTTTCACGTACATCAGCAACGTCTCGCCTGGCAGCCGATTCCAGGAATCAGGATTACCTGGGCCGGGCAGCCGTGTGAGCTGGGCCGCATCGACGCCTGGCTGGCCACGGAACAGCCGCCGTACTTGCGAGGTCCCTTCTCGTTGCTGGCCAAGTTTCCCCACCGTGATCCTCCCGGCGATCTGGTGCCCGTTCTGCTGGGCCTCGAATTCTTCCTCTCCCACCAGGCCGAATTCACGATGCGGTTGCCGCCGCAGCGCGGCGTGATCTCGCTGCCGTGAGATCGATCTCCGCGTAGCCCCCTGCCGGTACACGGCCAGGATCACGGTAAGAGCCACTAACAGAATGACCGGATCGGGAGGGCGAGGCTCCTGCCGAGCCTTCGGCGCCCGGCTCGGCAGGAGCCTCGCCCTCCCGAGGACCCGCCAGAGTTAGAGGCTCTAAGTTCATGGAATCTCAAACAAGGTCCGCTACACTAATCGGAGACACCAGTCCGGTGAACGGAGGATTGCCATGTTGCACATCGGAAATGTCAAGGTTCCCACCTGCGGCGGACCGACGCGGCGGAGCTTCCTGCAGGCCGGTGCTGCCGGACTGGTGGGCCTCAACCTGCCCGACTTCCTACGCATGCAGGCGGCCGGCGCCGTCGACGAGGACAAGGCACAGGTCAAGAACTGCATCACCCTCTTCCTCGTTGGCTCGCCCGGCCAACTCGATACCTTCGATCCCAAGCCGAACGCCCCCGCCGACATCCGCGGGCCGTTCAAGCCAACGCGGACCAATGTCACCGGCATCCATATATGCGAGCACCTGCCGCTGATGGCCAGGCTCGCCAACCGCTATTCGCTGATTCGCAGCCTCTACCACAACAGCGTGCCGTCGCATGAGACGGGGCAGCAGTGGATGCAGACTGGACACGAGTTCGGCGCGGGCGCTGCCCACCCGCACGCCGGCTCGGTCATTGCCCGCGTCTTCGGCCAGAAGAGCGCCCTGCCGCCGTCCATCATCCTGCCCGCCCGGATTGGCAACACCGGCGGGCCGTCCTCGCGCAACCAGACCGCCGGCTATCTCGGCAGCGCCCACGAGCCGTTCTTCCTGGAAGCCGACCCCGCCCGCAGTGACTTCAAGGTGGCCAACCTCAGCACGCCGCCTGGACAGACGGAGTTCCGCGTCCGCTCGCGACGCAAGCTGCTTGCCGAACTCGACACCGTCCAGCAGAAGGTCGAGAACTCCTCCACGACGACGCACGACACCGCCTATCAGCGCGCCTTCACGCTGATCTCCTCGCCCCAGACGAAAAAGGCCTTCGATCTCTCCGCAGAGAAACCCTCCGTGCGCGACCGCTACGGCCGCAACACCTTCGGCCAGTCGTGCCTGCTGGCGCGACGGCTGATCGAACGGGGCGTCCGCTTTGTGACGATCAACCATTTCGATACGGTCTTCAACATCGTCTGCTGGGACATGCACGCTGACGGTGGAACCTTGAACTCGACGCCGCGGGACTACGAGCGGCACTTGCTGCCGCAGCTCGACCAGGCCTACTCGGCCCTGATCCTCGACCTGGAAGAACGCGGGCTGCTGTATGAAACGGTCGTGGCCACGCTATCGGAAATGGGCCGGACCTCGAATATCGACGGCCGCGGCGGTCGCGGTCACTGGCCGCCGGTGTGGACGAACTTCCTGGCGGGCGGCAACATCAAGGGCGGGCGCGTGATCGGCTCCTCGGACAAGATCGGCAGCCAACCGCACGAGTATCCGATTGAGCCGCCGCGCGTGCTGGCGACGATCTACAAGGGCCTGGGCATCGATCTCGACCACGTCATGATGCCGGGCCCGGGCAGTCGGCCGATCCGTCTCATCGACGCCGAGCCGATCCCCGAGTTGGTGTGACACGATGGTCTGCGCCGCTTCAGCGGCCGGACAATTCCATTCAGAGTGACGGCGAACGTCCTCCCCGGTGCGGTCCGCCGATGGCAGCGAGGCTCGCCAGCAGTGCTCCCGTCACCACGTCGATCAGGTGATGCTGAGCAGTGAATAGTGTCGACAGCCAGATCACCATCGCCCCCGCCGCGGCCGCCGCTCGCCAGCGCGGGAAGTCGTAGGCCATTGCCCACGCCAAGAGGCAGCTCAGGCTGACGTGTAGACTCGGCGCCGCGTTCGCCGGCGGGTCGTCGATCTCCACCATCCACCGATACAGGTCGGCCGTCCAGCCCGCGCCGAGCCGCTCCTCGTTCGCCGGGTCGTCTTGCAGCGGGCGAACCGTCTGCGTCGGCACTGCCGCGAAGATCACCAACGACACCAGCACCACCAGCGTCCCTCGCCGGACGTACCAGGCAAACGCGGCCCGGCTCATGACGATCGTCAGCAGCGGGCCGAGCACGTACGGCAGCAGGTAGATCCACACCCACCACGGCGTGAACGGAAACGCCGTATCCCAGGCGACGCGCGTGCGGAACGCCACCGCCGGGCCGCGCAATCGCAGCACGGTCAGGTAAAGCATCAACGAGGTGCCGAAGAACAGGCTCAGAAAGACCAGGTGCGTGATGCCGCCGCCCAGCCCGGGTACGCGGTCCAGTGCCGCGAGGAGGCGCTCTAGGAAATGATGAATGCTGAATGCTGAATGATGAATAGAAGTCAGACTCTTCTTGTCTTTCATTCCTCATTCCTCATTCCTCATTCCTCATTTCTGCCGAGCGAGTCATCAGGTCGCGTAAAGCCACTTTTGCCAGTTGAGGGCCAGCGCCGGCACGAGCAGCACGAGGATCAGCAGTCCCGCCACCCCGCCCAGCGCCGTCGCCAGCACGGCGTCGAGGACGATCAGGCCGAGCAGGCAGCGCTTGACCGCCGCCTGGACATGCGACGGCGTCGGACTGACGATCGCCCGGCTGACCGGCAGGCCGATCAGGAAGCCAAGGGCCACGAGCAAGTAGGGGAACAGCACCGATGAGGCCGCCCGCTCGCCGCGGACCGGCAACGGCAGCGCCAGGACCAGGCTCGCCAGCATGATGGCCGCCGCCCCTTGCAAGGCGGACTGACTGCTCTGCCGTGCCTCGGTGCGGGCGAACCACGTCACCCCGGCGATGTACAGGCCAACCACCGTCGCCAAGTGCAGCGCCCACGGGACAGCCAGGGTCCCCGCCAGCGACACGCCCAGCAGCACGTTGAGGAAGCGGCACAGGCCCATGCCGACCGGGCCGGCCCAGGTCCGCTTCAGCCACCCGTCGTAGGCGAGGATCGCTGCGACCAGCACCAGCGCTAGCCAGAGGGAGACGCGACCCGCGACGAAGGCGCAGCCCGCGCCAGCGGCCATCAGTCCGGCGCCGAGGCGCACTGCCTCGCCTGGCTTGACGCGTCCCGACGGCAGCGGGCGGAACGGACGCTCGCGCCGATCCTGCTCCAGGTCGAAGTAATCGTTCCAGACCATGCCCGACGAGTACAGGCATGCCGACGACAGCAGCAGCAGCAATAAGGCGTCAAAGGGGAAGCCGTCGACGAGCCGGCCGACAGGAGGCTGGGCGGCGAGGGCGAAGCCGGCGAGGCAGACATCGGCCAGCGCCGACGGCAGGTTGGGCAGGCGCACGAGCTGGGCGTAAACGCGCAGGCGGTTCATAGCGTCGCCATGATTTGCGAGACACGTTCCAGGGCGGTCCGGGCCGCCGCGTCGGGGTCGTCGACGTAAGGGTACAGCTCGATGGTAATCCAGCCATCGTACCCGGTGGCGCGGATTGCCCGCAAGGTGGCGGCGAAGTCGATGGCCCCCTCGCCGGGGACGAGGTGATGGTGGACGCGCGTGGCGGCGATGTCCTCGAGGTGGTAGTGCCGCGTGTACTTCGCCAGCCGTGGCACCGTCGCGGCGGGGTCGTCGCCGACACAGTAGAAGTGGCCGATGTCGAAATTCAACCCGACCGCCGGCGAGTCGAGGTGCCGCATCAGTTCCTCGAACTGATCCGCTCGCTCGATCAGCAAGTCGGGCTCCGGCTCGACCAGCAGCAGCAGGCCCTCCTTCTCGGCGTGTTCGAGCACTGGCTTCAATCCCTCGACGAACAGTTTCAGCGCCGCCGACCACGACGCGCCCTTCTCGACCGGCCCGCCCGGCTCGGTGGTGATGCACGGGGCGCCCAGTTCGCGGGCCAGCGTCAGGGCGCGTTTCGTGTGGTCGATGCGAACCTGGCGATAGTGCGGATCGGGCTCGATCCAGGAGGGGTGCCAGTAGCGCTGGCGGGCATCGTTGATGGCGTTCATCATGAACGCGTTGATGTTGGAGATGGCGAGGTTGTGTTTTGTCAGCGTGTCGCGGATGGTCTGCTTGTGCTCCTCGGGCAGGAAGGCGGGCCAGGCGTGCGGCACATCGGCCATGATTTCGATGCCGCGATAGCCGATCGCCGCCAGCCGCTGCGCCGCCTTCTCGAAGGGGAATCGCAGATACGCATTGGTGCTGAATGCCAGTTTCATGACGCGCCCTGCCCTGCTATCGTACCGCCGCTGCTCCTAAAATAGTTACGGACGATCGAAAGAGACGTACAGGGGCCGGTGGTTGGTCAGTGCCAGGTCTTCCGCTTGCGGCTTAGCGTTCGCTCCGCCCCGTCAGGACAAGCGAGCGCTAAGCCGCAAGCGGAAAACCAACCACCTCACCACCCGAGGAGGTCCGCGAATGACCGACGACAACGGGACGTTCTGTACCATCGAGGAGGCCCTGGACGAACTGCGCGCCGGTCGCATGATCGTCCTCGTCGACGACCAGTATCGCGAGAACGAGGGCGACCTGGTCATCGCCGCTGATCGCGTCACGCCCGAGGCGATCAACTTCATGCTCACCCACGCCCGCGGCATCCTCTGCCTGTCCATGTCGGCGCCTCTGTGCGAGCGAATGCATCTCGATCCGCAGACGTCGGTCAATAGCGCCCGCATGGGCACCGCCTTCACCGTCAAGTTTGACGCTCGGAGCGGCATCGAGACAGGCACGTCGGCCTACGACCGCTGCCGCTCGATCCAGGCAGCCGTCAACCCGCACGGCGTGCCGGCAGACCTGGTGCGCCCGGGACACGTCGACGGTCTCCGCGCCCAGCCCGGCGGCGTGCTCGTCCGCACCGGCCACACCGAGGGCAGCGTCGACCTGGCGCGACTGGCCGGCTTCCAGGAGGCCGCGGTCATCTGCGAGGTCCTCCAGGACGATGGCCGCATGGCCCGTGTCCCGCAGCTGCGCGAGTTCTGCCGCCGCCACGCACTGAAGATGTGTACCATCGAGAACCTGATCAAGTACCGCCGCCAGCGCGAGAAGCTGATCCGCCGCGAGCTGGTCGTCAAGTTGCCGACGCACCACGGAGAGTTCGACCTGATTGCCTACACCTCGGTGGTCGACCCGGAGCCGCACCTGGCCCTGTGCAAGGGGGGGGTCGGCGTCGAAGTGGAGGGCTGCGTCCCCGTCCAGCAGGACCCGATCCTGGTGCGCATCCACAGCTCGTGTTTGACCGGCGACGTCTTCGAGAGCAAGCTGTGCGACTGTGGCTCGCAGTTGCACCAAGCAATGAAGCAGGTGGCGGAGGCGGGTAAGGGCGTGGTGCTGTACATGCGGCAGGAGGGGCGTGGCATCGGCCTTTTGTCCAAGTTGCGCGCCTACCAGCTACAACAGCAAGAGGAACTGGATACCGTCGAGGCCAACCTGCGGTTGGGCTTCGCGCCGGACCTACGCCACTACGGCATCGGCGCCCAGATTCTCGTCGATCTGGGCGTGCGCGATATCAGGCTGTTGACCAATAACCCGAAAAAGGTCGTGGGGATTGAGGGCTACGGGCTGAACATCGTCGAGCGAGTGCCAATCCAGGTGCCGGCCAATCCGAACAACTACCACTACCTGAAGACCAAGAAGGAGAAACTCGGCCACCACCTGGACGACCTCTCGCCGGAATGACAGAGGGAACCCTTCTCCCCGCGCTCGAACAGAAACTTCCGGCGGCCGGCGAGCGCGCAGTCTGAGCGGGAAATGATGAGAATGAGAGAGTGGCGGGCATTGCCCTAAAAAGCCCCCTCGTAACGCAGAAAAAGGTTTTCTAACGCAGAAATGCCATCCCGGCAGGCTCACGGAGGCGGATGGTTTGCCGGGGGCCTTTCCAGGTGTGCGACTCGCTTTTCCAGTTCTCGGACCGCCCGATAAGTGACGCTCCCCAGGCCGACGACCAATGACAGCGCCATAAGGAGCATGGGGAATAGCAACTTCGCCTCGCCCGGCAGTTGTAGCCCGATGGGGACGAGCAGCAGCAGGACGAAGAACGTGAAGACGTAAAAGACCAGTATCCACTTCGATTCGGCGGGCGGCGCGGGCGTCTGATCCGGCGCTGGTGTGTCGTTCGACATGGCGACCTCCGGAGGCGAGCGGCAGGCGGTCAGGCGGTCATGCTACCGCTAACGCAGAAAGGGGGAGGCTAACGTAAAAGGGGCCTTCAAAGGGGATTTTTGAGGCAAAGCCGATTCAGGGCGAAGTACCCGCCACACCCTTTACCAGGGCCTGAGCCTCGCGGTGCAGGATGTGAGCTTCCAGCCAGTCGTGCAGGTGCAGCGCCAGCGTCCCCTCCCTCTTCGACGGCATGACGCCGCCGTGCTTGTCGAACCACGGCCCCACTGCCGTCAGCGATTCGCGGGCGTCCTCCTTCTGTCCCTGCTGGTACTGAACGAGCACCCGCCACAGCCGGTTCAGGATCTGCCCGTCCCAGTCGGGGTACTTCTCCATGCATTCCTTCAGCACCCCCTGTGCCTCCTCGGACCGGCCTGCCCGGCAGAAGAGGGCCCCTTGCTGAGTCAGGGACCAGTACGCCGCGGCGTTGGTTGTCAGCTCCTGCTGGGCGGCCTGGGCCGGCTTCTTCAGGTCCGGCACCGCGGCCGGCGCCAGCGTGCAGGCGCGGGCCACCAGGAACGGCCGCATCACGGCGCTGCCCTTCTTCTCATGCGCTGCCAGCAATGAGGCACAGACCCGGCGATAGCCCTCCCCATCGCCGGCCAGCAGGCGCAACGAGGCGTGCTCGAACCACGTCTCCGCGTTGTCCGGCGGCCCTAGCTCCATGCCCTTGGCGAAGTCGACAGCCCCTTCCTGCCAGCGGCTGTGACGGGCGTGCCAGCGGCCGCGCGCGAACAGGAGTTGAGCGTCCTTCGGCCGCGCCGCCAGTACCTTTGCGAACGACTTGTCCCACGCGGCCAGCTCCTCGCTCCAGGCGCGACGTTGCCCCGCGGCGTCATCGGGAAGCAAGGCGAACGCCTTGCCGAAGTCGGCGGCAACGTCGTCCCAGCGACCGAGCCGCGCGTGGCAGCGGCCGCGCTCCACCAGGGCGTCCACGTCGTCCGGCCGCGTTTGCAACACCTGGGCGAAGTCAGCGATGGCCTTGTCCCACTGCCTCTGGTGGGCGTGGAAGCGCGCGCGCTCGATGCGCACTTCCGTGTCGCCGGGCCGCTGCGTGACGACCTGGTCGTAACCGGCAAGCGCCTTGTCCAGCTCGCCGAGCTGGGCATGCGTGCGGGCGCGGAGCGTGCCCTCCGCCAGCGCCCACAGGTGGACCTTGCCATCGTTGTTGGCCGTGGCGACGCGGCGCCCGTCCGGGGCGACGGCCAGCCCGCCGCACGGCAGCGTCGGCGCGAAGCGATAGATCTCGGCGCCGGTTTCCACGTCCCCGAGGACCAGGCCGCCGCGGACGCTGGCTGACAGGGCTCGCTTGCCGTCGGGAGTGAAGCCCACGGCCCGCACCCCGGCCCAATGATCCTCCTGGCGGCGGAGTAGCCGGCCCTTGTCCAGGTCCCACAGGAACACCGGGCCGCTGGTGCTGCCGGCCAGGGCCCGACGGCCGTCCCACGACACTGCCACGCTCCAGACGGCCTGCGGCATCTTCAACCGCTGCAACTCCTTGCCGGTCGCCACCTCCCAGAAGCGCAGCGTGGCGTCCCCGGAGACAGAGACGGCCCGCCGGCCGTCGGCGGTCAGTGCCAGGGCCGCGACGGAAGCGCTGTGCCCGGTCAGCTGGCGAATTTCCTTGCCTGTCTCGACGTCCCACAGCCGCAGCGTCTTGTCCTTGCCGCACGACAGGATCTGCTTGCCGTCCGGCAGCATCGCCACGCCGTAGACGTTGCCGCTGTGGCCCGTGAAGCGCTTGATCTCCTTGCCCGTCTGGGCGTCCCAGAGGCGGACGGTGCCGTCGCTGCCGGAGGTCACGATCCGACGACCGTCAGCCGAGAAGGCCAGCCCGTGAACCAGCCCGGTGTGGCCCGTCAAGCGGTGCAACTCCTTCCCCGTCTCGGCGTCCCACAGACGGACCGTGTTATCGAATCCCGAGGAAAGGACGCGGCGACTGTCAGGGGCGAAAGCCACGCTCTCGATCAGCGGGTGCGTATGTCCCTTGAGGACGCGGCCTTCGTCCGTGGCGGCGGAGAACTGCCTCGATTGTTCCAGCTGCCGCACCAGGGCCTTGTAGTCGTCGCGGCCGTGGAGGGCGGTCAGGTCGGTGTCGGCTTTGAAATGGGCGACGTCGGTCATCCCCGCGAGCACCGAGCGGCGCAGGAGGTCCATCGCCTGGTCGGCGTAGCGGCGACGCTCGGCCTGCTGCTGGGGGGTCAGGGCCCCGGTCTCGCCCACCGCGGGGACGCACAGCGCCAGCTCGCAGGCGGCGTCGTACAGCTCGCTGAAATGACCCGGCCAGAGCTGGACGCGCAACAGCGCCGTTGCCGCCGCGTCCGCCGGCCGGCCGGCCTTCCGCTGCACCTCGCCCAGCTCCCGGTAGGCGTCGCTCAGGGCGACCCGATTTTTGAGGACGTGCGGCGTCCGCGTGAAGGCGGCGCGGCTCGTTTCCACGAGCTTCTTCTTGGTGTCGATGGTCACTCTGAAATCGGCGGCAGCCTTCTCCGGCTGCCCTCGCTTCTCGAAGAACCGGCCGCGCTCGATGCGCAGGTTGGCGTCGGCCGGCTTCAGCTCCACGGCCCGGGTGTAGTCGGCCTCGGCCTTGTCCCACTGGGAAAGCTTGGCGTAGGCGCGGGCGCGGTTCAACAGCATGTCCGCCGCCACCGTGTCGGTCGGCTTCAGATCGTTGATGATCTTGTCGATCTTGACGATGGTGCCGTCCCAGTCCTGCTTCTTCATGGCATCCTGGACGTCGATGCGCCGGTTACCGAGCAGCAAGGGGAGATACTTGGAGCGCAGCCCCGCCTTGTCCAGCGGATCAAGTTCGAGGACCTGGGCGAGGGCGTCGCCATAGTCGGCCTGAATGAAGTCACGCGGCAGCAGGCTCAGGGCCCGGTCGAGGCTGTTGGCCTTCGCCTGCCCCTCCTCCGCCAGCGCCCGCGTGAAGTGCTCGTCGCGCGCCAGCCGGTTCTGGCGCAGTTTCGTCATCAACTGCACGTACGCCTCGGGGGTGTCGCGCACCGGGGTGCCGCCGCGGAGGTTGGCGTACGGCCGGCCCTGGGCGTCGGCCAGGATCAGGCTGGGGAAGCCCTTCAGCCCCCAGCGGTGGAACAGCTCCCGGTTCTGCTCGAAGTTCTTCGGGTTGACCTTGTAGCGCGGGAAGTCCAGTTCCACCAGGACGAAGTGGCGCGGCGCGGCGTCGAGGAAGGCGTCCTTGCCGAAGACTTCCCTGCGGACCAGCAGGCACCAGTAGCACCAATCGGAGCCCGTAAAGTAGATGAAGAGGTCCTTCTTTTCCCGCGCCGCCCGTGCCTTGGCCGCCTCGAAGTCCGGCTCCCACGCCAGAACCTTGACCTTCTTCTCCAACTCGACAAGCAGCTCCTTGAAACTGGCCTGCGGCCGCAGGGCCTCCAACTCCGGATCGTTTCGCAGCCGCGCCAGGTCGCGGAAGCCGCTGGCCACCGCCTTACGCAGCGCGTCGAGGGCCAGCTCGGCGTCCTTCTGCCGCTGCGCCTGTTCCTTTTGCGTCAGCTCGGTCTTGCCGTGGCCGACGAGCAGCCCGCACGCCGCCCGGCTGCACCCCAGCTCGTACAAGTCGCCGGGGGCCGGCTGAGGGAGCGTCTCCAACAGGGCGCGCGCTTCCCGGTAGGAGTGCAGCGCCTCGGCCGGCTGACCCAGCTGCCGCTGCGCCGCGCCAAGCCGGGCGAACTGGCGGGCCAGCAGCCGCACCGGCTCTGGCGATTCGGGGACGGCGGCGACGACGAGGCGCTGGCGGTCGATGGCGGAGCGGTACGACAACGCCGCAGCGGCCGTCTGGTTCCTCTTCGCTTGCAGCTGGCCGAGGGTGAAGTGAGCGTGCGCCAGGTCCCCCTGGTAATCCGTGACGGCCGGGTTGGCCGTCGCCAGCCGCAGCCGCACCGGCAGCGCTTGCAGGTAGGACTTGAGTGCCTCGGCCGGCTGGCCCTCCTGGTCCTGCACGTCGCCGATCGCCTCGTGGCTAGCGGCCAGGGCACGCTGCCAGTCGTTGATCTCGGGCGAGCGGGGCCAGTCATGGCCCCGGTCACTGTTCCCGGGGCCATGACTGGCCCCGCTCGCCGGGGCGGCGACGATCGCGCGGAGCAGCGCCAGCGCCTCGCCGTGCAACTTCAGCGCCTCGGTGGACAGGCCGATGTCCCCTTGCAGTTTGCCCATGCGGGTAAGCTGGTTGGCCAGGTCGTACTTCAGCTGTGGGCTGCGCGGGTGGTCGCGGTTCTCGTGTACGAGTTGCCGCTGCAGCTTCAAGGCCGCCGTGTAGTAGCTCATCGCTTCCAGCGGTTCGTTCTTGCGGACGTAGACGACGCCGAGGTCGTTGTGGACGCTGGCGAAGGCGTGCAGCAGCTCCAGTTTGTTTTGACTCCGCGGGATGACGGTGCGCAGGATGCCTGCTGCCTCCTGCAGCGACTGGAGGGCGGCGTTGGGATTGTCGGTCTGCTGCAGCCGGCCGATCGCCTGGTGGTGCAAGGCGAGGTCCGCCTGCAAGTCCAGGTCGTTGGGGTTGCGCTGCAGCAGTTGCTTGCGCAGCGCCAGGGCCTGCCCATAGGCTTGGAGCGCCTTCTCGCGGGAGGCGACGTCCGCGGTGATCTTGGCGACGAGGGTGTACGCCGTCGCCAGGTCCTTCTGCACGGCGGGGTTGTCGGCGTGCTGCTGGAGGAAGCCCTGGTAGTAGCGCAGGGCCGCCTCGAGCAGCTCCTTGCGGAGCGGCTGGAGGCCAGGGACGTTGAGCAACTTGCTCTCGCTGATGCGCGTCAGCGAGTCGTCGATGGCTCGGCGCGCCTGGCGAAAGTTGGTTTCGGCAAGCTTCTTCTGGCGCTCGGCTTCCTGGAGGTGGTCCTCGGCGAGCTTCTTCTGGCGCTGGGCTTCCTGGAGGTTGGCCTCGGCCGTGGCGCGGGCGCCGTCGGCTCTGCTGCGGGCGTCGTCGGCGGATTCGCGGAGTTGGCTCTCCTTGACGCGGAGCCGGTTCTCTTCCTTGGCCATGCTCTGGAAGCGCAGGGCGACAACGGTGGAGCCGGCGGCCAGGGCGACGAGCAGCACCAGGAGGGCGGCGCTGAGGCTGGCAATGACCGGGTTGCGGCGGCACCAGCGCCACAGCCGTTCGGGGGCGCCGGCCTGGCGGGCCTGGATGGGCTTGTCGTCGAGGAAGCGTTTCAGGTCGTCGGCCAGGGCGCGGGCGCTGGCGTAGCGGCGCGTCGGTTCGTGGTCGATCGCCTTGACGATGATGGTTTCCAGGTCGCGGGGGATGGCCGCGTTGAGCTTGCGCGGCTGGGCCGGGGCGCCGTCCATGACCCGCTTGACGAGCTGGTTACGGTCGGTTTCCTCGTAGGCGGGCCGCTGGCAGACCAGCTCGTACAGCGTCAGCCCGAGGCTGTAGATGTCGCCCTTGGCGTCGGAGACGCCGTTGAAGCGCTCGGGGGCCATGTAGCGCAGCGTGCCGACGATGTCGCCGGTATGGGTGAGGGCATCGCTGTCGGTGGCCGCCTTGGCCAGGCCGAAGTCGGTGACCCAGACAGTGCCCTGTGTGTCGAGCAGCAAGTTGGAGGGTTTGATGTCGCGGTGCAAGACGCCCTGGCTGTGGGCGTAGTCGAGGGCCTCGGCCACCTGCACGCCGATGCGGGCGACGCTCAGCCAGTAGTGCCGGCCCGATTCCGACAGCGACTTCTCGGTCGGGGAGGTCCGGGTCGCCTTCGCAGGGGTCAGGGTGGAAGGGCCTCCGGCTGATTCCTGACTCCTGACTCCTGATTCCTGCCCTCTGTTGACCGGCGGCACACCCATCCCCTTGGCCAGTTCCCTGGCGTCAGGGCAGGTGGCCGGCGCCGGCCCGCCGGGGGCCACTTCGATCGCGGGCAGTTCCCCTGACGCCTGGCCGTTCGACGAGCCGGCCCCGTCCGGCGCCTTCGTGAGGGTGGCCGGCCCGGCCGCGGCGAACTGGCCGGTGAGGAGCGACTGGGCAACGTCGACCGCCGACACGTCCTTGGTCCGGGCTGGAGTGGTCGGAGGGGAGCCGCCCCGGGCCTCGTGCAGCCGCCGCAGTTCGGTGAGGACCTCGTCCAGCCCGAGGCCCTGGATGAACTGCATGACGTAGTAGAGCATGCCCTCGTGCTCGCCGACGCCGTACACGGGAACGATATTGGTGTGGTGCATGCGCGCCGCCGCCTTGGCCTCGCGCTGGAACCGCTTCTGCTGGTGCTCGTCGAGCATGGCACCGCCCGGCAGCACCTTGAGGGCGACGCGGCGACCCAGCGACTCCTGCTCGGCCTCGTAGACGATGCCCATGCCGCCGCGGCCGATTTCGCGCAGGATGCGGTAGTCGCCGAGCCGCTCCAGCACCTGGCTGCCGGGCTGAACGGAGCCGGCGGCGACGCTGCCGGTCAGGTCGCCGACCTCCCCCTTGAGGTCCTCGATCATGACCAGCGCCGGGAACAGGTCGCGCAGCTCATCGGCGATCGTCGGGTAGCGGGCCGTGTACTCGTCCAGCTCGAAGCGCTCGCCGCGGCGCAGGCGCTCGCGCCACTCGGCAACGACTTGCCCGACCAGATTGGGATCGGAGGCGGAAGAGTTCATGGCCGTCCCCCCTCAGTGGGTTGGGTGGTGCGATGGTGAGGTGGTGGGGTGGTGGGCGGCCCGCGGCCACGACCCCACCACCTTACCACCCCACCACCTCACCACCTAGAAGAAGCCGGGGATGCTTTTCAGGATCTCTTTCAGATGTTTCAGGGCGCGGACGTAGCGCAACGTGGCCGTCATTTTGTCGATGGCGAGGACGGCGGCCACTTCCTCATCGCGCATCTCTTCAAAGTGGCACATGGCCAGGATCTCGCGGTCATAGGCATCCAGGCCGTTGAGCGCTTCCTGAAGGCGGAGGAGCATGTCGGCGCGCACCAGGGCCTGGTTGGCTGGCTTGTCGCCAATGAGCTGAGCGGCCAGCGACCCCGAGTTGACCTCGGGCAGGGCGCCGCGGTACAGCGACAGCTCGGCCCCGGCATCGACGACATGGGCCCCGAGGTGCTGGCGGTGCAGCCCCTGGATGCGCTCGCCGGTGATCCGCCGTAGCCACAGGAAGACTGGCTGCTTGGGATCGGCGAGGTACTCGCCGATGCGCTGGCAGGCATCGGTGTAGACCTGCTGCAGCACCGCCGAGGAGGTGAACTGGCCGCGCAGCCGGCGGTCAAGGCGCAGACGCACCATCTTCCGCAGCCGCTCGCTGTGCAGCGCGAACAGCTCGTCCAGCGCGACGCCGTCTTGGGAGCGCACGCGCTGCAGGAGGCGGTTCGTTCGGCTGGAGTTGCAGGTCGGGGTCATGGATGCAACGTCGAAAGTCGCCCAGTCGATAAGTCGATAAGTCAGGAAGTCCGGAGACTGTCCGACTGACGGACTGGCTGACTCGCCGACTGGTTGGTCGAGGCCCGTCAGACTCACGTCAAGGAGCTGCCGCCGATCAGCAGGGACGGTGACCGACCCGACCTTTCCCGCGGACGTCGAGTCGTCAACGAAGCGGAACATTCGTTGCTCGACGATTCCCCGGTTCTCGGCTTTCCCGCCGCCGGCCTCGAACTCGAAGACAAGATTCTACTCGCCCCGGGGTGAGGATCGCAAGGAAGTGTTCGGGTTTTTTCCGACCGCCCAAGTACGCTCTCCAACCCGGAGCAATGGCGGCGCTCAGGGTGAAATCGAGGTAGCTGGCGTCCTCGAAGCCGTGATAGTGGTGGACGTTGCCCGGCTTCCGCGCAGCTGCCAGCCTGCCAGGGGGTCTCCGGAGCCGCCTGCCACGGCGGCGCCGCGCGCATCCGTGTCCACCCTACCGCCCCAACCGATCCCTTCACGCTCCTTGCACCTTCCGAGCCGAACAGGATTGCCGAAGCGGGGGGAGAGGGGAGCAAGAAGAGGTGAATGGCGCCGGTGAGGGCATCGTCTGTACCAATGATGCACGCCGGGCGGGGACAAACTGCTTGGCGGCGCCTTCCCGCCGCCGTATAGTGACGGAGAGATTGACCTCGTCCCACGGCCCCCGCAGAGAAGACCCTCCCCCCTGCTTCGTCTGCTCCCGCCCGGCCGTGCCGGCGCCTGCCCCACCGACTACTCCGCCCCGCTTTCTCCGAGGTAACGGATGAACACGCGCACGCTGCCCGCCCTCCTCGCCGCCCTGCTCGCGGTCCCGGCCGTCCGTGCCGACGACTGGCCGCAGTGGCGCGGCCCCGAACGTACCGAGATCTCGAAGGAAAAAGGACTGCTCAAGGACTGGCCCGCGGATGGTCCGAGACTCCTGTGGACCTACGCCGATGCCGGCAACGCCTACTCCGGCCCCGCCGTCGTCGGCAACCGGCTCTACACGATGGGCACTGAAAACAACAGCGACGTGGTCCTCGCTCTGGACACGAAAAGCGGCAAGAAGGTCTGGTCGAGCAGAGTCAGCAGCCTCTCTCGGCTGGACCGCGGCAACGGCCCGCGCGGCACGCCCACCGTCGAGGGCGAAGCCCTCTACGCCCTCGGCGGCCAGGGCGAACTCGTCTGCCTCGCCATCGCCGACGGCAAGAAGCGCTGGCACGTCAACCTCAAGAGCGACCTTGGCGGCCAGATGATGTCCCACTGGGGCTACAGCGAATCTCCCCTGATTGACGGCGACCAGCTAATCTGCACCCCCGGCGGTCGCCGCGGCACGTTGGCTGCCCTGGACAAGACCAACGGCAAGGTGATCTGGCGCAGCGAAGGGCTGACCGACTCGGCCGCTTACTCCTCGCCCATCGCAATCGAGTTCGACGGCACGCGTCAGTACGTCCAAATGACGGGCCGGGGGGTCGCGGGCGTCGCCGCCAAGGACGGCAAGCTACTGTGGCGCTACGAGCAGCGGGCCTTCCGCACGGCCGTCGTCCCGACGCCGATCTACAACGACGGCTACGTCTACATCACTTCCGGCTATCGCGCCGGCTGTGACTTGCTCAAGCTCATGGGCGACAGCGCGAACGGCTTCAAGGCCGAGAAGGTCTACGCCAACACGAACATGGTCAACCACCACGGCGGCGTCGTCCTCTTGGAGGGGCACGTCTACGGTTACTCCGATGGCAAGGGCTGGGTTTGTCAGGATTTCAAGAGCGGAAGGATCGTGTGGTCGGAGCGCAACAAACTCGGCAAGGGCAGCCTAACCTGCGTCGACGGCAAGCTGTATTGCTACAGCGAGGGCAACGGCACGGCGGTCTTGATGGACGCGTCGCCGAAGGGGTGGCGGGAGCACGGTCGCTTCAAGATCCCCAAGCAGTCCGACATCGGCCAAAGCGGCCGCGTCTGGACGCATCCGGTGGTCGCCAACGGCCGGCTCTACCTGCGCGACCAGGACCTCATCTTCTGCTACGACATCCGATCCAACGGCGGGCAGTAACAGCGACGACCAGCCCGCCGCGCCAGCGGGGTTGTAGGACGGATTTCCAATCCGTCCGGACTTGGTGCCCGGACGGATTGGAAATCCGTCCTACAACAGATGAGGTACACGGATGAACAAAACCCCGGCTCTCGCTCTCGTCTTTGGGCTGTTCGCCCCGGCACTGTTCGCCGCTGACTGGCCGCAGTGGCAGGGACCGACACGCGATAACATCTCTCCGGAAAAGGGCCTTCTTAAGCAGTGGCCCAAGGGTGGCCCGCAACGCCTGTGGACCTTCAACCAGACAGGGGCCGGCTACTCCGGCCCGGCCATCGTCGGTAATCGTCTCTACATCATGGGCACCCGCGACGGTACGGAATACCTCCTCGCCCTCGACGTCAAGAACGGCAAGGAGCTGTGGAAGGCGAAGATCGGACCGAGCTACACCTTCCCGGGTAACCAATACGGCGACGGGCCGCGGGCGACCCCGGCGGTTGCCGGTGATTTCGTCTACGCGCTGGGTGGCTACGGCGACCTCGTCTGCGTCAAGGCCGACGGCGGCGCGAAGCAGTGGCGCGTCAGCATGACGAAGGACCTCGGCGGTCAGGTGCGGGCCGGCGATGTCGGCCCGGCAGGCATCGGCTGTGGCTACACCTGGTCGCCGCTGGTCGACGGCGATCAGCTCGTCTGCTTCCCCGGCGGGCCGAAGGCCTGGCAGGCGTCGACGCCAAGAACGGCGACGTACTGTGGCAATACAAGAAGCGCCCGCCTGCCTCGCCGGACGCGCCCATCCCCACGCCGCTGTACCACGACGGCTACATCTACGTCAGCGCCGGCGGTTCGGGCTGCGACAGGGTCAAGCTCATCAAGAAGAAGGGCGCGAAGTTCGACGCGAAGAGGGTGTACAGCAACAAGGTCATGAAGAACGACCTGGGCGGCTACGTCCTGGTGGACGGGCACGTCTACGGCTACTCCGACCGGCGCGGCTGGATCTGTCAGGACTTCGAGCAGGGCAAGGAGATCTGGTCAGAGAAGGAGGCGCTGGAGGCCGGCTCAGTGATCTACGCCGACGGTAATCTCTACTGCTACGAAGAGGACTCGGGCACGGTTGCGCTGGTGGAAGCGTCGCCGAAGGGTTGGAACGAAAAGGGACGTTTCGAGATCCCGCAACATGGCAAAAAGGCGGCGAAGGGCCGCCACTGGACGCACCCGGTAATCGCCGGCGGCCGCCTATACCTGCGCGACCAGGAGTTGCTGTTCTGCTACAAGATCAAGTGACCGCCCCTGGCGAGCGGGGGGTGTGAACCCCCCGGTAATTTGAAGGACCGGGGGGTTCACACCCCCCGCTCGCCGTGGAGACAGACACCGAGCCGTAATGGCCATTTCGAGTCGGGCATTCCTGGGCCGCGCCGCGCTGGAGGATCTCCAGACCGAACGACTGCGCCTGCTGCTCGCCGAGATCCTGCCACACAATCCCTTCTACGCCCGCAAGTTCGCCGGCATCCGCTCCGTGACCGACCTGCGCTCCCTGCCGTTCACCACCAAGGCCGAGCTGCTCGCTGACCAGCAAGAACATCCGCCCTACGGCACCGACCTGACCTACCCACTCGACCGCTACTGCCGCCTGCACCAGACTTCCGGCACCTCGGGCCAGCCGTTGCGCTGGCTCGATACGCCCCAGAGCTGGTCGTGGGCGCTGGACAACTGGGAGCAGATCTTCGAGATCGTCGGCGTCGGCAAGGGCGACCGGCTGTTCTTCCCGTTCTCGTTCGGCCCGTTCCTGGGCTTCTGGACGGCCTACGAGGCTGCATCGCGGTTGGGCCTCTGGTGCCTGCCTGGCGGCGGCATGAGCAGCGTCGCCCGGCAGCGCTTCCTGCTCGATCACGCGGCGACGGTTGTCCTCTGTACGCCGACCTACGCGCTGCACCTCGCCGAGGTCGCCGGCCGCGAGGGCCTCGACCTGTGCTCCTCCGCCGTGCGCGCCCTGATCGTCGCCGGCGAGCCGGGCGGCAGCATCCCGGCGGTCCGCGGCCGCATCGAGGCCGGCTGGGGCGCCCGCGTCTTCGACCACGCGGGCATGACCGAGGTGGGCCCCGCCGCCGTCGAGTGCGTCCAGAACCCCGCCGGCCTGCACCTGCTCGAGGCCGATTACCTCGTCGAGGTGATCGACCCCGATACGCTCGAACCCATCCCTGCCGGCACGAGGGGCGAGTTGGTGTTGACCACGCTCGGACGGGTGGGCAGCCCGCTGATCCGCTACCGCACCGGCGACCTGGTCTGCGTCGACCCCGACCCCTGCCCCTGCGGGCGCACCTTCGTGCGCCTCAACGGTGGCATCCTGGGCCGCGGCGATGATATGATCCACTTGCGCGGCAACAACCTCCACCCCAGCACGCTGGAGGCGGTCATCCGCCGCGTCGAGGAGGTCGCCGAGTACCGCATCGAGGTCGATCGCTCCTCCACCCTGGCCGTGCTGCGCGTCGAGGTCGAGCCGGTGCCGTCGGCCCGCGGCGAGGAGGTCGCCGAACGCGTCGAGCGGGCCATCCGCGACGACCTGTTGTTCCGCGCCGAGGTCCGCGCCGTTGCCCCCGGCGCCCTGCCCCGCTATGAAATGAAAGCCCGAAGAATTAGCCACAGATGAACACAGATAAACACAGATGAAAAGACCAGATTGAAGAAATAAAGGAAGACATCCATGAACCCTCTTTCCCCGTCGCCGTGCCGGAGGCGTACCGTGCGCCGTTCCCTCTTATTCTTGATCTGTGTTCATCTGTGTTCATCTGTGGCCAATTCTTCGGCGCGCGCCGCTGACTGGCCTAGCTGGCGCGGGCCGCTGCACAACGGCTACGCGCCGGCGAAGAACCTGCCCGACAAGTTCGACGTCGGCCAGCCGGGCAAGGACAACCTTGTCTGGGAGGCGCCCTACGGCTGCCGCGCCACGCCGCTGATCTTCAACGGCCGCGTCTACCTCAACGGTCCCGTCGGCGAAAAGAAGACCTCGCAGGAGCGCGTCGTCTGCCTCGACGAGAAGACGGGAAGGAAGATCTGGGAACACCGCTTTAACGTCTGGCTGACCGCCATCGTCCAGGCCCGCGTCACCTGGACCAACCTCGCCGGCGACCCCGAGACCGGCAACGTCTACTGCCACGGCGTGCAGGGCCTGCTCACCTGCTTCGACAAGGACGGCAAGATCCTCTGGCAGCGCTCGCTCATGGAAGAGTACGGCCGCATCAGCGGCTACGGCGGCCGCCTCACCAGTCCGGTCGTCGACGAGGACCTCGTCATCCTCGGCATCAATAACGCCTCCTGGGGCGAGTACGCCCGTGGCGGCAACCGCTTCGTCGCTTTCGACAAGAAGACCGGTGACGTCGTCTGGTGGTCGTCCACCGGGCACCGTGTCTTGGCCAGCTATCAGTCGAGCCCGGTCATCGCGACTATCAAGGGGAAGCGGCTGCTCATCTCGGGCGGCGGCGACGGCGGCATCCACGCCTTCAAGGTCCGCACCGGCGAGAAGGTCTGGAGTTACCTGTTCGCCGAGGGGGCGATCAACCCCGACCCCGTCGTCGACGGCAGTCGTGTCTACGTCGCCCACGGCGAGGTCAACCCGGCCGGCGGCCGCCAGGGCAGCGTCGCCTGCCTGGACGCCGCGGAGGTCAAGAACGGCGAGCCGAAGGTCGTCTGGAAGGTCGACGGGCCGAAGATCAAGTTCGGCTCGCCGCTGTTGCACAACGGCCGGCTGTACTTCAACGATGAGGACGCCTTCCTATTCTGCTTCACCACACAGGGCAAGCGGAAGTGGCGGTTCAAGTTCGGCCAGGGCGGCAGCGCCGGCAACAACCGCAGCTCGCCCGTGATGGCCGACGGCAAGATCTACATCTCCGACGCTGGTGGCCACCTCTGCATCCTCGAGCCCCGCGACGGGGGCTGCAAGCTGCTGCACGCCCAGGACCTGACGACCCAGGCCGGCGACGCCGCCGAGCTGGACGGCGCCCCCGCGATCGCCAATGGCCGCGTCTTCTTCTGCACCAACGACGCCACTTACTGCATCGGCAAGCCCAATGGCAACCACACGGCGGTCCGTGTCTCTGAGAAGCCGGCTGCCGAGGAGAAGACAGGCGAGCCGGCCCACCTCCAGGTCGTCCCTGCCGAGGTGACGCTCGCCCCGGGCGAATCGGCAACGTTCAAGGCGCGGCTGTTCGACAAGAACGGCCGGTTCCTGCGCGAGGTCAAGCCCAGGTGGTCGCTTGGGCCGATGCTGCCGCCCGAGAAGACGGAGGGCCTCCCCCCGCCGCCCAAGATCAACCCGCCCGATCTGAAGGGCGAGCTGACCAACGGCGGCAAGTTGACTGTGCCCAAGGACGTGCCGGGGCAGTTCGGCACCGTCCTCGCCCGGGCGGAGGGCCTGACGGGACGGGCGCGCGTGCGGCAAGTACCGAAACTGCCTTACAAGCAGGACTTCGACAAGGTTCCCGTCGGGCGGACGCCGGCGGGGTGGGTCAACACGCAGGGCAAGTTCGCCGTCCGCAAGGAGAACGGCAGCAACGTCCTGGTGAAGCTGGCGACCAGCACCAACCCGCTGTTCGCCCGCGCCGAGGCGTTCTTCGGCATGCCCGACGCCAAGGACTACACGATCGAGGCCGACGTCCTGGGCAAGAAGGTCGGTACGGTCATGCCCAACGCAGGCGTCATTGCCAACCGCTACACGCTGACCCTGTATGGGACGAGCCAGCAGCTCCGGCTCATCTCCTGGGAGGCCCTGCCGCGCATCGACTCGTCCATCGCCTACCAGTGGAAGCCGGACACCTGGTATCGCTTGAAGCTGACCGTGTCGGTCAACGGCGACAAGGCGACCGTCCGCGGCAAGGTCTGGCCGCGCGGGGAGAAGGAGCCGGAGAAGTGGACGGTCGAAGCCCAGGACCCCGTCCCCAACCGCGAGGGGGCGCCCGGGCTGTTCGCCCACGTCGGCCCCCCCGGCGGCCAGGGTGCCGAGATCTTCTACGATAACGTCGTTGTCACGCCGAACAAGAAGTGATACCCCGTGGCGCTTGCGGCTTTGCAACCGCTCGGTGCGACGCCGCAAGCGGCAGGGAGAGGTCAGAGAAGGAAACAAACCATGCAGACGAGTTCAGCCCCGAAGCGCTGGTTGGCCGTGGCGGTCGCCGGCGCCCTCCTTGCCGGCGCCGTGGTCGTCGCCCTGGTTGTCCTCCCCGCCCGCCAGACGCCCACGGCCCACGGCGACGAGACCAACAAGTCAGCCGGCGACGAGCCGACAAAGCCGAAAGTCGACTGGCCCATGTACGGCGGCAGCCCCGATCGCAACTTCGTCAACCCCTGGGTGAAGAACATCCCCAAGGAGTGGGACGCCAACGAGGGAACGAACATCAAGTGGTCGGCCGAGCCGGGCTCGAAGGCCTACGGCGGGCCGACCGTCGTCGGCGGCAAGGTCTTCATTGGCACCAACAACAGCAACCCGCGCGACCCGAAAATCAAGGGCGACAAGGGCGTCGTCATGTGCTTCGACGAGAAGACCGGCAAGTTCCTCTGGCAGGCGGTCCACGATAAGCTGCCGACCGGCCGCGCCAGCGATTGGCCCGACGAGGGCATCTGCTCCAGCCCCACCATCGAGGGTGACCGGCTCTACTACGTCAGCAACCGCTGCGAGGTCGTCTGCGCCGACGTCAACGGCGACCCCGACAACAAGGGCAAGGCGAAGTTCCTCTGGAAGTACGACATGATCAAGGAGCAGCACGTCGCCCCGCACAACCTGTCGGTCTGCTCCCCGCTGATCGTCGGTGACCTGATCTTCATCGTGACCGCCAACGGCGTCGACGAATTCCACATCGACATCCCGCAGCCGGAGGCGCCGAGCTTCCTCGCCCTGGACAAGAAGGGCAAGCTGGTCTGGAAGAGCAACCGGCCGACCGAGGCGCTGGTCGAGGCGCAGAAGAAAGCGGGCGGCAAGGTCGACATCAAGGAACTGATCAACCAAGGCAAGCTGCTCATGCACGGGCAGTGGTCCAACCCGGTCTACGCCGAGCCCAACGGCAAGAAGATGGTGATCTTCCCCGGCGGCGACGGCTGGCTGTACGCCTTCGAGCCGAAGTCGGGCGAGCTGTTGTGGAAGTTCAACTGCAACCCCAAGGACTCCTTCTACGTGCTGGGCCCCCGGGCCACGCGCAACGACTTCATCGCCACCCCCGTCGTACACGACAACAACTTGTACGTCGGCGTTGGCCAGGACCCCGAGCACAAGACGGGCGTCGGCCACCTGTGGTGCATCGACAGCACCAAAACGCCGAAAAACGAGGACAAGGACCTGTCGCCCGTCGACGACAACTTCGACCCCAAGGCCCAGGTCAACAAGGACTCGGCGCTGGTCTGGCACTACGGCGGCAAACGGCCGAACCGAAAGCGGGGCGAACGGGCCAACTTCTTCGACCGCACCATGTCGACCTGTGCCGTCCACGACGGCCTGTGCTACGTCGCCGACCTGTACGGCTCCGTCTACTGCTTCGACGCCAAGACGGGCGAGAAGTACTGGGAGGAAGAGACGAAAGCACCGATCTGGAGTTCGCCGTATTGGGTCGACGGGAAAGTGTTCATCGGCAACGACGACGGCGTCATGTATGTCTTTCAGCACGGCAAGAAGAAGAAGATCCTGGCTCAGTTCGACGCGGCGCCAGACTGTAAGGTGCGGGCGACGCCCGTCGCCGCCAACGGGACGCTGTTCCTGCTGACGGAGAACGAGACGAAGCTGTACGCCATCGCCAAGGGCGCCAAGGCCCAGAAGAACGACAAGTAGATGAGCCCGCCGCGCGAGCGAGGGTTGTAAAAGCCCGCCGCGAAAGTAGGTCAGGCTGTCCAGCCTGACGTTGAGGCCGCGTCAGGCTGGACAGCCTGACCTACGTGCGTTCCTTTCGTGCCGGAGTAATAATGATTCCTGTAAGGAACCAACGGATGAAACCACTCCCTGCCCTCCGCCATCTTTCCTGGCTGCTGCCCCTCGGTCTGCTGACCTTCCTCCTCTCTGCCCCGGGGGAGGGGCCGCGTGCCAGGGCCGACAAGGACGGCGACAAGACGAAGTTCCGCTTCTCTCCGGAGCGTAACCCGGTCAACCTCATCGACAAGGGCTTCCCGCTCGACATTAGCGCGGCGGCGGGCGCCGAAAAGGGCATCAAGTGGCAGGCGGCGCTGGGCAATGTCTCCTACGGCGGGCCAACCATCGCCGGCAGCAAGGTCTTCGTCGGCACCAACAACGAGGTGCCGCGCGATCCGACCGTCAAGGGCGATTGCGGCGTCGTCATGTGTTTCGATGCCAGGACCGGCAAGTTCCTCTGGCAAGCGACCCACGACAAGCTGCCGGGCGGCATGGCGACCGACTACCCGCGGCAGGGCATCGCCTCGGCGCCGACGGTGGCCAGCGACCGCGTCTACTATGTCAGCAACCGCTGCGAGCTGGTCTGCGCCGATGTCAACGGCGACCCGAAGAACCCCGGCAAGGCGAAGTTCTACTGGAAGCGCGACATGGTCAAGGACCTGAAGGTCTTCCCCTGTCAGCTCGCCGCCAGTTCGCCGCTGGTCGTCGGCGACCTGGTGTTCGCCGTCACCGGCAATGGCAAGGAGGCCTTGGGGGCTCCGTGGACCTTCCCAAATCCCGACGCACCGAGCTTCGTTGCCGTCAACAAGCATACGGGCAAGGTGGTCTGGACCGACAACTCGCCCGGTCTGAACGTCATGGAAGGGCAGTGGTCCAACCCCGTCTACGCCGACGCCAAGGGCCGGCCGCTGGTCATCTTCCCTGGCGGCGACGGCTGGCTGTACGCCTTCGACGCGGTCAAGCCGGACAAGCCGGTCTGGAAGTTCGACTGCAACCCCAAAGGCGTGAAGTTCGACGAGAAGAACAAGCGTACGGGCTGGGACCGCACCCACTGCCTGGCGTCGCCGGTTGTGGTCGGTGATCGACTCTACGTCGGCACCGGACACAACCCCGCGAACGGTGCCGGCGTCGGCCACCTGTGGTGCATCGAGATCACCAAGCGTGGCGATGTCTCCGCGCGCGACGACAAGCTCGACCCGAAGGCCGCTGTCAACAAGGATTCGGCCCTGGTCTGGCACTACGGCGGACGCGTCGTGCCGAAGCCGCAGAGAGAGCGCGACGTGTACTTCGGCCGCACGCTGAGCACCTGCTGCGTCGTGGAGGGTCTGTGCTACGTCGGCGAGCTGGACGGCTACGTCCACTGCTTCGATGCCAAGACGGGCGAGAAATACTGGACTTTTGACACGAAGGGCGAAATCTGGTCCACGGCGTCGTATGTCGATGGCAAAGTGTTCATCGGCACTCTCGATGGCGACCTGTATGTCTTCGACCACGGCAAGATGCTGAAGAAGCCGCAAGTGATTGAGTTCGGACGGCAGCTGGTGACGCCGGTCCGCTTCGCCAATGGCCTGCTCTACGTCATGACCGACACGACCCTGTACGCGTTCGGAAAGAAGTAACCCGGCGAGCGGGGGGCGTGAGCCCCCTGATTGGATGGCGCCATCAGGGGGCTCACGCCCCCCCCATCAGGGGGCTCACGCCCCCCGCTCGCCGGAGGATTTATGATCTTTTGAGAGGGACCAACGTGCCTGCCATTGCTTCCCCGGAGAGAGTCCGCCAGACTCGCGAGCAGCTCGACGCCCACGTGCGCGAGATCGTGACCTGGCACTTCAACCCCAAAACCGGCACTCCGTTCTGGCTCGACAAGGCGAAGGAGTTTCGGTTCGATCCTTTGAAAGACGTGAAGAGCTTCGAGGACCTGAAGAAGTTCGGCCTGTTCGAGGACGAATGGCTGCGCGGCGGGCCGGTGCGGCGCTGGCTCCCCAAGGCGTATCAGGACAAGCCGGCGTACGTTTTCGAGACAGGCGGCACCACCGGCATCCCCAAGAGCCGCGTCGTCGTCGACGACTTCCGTATCGACTACGAGATGTTCAGCGACACACTGCCCGAGAAGTTCTTCCCCAAGGGGTCGAACTGGCTGATGCTCGGGCCATCGGGGCCGCGGCGGCTGCGGCTGGCGGTCGAGCACCTTTGCCAGTACCGCGGCGGCATCTGCTTCTGCGTCGACCTCGACCCGCGCTGGGTCGTCAAGCTAATCAAGAAGGGGTGGATGGAACACCTCAAGGCGTACCAGGAACATGTGATCGACCAGGCGCTGACGGTGCTGTCGGCCAACCACGAGATCAAGTGCCTGTTCACCACGCCGAAACTGCTCGACGCCCTGGCGGCCCGGCTGGAGCAGGAGGGGTCGAGCATCGCGCAGGCAGGTATCACCGGCGTCTTCTGCGGTGGGACGGAGATGACGTCACAGTGGATTCGCTTCGCTATCGAGGAACTGCTCGGACCGGGCGTGTACATCGCGCCGACCTACGGCAACACGCTGATGGGCCTGGCCGCCTCTGACATGCCGACCCGGGAGGACAATTACAAGATCGCCTACTACGCCCCGCAGCCACGCGCCGGCGTCGAGGTGGTCGACTTCGACGATCCCAATAAGGTAGTCGAGTACGGGCAGTCGGGGCGAGTGAAGCTGACAACGCTGACGAAGGAGCTATTCATCCCCGGCTTCCTGGAGCGCGACGAGGGCGAGCGCGAACCGCCGTCGGCGAAGTATCCGTGGGACGGCGTCAGCGGGGTGAGGCCGTTCCGGGCGTTTGCAGCGACCACGACGGTGGGAGTATACTGAGGTGGAGAAGGAGGTGGTTGATGCCATCGCCGTTTCCGGGCATGGACCCCTATATTGAAAGCTCCGGGCTGTGGCCCGACTTCCACCCCAATCTGATCGTTGCCATCCAGGCTGCCTTGAACGCCCGCCTGCCGCCGCGCTACGCGGCGGGCATCGAACTGCACGTCTGGATTCACGAACCGGATGCCGAAGCGCGAACGCAACTCCGCGCGCCGGACGTTCACGTCGCGGACCAGGCCGGACGGGGGACAGCCACGGCACGGGCAGCCCCGGGAACGATTATTCTTCCGATCGTCCGCAGTGAGGGAAGGCGATTCGTTAAGATCGTGGACCAGGATGGGCAGCGGATCGTGACCGCCATCGAGGTTCTCAGCCCTTCCAACAAAGCTGCCGGTCCTGATCGGGAGGCCTACCTCGCCAAGCGCAGCGAGTATCTCGGGGCGGGCGTCAACCTCGTTGAGATCGACCTCCTCCGGGGGGGAACACGTTTGCCGCTTGAGGACCCGCCCCCTGTCATCCCCGACTATTACATCATGGTTTGTCGGGCTTGGGAGTTGCCCCGGGCAGGGTTCTGGAGGCTGGGAGTCCGCGACCCACTACCCGACATTTCCGTGCCCCTGGACTGGGGCGAAGCCGAGGTCATACTCCCTCTGCGGTCTTGTGTCGACCACGTTTACGATGCGACCCGCTACGCAACGCGGCTAAGGTACGAGCGACCGACAACCCCACGCCTGCGCGAACCCGATGCGACTTGGGCACGGGAACTCCTTGCCGCCCGGCAGGCACAGCCACCCTCACCACCCGCAACCCCGCCTGCCTGAGCTGCGCCGGCCCACGCAGGCCGCAACCTCCAAGGAGAACAATCGTGATCCGCATCCCCGTCCTGCGCTGGGGCGAGCCGTACCAGAGCATGGAGATCGACTTCAGATGATGAAGAAGGCCGGCGAACTATACGTCAAGGGCGACCTGCCGCTGGGCGACGGCACGCAGGGCCCCGACCAGTTCGTCCGCATGCAGTCGGCGACGACGGGACTGCCGGAGCACATGTGCCGGTTCAACATGGAGAAGAACCAGTTCGTGCTCCAGAACATGGACAAGATCCTCGACTCGCTGACGCGCGGCCTCGACCTCAACATCCTGACGCACGGCCACGGCATGGAGGAGCGCAAGGTTCCCGTCAGCTACCAGGCCCAGTCGCCGGTGCTCGGCATGGTGCTGCCGTCCAACTCGCCGGGCGTCCACACGCTCTGGCTGCCGATCATCCCGCTGCAAATCGGCCTGGTGCTCAAGCCCGGCCCGCAGGAGCCGTGGACCCCCTTCCGCATGACGCAGGCATTCGTCCAGGCCGGCGTGCCCAAGCAGGCCATCTCGATCTACCCCGGCCTCGGCGACGTCGGCGCCGCCGTCCTCGCCGCCTGCCCGCGCAGTCTCGTCTTCGGCAGCACCGCCACCGTCGAGCAGTACAAGGGCAACCCGCGCGTGCAGGCCCACGGTCCCGGCTTCAGCAAGATCCTCCTGGGCGATGACCAAGTGGACAACTGGCGGAAGTATCTGGATCTGATGGTTGACAGCGTCCTGGTCAACAGCGGTCGGGGCTGCATCAACTGTTCAGGCATCTGGGTGTCCCGGCATGCCC
>JACOUH010000039.1 GCA_016177925.1 Planctomycetota bacterium | reverse complement strand
TACCCCTCTACCTAGCCGTCTACGACAGCCGTGATCCTCGCCAGTTGTTCCGCCTCGAGGAACCCCGCAACCCTCGGCATCGGTCGCGGGCCCGACGCCGACGTCGCGCTCCAAGACCGCTGCGTGTTGCGCCGGCACTGCTTCGCCGAGGTGCGCGACGACCGTGTCTGGCGAAACCGTGACGCTCCGCCAATTCCTGGACCGCAACCGCAGCCTCTGGTCTCACGCGCCGTCTGAAGCGCGTGGCGGCTTGTGTTTGCGTTTCCTCTTCGGCGGCGCGGGCGGACGAAAGCCCTGACTGCGCAAGAGTTCGACAGCCCACTCCGCGTCCGGTCCCGTCAACGGCGGATCGGGATCGCGACGATAGTCGAGGTCCCCTTCGTAGCGTCCTTTGCGGTAACACTGCTCGATCAGCGCCTGCAAGTCCAACAGCACGTCAGCGTCACTGGGCCGTAACGGAATCTTCACGGTCGGCAACTTCGCGGACAAGGGAAGGAGGTAGACCTCCGCCTTGGTGGGCACCGCAGCACGGCGGACGCACACTGCGCTGATACTCTTGCCTCCCGTCGCCGGGCAGCTTGTTTGCCGGACTGAGGACTTCAATGATGGTGACGACCCGGTTGCCACTGCTGGCATCGATGATCTCGATGTACCCCTCGGTCAACGGTTCTCGTACCGCATCGACGAGGATGGCCTCCGATGCCGCCAACTTCACGACCGCGATGGCGCCGCCCTGCCGTTGCGGACGCGATTCGATCACACGCAGGTCCGGGAACAGCGGATGACCCAATCCTTCGGGGCCCTCCAAGACGACCCGTTCTTCCACGCGGGCGCGCAACTCTGCGGGCAGAGCATCCTGAAGTGCGTCACGGATGTAGATGATCAGACTGGCATGCACATCGCGCCAGTGGCTTTCGAGATACGGATCCATGCCAGGAAAGGGGCTCGGCATCGTTCGGTCTCCACAGTGGCTCCGAGTCAGAGGACCTGCTCACTGGCTGATACTAACCCGGATTGGCGCACAACAGAAGCGGGGGACCGCAGGACGGTCCCCCGCTTCGCGCCTCTTCCCTGTTGCGGCCCTCACTCGTCGCGGGAAGACTCCGACTTGACCAGGACGAAACTCATGCCGCCCTGCGGCGACTGCACCTTCAGCAGCAGGCCCTTCGACAGCGACGCCGCCTCGACCGCCGAGCGCAAGGCGTTGGCTGAACGGACCGGCGTCGCGTCCACCTTGGTAATCAGCAGACCGGGCACCAGGTCCGACGCGGCGGGGCTATCGCGCTTGACGCTCGTGACCACCGCGCCCTTCAGCTTCTCGCCGTAACCGAGCCGCTCGGCCAGGTCGGCCGTCAGGTCGGCGGCCTCGATGCCGAGCTTGCTGATGCCGACCGACTCGGGCTCGCGCTCCGGCGCCTTCGGCAGCGGTACGCGCGAACTGCCCAGGTTCTCCGGCTGCTCCTCGATCACCACGTCGAGCAGGGTCGGCTTGCCGTCACGCAGCACGCGCACCTTGACCGGCTTGCCCAGCGGCAAGCGGGCGACGACCCACTGCAGGTCGCGGCCGTCGTGGATGGCGACGCTGTTGATAGACGTGATGACGTCCCCCTCCTTGACGCCCCCCTTCACCGCCGGAGCGCCCTCGAAGGCCCGCGTCACCAGCACGCCCTGCTCGCCCTTCTTCAGGCCGAGGCGCTCGGCCAGGGCCGGCTCGCTGAGGTCCTTGATCTGCACGCCGAGATAGCCACGCTTGACGACGCCGTTCTTCAGGAGCTGCTGCATGACGTCCTTGGCGAGGTTGGACGAGATTGCCAGGCCGACGCCCTGGAAGCCGCCGTTGCGCGTCTTGATCGCTGAGTTGATGCCGATCACCTTGCCCTCCAGACTGATCAGGGGCCCGCCCGAGTTGCCGGGGTTGATCGCCGCGTCGGTCTGGAGGAAGTCTTCGTACATGTTCATGCGCAGGCTGCGGCCCTTGCCGCTGACGATGCCATGCGTCACCGAGCCGACCAGCCCGAAGGGGGCACCGATGGCCAGCACACGGTCGCCAATGTCCATGCGGTCGCTATCGCCCAGCTCCAGGTAGGGCAAGTTGTCCTTCGTGTCGAGACGGACAAGGGCCAGGTCAGTCTTCGAGTCGGTCTTGATGTTCTTCGTCGTGAACTTGCGGCCATCCTGCAGTTCGACGGTCACCTCGTCCGCACCGTCGACGACGTGGTTGTTGGTCAGGATGACGCCCTTGGGGTCGACAAGGAAGCCGGAGCCGAAGCCGAGCCGGCCGGGCCCGTCCTCGGAATCCTGCTGTGGCTGAAAGTCCTCGAAGAAGCGACGGAACTCCTCGGGGATGCGCGGGTCGAGCTGCGAGCGGCCGCGGCGTCGTTCCCGGGCGGCCGGCTTCCCCTTCGACTCGATGCTGACAACGGCGGGCAGCACGCCCTTGACGATGTCGCGGTAGGAGGTCAGTTCCTTCGGGGTGGCGGGCGGCGTCAGGGGCTGCTGTCCCTGGAGGAACGAACGGGTCGCCACAGTGCCCAGCAGGGCACCCGACAGGACGAGAACGACCGCCACGGACAATCGTTTCATCATTTGCGTGACCTCATGTACGAAAAGAGCCGCCCTCCGCGGGCTCGGCGGCCCTGGGATTGGAATGGATTGGTCAACCGCGAGAGGAAGCCCTCTCCTTCTGTATGATACGCGGTGCCGGCCGGAGCGGAGCGCGGTTCCCTTGCGGGTTTGTAATGGGCGTTTGCCTCTGGGTAGTCCTCTTGCGCAGCGAGAGGTGACGTCTCGACCCCTCTCGGGCGAGGGAATGTAGTGATCGGGCCGCGGTTTGGTCAAGGCGAGTGGGACGTTGACAAGCCGGCGCGGCCTTTGCTAGACTCAACAAGTTCGCGGACGACTCCGGCTGGCCATTCCTGTTCTCCACGGCCGAAAGGCAGTGGCCAAATTGAAGCAAGCAAGCGCAGTCTCGAACGGTCAAGGTTCGACTCGCTCGTGCCACTCCAGCCGGAAGCGTTTTCGGGGCGGGGCGGCCCAGCGCCCCACCCCCCGCAAGCCGGTCCTTTCCGAGCCGCCGTCCCGGTCGCGGGACGGGCCCCCGGGACCCAGCACACCAGAGATCATGACGCAAGAGTTGACTTCTCTCACGGAAGCCGAGATCCTTGAAGCCTGCCAGGAGGCGATCGGCTATCGGTTCCGCCAGCCGGACCTGCTGCGCGCCTCGCTGACGCACGCCTCCGGCGCCAACACACGCTTGGCCTCCAACGAGCGGATGGAGTTCCTCGGTGACGCCATCCTGGGTCTGGTGGTCTGTGAGCAGCTCTACCTCCGCTTCCCCGATTACCAGGAAGGCGACCTGACCAAGATCAAGTCGGTCGTGGTCAGCCGGCGGACCTGCGCTCGCATCAGCCGGTTGCTGAACATGGGCGAGTACGTCTTCATGGGCCGTGGCATGGGCCACCACGCCGTGGTGCCGCCGAGCATCCTGGCCGACGTCTACGAGTCGCTGGTGGCGGCGATCTACCTGGATGGCGGATTGGAGGCGGCGCGGCCGTTCATCCTCAAGTTCATGGGGCCAGAGATCGAGGAGGTCGCCGAGGGCGCCAGCGGCGGCAATTTCAAGTCGTTGTTGCAGCAGGTTGCTCAGCGCGAGTTCAACGCGACGCCGCAGTACCTGCTGCTCGACGAGAAGGGGCCCGACCACAGCAAGTGTTTCAAGATCGCGGCCGTGATCGGCCGGCACACCTACGCCGGCGCCTGGGGACGCACCAAGAAGGAGGCGGAGCAGCGGGCCGCCATGAACGCCCTGGCCCAGGTCAGCGGCGACCCGATCCCGTTCGAGCACGACTGACATGATGCCGTCCTACGAGGTCCGCTGCACGCGGCCGGGCTGCTCGCGTCCCGCCGTCTACAAGATCGCGGCCCGCTGGAGCGACGGTACCACCGAGGAACTGAAGACCTACGCCCTGTGCTGTGCGGAGTGCCTCGACGAGGCGTATGGAACCAGCTGTGCGAAGCAGCAGGCGTGCCGTACCGCCCGCGGCGAGACGCTGGAGCCGCCGGGCATCTACTTGCTCGCCCGCGGTCGGCGCGACCAGGCCCTGGAGCGTCGCCCCGACCTGGAGGCGGCGTTGCAAGGATCGACCTGAGCGAGAAGGGCCGCTTCCCCCAACGGCCCTCGTGAAGTTGCTCGGCCGGCGTTGTCCCGTCCCCTGTTGCGGCCTACAAAGAGAGTTCCCGAGCGAACCTCAGCGTGCGAACACCACGGAGGCTCTCATGGCCGAAGAAGGGAACGTGCGTCCAGCCGCACCGCAGGGACCACCGCCCGAGGGCGAGCGGCGCCTGGCAACCCGCCAGTCGTCAACTTTACGGATCGCTTGCTATCCCGCCGGGTCGGGGCTGCTCGAACGGCGAATGGTCCGTATCCGCAACGTGTCGCGGACGGGCATCGGACTGATCGTTGACCGGAACTGGCATCAAGGCCTTGTGCTGATCCTCGAGCTGCCGGCCGAAGACGGGGTGCGTTCGGCGCGGGCGCGCATCGTCCACTCGACGTCGCAGCCGGGGGGAACGTTCTTGGTCGGCTGTGTCTTCGACAACCCGCTGACCGACGCCGAGGTGCAAGCGCTGGCGCGATGAGCTCGGCGCTCGACTTGATTTGCTTTGGGCGTACCCGGTCGGGCGTCGGGGGTCACCGCCTGTGCCAGGCTGCGGGGGCATCGCCAGGCGCGTGGCCCGAAGGTGGGCCCTTTCCGCTTGCTGCCCTGGCGCGCAGGACTTCTGGGCCACCAGCTTGCTCGCGGTCGGCAGCCTGCCCGAGGCAGTGTGTTGTCCCCGCGCGGTTGTGCCGGTGTGCGTGCCAGCGTGCCGCAGTGCGTGCCACGGTGGCACGCACATCCTGCAACCACAACGCACAGTCTGCCTTGGGGTTACGCGGACGGCATGGCGCACCCTCACCGAGTGTCGCACCGCGGGTGATGCCATCGGACGATACGAAAGCCGCAGTAGTCTCGAAGCGCCCGCGTCGCGTGGACAGCATCCCCGAGCAGTTCCTGGTGCTGGTCACTTGCCGCAACGAGACGCAGCAGGTCGAACTGCTCCAGCGCTTCCACAGCGAGGGCATCCAGTTCAATGTCGGCGGTAACAACTCACCGGAACACGACCCAGCTTAGGGCCCGCGCAGGAATAAGCTGGTCAATTTCTGTAGGACGGATTTCCAATCCGTCCGGCAACGATCGGACGGATTGGAAATCCGTCCTACGGCCGACTGCCCAAGTTATTCCTGCGCGACTCCTTAGCCCAAGGAACTCGACGTCGTCCGCCCAGTCCCAGACGCCAGCCTTTTCTTCGAGGTGCTGGCGGGCCACACGGAAGGCGCTGTCCGGATTAGGCATCCGATCCGCCGTCGGGCCTGCCCCGTTGGCCTCGCCGGTCAAGGCCGGTGTCACCGCCTCCGCATCGATCCGGCCGGCGGCGGTCACGAACACCGGCTCGAACCGGAACAGGCACTCGTCCCCGTCATCGCGCGTGATCCGCTGCCGCACAACGACGGCGAACAGGAAGCCGGAACGGCCAGCCAACTTCGGGTCCGTAATATGGCGAATCGCCGTCAGGCCCCCGAAGTCGTAGGAACCGACGTACCCCAGCATCGCGTCCACGAACGGGTGGCCTAGCGCCAAAAACTCCGCGTCAGGCCGGCGGATGGCCAACTCGCGCTCGAACGTGGCGTTGCGGCAGCGCTCGGGCACACCGGAGGACCGCAGGACGTCCGGCGTCAGGAACTCGAAGAATGGTCCCTTCCGCTGCAGCTGGCGGCGGTGCTGCGCCAGGAAGCGTTCAGTGAACGCTCGCAGGTCGTCCAGCGTCAGGTCCGACGCCAGTTCGCGCCGGTACTTGTCGAAGGAGTAACTCGACAGGTCGCGAAACAGGCTGCGCGTGGCGATCTCATACGCCCGTCTTGCCCGCTCGACCGCGTACATTTTGCACAGCAGGCGGTGTGTCTGCCGGCCCTTGAAGACCTTGCGGCCGTGGGCGTCGGTGACGTCTTTCTTCGGCGTGCGGATCACGAAGTCAATGAACTTCCGGCCACTGGCCGCCTGGTTGAAGAGGTTGGGCTCCTCCAGCCCGCTGAAATCGATGTCGTCGTCCAGCAGGGCGACCAGGTTCTTGAACCGGCTGTGGTTCTCCTCCCCCTGGTGGGGCGTGGCGGTCAGGAGCAGGAACGCCTCGCTGTAGTGCTGGTGGCGGATCTCTTCGGCCAGGCGATAGT
>JACOUH010000038.1 GCA_016177925.1 Planctomycetota bacterium | reverse complement strand
AGCCACAGATGAACACAGATAAACACAGATGAACAAGAGAGGGCAGACCAGCCCGAAGCACGAGCGAGGGGGGGGCGGCTTCCCTCGCTCGTGCTTCGGGCTTGCCAGCTGGTTCTTTCTTCATCTGTGTTTATCTGTGTTCATCTGTGGCTAATTCTTGATGGAGACCGATATGCAGTTTCATCGCGAGGTTTTGCCGAACGGGCTGACGATCGTTGGCGAGACGAACCCGTCGGCGCGGTCGGTGGCGCTGGGATTCTGGGTTCGCACCGGGGCGCGCGACGAGACGCCGGAAATTTCCGGCGTGACGCACTTCCTCGAGCACATGATCTTCAAGGGCAGCGAGCGACGTGATGCCTTCGCGGTCAACCGCGACCTCGACCGTATCGGCGCCAGCCCCAACGCCTTCACCAGCGAGGAGAATACCGTCTTCCACGCCACCGTCCTGCCGGAGTACCTGCCGCAGGCCGTCGACGTGCTCAGCGACATCCTGCGGCCGAGCCTCCGTGTCGAGGACTTCGACCTGGAGAAGAAGGTCATCATCGAGGAGATCGGCAAGTACGAGGACCAGCCCGGGTGGTTGGCGTTCGATCACGCTCGCCGGCTGTTCTTCGGCGGCCATCGCCTGGGTAACAGCGTGCTGGGCACCGTCGCCAGCGTCGGTGCCCTGTCGCGCGATCAGATGCACGCCTACTTTCGTCGCCGCTACGTGGCGCCGAACATCACGGTGGCCGTCGCCGGCGCCTTCGAGTGGCACGAACTGGTCGAGCTGGTCAAGACGCACTGTGGCGGCTGGGAAGCCGGGCCGGTCGGCCGCGAGCAAATCGGCGAGGTCGAGGGGACCGGCTGCTTCGAGGTCGAGACGCGCGACAGCTCGGCGCAGGAACACGTCATCCTGGTCGCCCCCGGTCCCACCGCCGACTCGCCGTTGCGCCATGCAGCGTCGCTGCTTGCAGTGGCGGTCGGCGACGACACCGGCAGCCGGCTCTACTGGGCGCTGGTCGACCCCGGCCTGGCCGAGTCCGCCGGCTGCGGCCTGGACGGCAACGAGGGAGCGGGCGCCTACTACACGTCGTTCAGCGGCGAACCGGAACAGGCGGAGGAGAACCTCGGCATCGTACTCGGTGTCCTCGCAGACGTACAGAAGAAGGGCATTACGGCGGAGGAACTGCTGCAGGTGAAGACAAAGGTGCAGTCGCACCTGGTGCGGGCGAGCGAGCGGTCCTACCGGCGCATGCTCGACGTCGGGGCGTCGTGGACCTACCTGGGACAGTACCGCTCGGTCGATGACGAGCTGCGCGACTTCGATGCAGTGACACTGGCGAAGGTCCGCGAGGTACTCGACCGCTATCCGTTGACACGTGTGACCACCCTGGCCCTCGGCCCTCTTCAGGGGCTGAGTCGCCCCCCCGCGTAGGACCAGAACTGACGGGCACGCGTCGGGGGCTGAGTGTGCCATGCTTTCGCGGCCCTCTCTGGCTTGGCGTGATGCAACGACTCCGTGGGCCGCGAAAGCATGCCACCCCCGAGCTTCCCCCCTTATGAGGAGGTTCGGACAACGGGCCGCCGCCGTGAACACACCCTCCTCACTGCTCGCCGGGGTCGAGCGCTGGCTGTGCCGGCTTGGCGTCAAGCAGAAGGGGATGGTGGTCGCCGTCTCCGGCGGGCCCGACAGCGTCGCCCTGCTCCGTGCCCTGCTTGCCCTGCGCGGCTCACCGCCGCCTCCTCTCGTCATCGCCCACCTCAACCACCAGCTACGCGGCAGCGAGAGCGACGCCGACGAGGCCTTCGTCCACGAGCTGCACGACTCCCTTGTATCTCTGGGACACGCCGACCTTGGCCTCTGCTGCGAGCGCATCGACGTGGCCGCCATCGCCGCCGCCGAGAACGCCAACCTCGAGGACACGGCGCGCAGGGTGCGTTATGACTGGCTGGCCCGCGTGGCGCGCCAGCATGGCCTCGGCATTGTCGTCACCGGGCACACGACGGACGACCAGGCCGAGACGGTGCTGCACCGCCTGCTACGCGGCGCCGGCTTACAGGGCCTGCGCGGCATCGCCCCGCGCCGGCCGCTCGCAGAGGGCGTCGAGGTGGTGCGGCCGCTGCTGGACGTGACGCGAGCGGAGGTGCTGGCATTTCTCGAAGCGGAGCGTCAGCCGGCGCGGCAGGACCGTTCCAACGACGACCTCCGCTTCACGCGCAACCGCATCCGGCACGAACTGCTGCCTTATCTGGCCGAGCACTACAACCCGGCCGTCTGCGAGGTGTTCGCCCGGCTGGCCCGGCAGGCGGAGGAGGCCCACCAGGAGCTGGACGCGGCGGCGTGTGCCCTGCTCGCCGAGGCGGAGAGACCTCGTGCGGGGCCGCTGCTGATCTTCGATCGTGGTCGGCTCGCCGCCACTTCGCGCCATCGCGTTCGGCTGCTATTCCGGCGGGTCTGGGAGCGCGAGGGCTGGCCGTTGGGAGAAATGAGCTTCGACCACTGGCAGCGGTTGGAGGCGGTGGTGTTCGACGACCTGACAGCTGCATGCTGGAGGTCCCCTCGTTGCCAGCCTTGTCGGGGACCCGGGCCCGGACCTTGACCGTCCCCAGCGCCAGGGCCAGGGTCAGCTCCAGCAGGGCCAAGCCGCCCGTCTAAAGAGCTGCCCGCAAGAGGGAAAGTGAAGTGTCGGGGGTGGCATGCTTTCGCGGCCTTCTTTGGCTGGGTCCTTGTCCCCGACAGCGCGGGCCGCGAAAGCATGGCACACCCACAACCACTTTCCCTGTTCTGTGCGGCTCTTTAGCTGCTGGTGGCGTAGCCGGTCTCGCCGGCGTCGGTGAAGTCGCTGTCGTTGTCGGTATCGACGTCGAGGGGGACCGTGGTGGTCGCCACCAGGTCCAGGTCGGTGGCGGTCACCCGCACCACGGGCGCCTTGCTGAGAGAACCCAGCGGGAGCGACGCCGGGCAAGCCCGGGGCCTCCCGGCAATCCCCGTGCCGAACACTCTTGGGCAGGGGAGGGGGCGAGGGAGGGGTTTTAAGGTGCCCTCCGAGCGTTCGCTGCAAAGCCGCAAGCGGCGTCGCGGGTTCAGCGCGGCAGGTGATTGACCAGCGGCTCCAGGGCGTCGGCGAGCTCGATACACGGCACGTCATACATAAGGTCGGTGGCGATCAGGGGTTGCGGCCCGCTGCGACCCTTCACGCTCACATGCGCGGCATCGACGATCTCTCCATTGACACGCGAACGGCAGCCCTGGAGACCGATCGTCGCCACCGAGTGCAGTCCACAGCCGGCCGGACAGCCCGACCAGTGGATCGTCAACGGTTGCACCTTCTTTCCCGCCGTCCGCCGCTCCAGTTCGCGGGCAATCTCGATCGCATATCCCTTCGTCTCGATCAGCGCCAGCCCGCAGTAGTCAATGCCGGTACAGGCCACCAGGCCGCGCAGGATCGGCGACGGATCGAACGGTAGTTCCTTCAGGAGCGGCTCCTCGGTCAGGGCGCCGAGGCGATTCTCCGGGACATTGGCGATGATTAGGTTCTGACCGACGGTGACACGGACATCGCCGTTGCCGTAGCAGTCGGCCAGGTCCGCGACGCCGCGCAGCTGGGCCGTCGTGATGCGGCCGACTGGCACCAGCAGGCCGACGTAATGCAGCGGCGAGCCATCATCCCGGGGGCTACGTTGCTGCGGGTGAATGCCGACGTGGTCGTGATGATGTTTCTTCCGCATGTCGGTGCCAGCCTTCAGCAGCGTCCGGCCGAGGCGACGCCCCAGGTCGTTGCGAAGCCAAGCGATGCCACGATCCTCGACGAGGAACGCCAGCCGCGCCCGCACCCGCGTGGCGCGCGCGCCGTCATCGCGGAAGATGCGCACGATCTCGGCACCCAGCTCGGCCGCGTCCTCGGGCTGGACGAAGACGTCCAGTGGCAACGCGGGCCGGTAGCCGCCCGAGCCCTGCTTGCCGCCGACGAGCACGTTGAAACCGTTGACCTGTTCGCCGTCCAGTTCGCGGTAGGCCGGCACCAGGCCGATATCCTGCGTCTCGGCGTGACAGCAGTTCTCCAGGCAACCCGTGATCGTCACGTTAAACTTGCGCGGCAAATTGGTGAACTCCTTGTTGCCCACCAACAGCTCGTTGAACTGGCGCACGACGGGCGTGGCGTCGAACAGTTCCTGCGGCGTCAGTCCCGCTACGGGACAGCCACAGATACCGCGCACGTTGTCCATGCCGGTCTGTTTGCTGTGCAGGCCGACTTCTTCCAGGCGGCGCCAGATCTCCGGCACATCGCCAAGGGTAAACCAGCGTAACTGGATCTGCTGTCGCGTCGTCAGGTCGGCGAAGCCCTTGCCGTACTCGTCGGACAGGTCGGCGATGGTCCGCAGCTGGCGGGCGCTGGTCCGCCCTGCTTCCAGGCGCAGCCGCAGCATGAAGTTGCCCGGCGTCGGCTTGCGGAAGAACAGTCCATGCCACTTCGCCCGCTGCTTGTCGTCCTCGGTCAGCTCCTGCCAGTTGTTGGTCTGCGCCAGGTGCAGGACCTCGGGCAGGCAGTCGAGGCCGTCTTTCTCCGACTTCATGATCTCGACCTTGTTGGCCTCCTGCGGTTTCGCCTTGGAGTCGGGGGTGTAGGCCTCGATCAGTTCGCCGAGCAGCGGTTGACAGGTGCCGCAGCCGGTGCCGGCCCGCGTGCATTCGCCCAGCGCCGCGATGCTGCCCTTGCCTGCCTGGATCGCCGCAACGAGGCGTCCCTTGGACACGCTGTTGCAGTTGCAGATTTGTGCGTCGTCGGGCAGGTCGCGCACCGAGGTCTCCGGCCCCCTGATCCCCTCGTCGGCCAGCAGGTCGAGCGGCGACTCGGTCAGCGGGCGATTGTCCTTGAACAGGCGCAGCAGCCGATGGCCGCGATCAGGTGTGCCGAGCAGGATTGCCCCCTCCAGCCGGTTCTGCTGGACGACCAACTTCTTGTAAATCCCCTTTGCAGGGTCGCAATGGGTGATGATCTCTCTGTCGGCGATGCTGCCGCTCACCTCGCCCATCGACGTCAGCTCGACGCCCATGACCTTGAGCGTGGTTGCCAGGCGCGAACCGGGGTAGGCAGCGTCGGGACGCTTCTCGGTCAGCACGTCGGCCAGGACGCGGGCCTGCTCGTAGATCGGGTCGACGAGGCCGTAGAGCCGGCCGCGGTGCTGGACACACTCGCCAAGCGCGTGGACGTTCGGGTCGCTGGTCCGCAGTTGGTCGTCGACGACGATGGCTCGATCGACGGCAAGCCCCGCTTCCTGGGCGACCTCGATGTTGGGCCGGATGCCGCAGCTGATGACGACCATGTCGGTTTCGAGGGTACTGCCGTCCTGAAAGCGCAGGCCCCTGACGCGGCCGTCCTCGCCGAGGAGGTGCGTCGTCGGGGTGCCGAGCAGGATGCGGACGCCCATCGCCTCGAGCTTTCGCTTCAGCAGCGCGCCACCGGTGGCGTCGAGTTGCTGGACCATCAGGTACGGCGCAACCTCGACGACGGTGACCTCAAGGCCGTGACTGAGCAGGCCGCGGGCGGCCTCGAGGCCGAGCAGCCCGCCACCAAGGACAACCGCTCGGTCGCAGTTCTCAGCGTAGGCGCCGATGGTAGCGCAGTCGTCGAGCGTGCGGAAGACGAAGACGCCCTCTTGCTTCGTTCCTTCCAGGGGCGGCACGAACGGTCGCGAGCCGGTGGCGAGGACGAGCAGGTCATACGGCTCGGCCACCTTTCCGCCTGCGCCGACGACAAGGCGCTGCTGGCGGTCGATGGTTTCGGCCCGGACTCCCGAGTGGACGAAGACGCCATGACGCTCGTACCAGTCGAGGGGGTTGATCCAGAGGTCCTTGGGATCGTGGAAGCCGCCCAGGACGCTCGACAGGAGGATGCGGTTGTAGGTGCCGTGCGGCTCGGCGCCGAACATGCGGATGGCGAAGCGGTCGGGCTCGCGGGCCAGCACTTCCTCGACCACCTTGGCGCCGGCCATGCCCGTGCCGACGACGACGAGCGTCGGGCGACGTGCGGCCTTGATCATCGGTTGCTCCGTGGGTTGAGGGACCTGTGCCGCGGGCGGTCCGGCCGGCGCGCAAGGGGAGAGCCGTCCCCTGCCGGCTTTGGCGGGGGAAACACAGAACGAGCCTGCGAACTGAGGGGAATCAATCCTCCGCACGACCCCGGGAGAGGAGGTTGGGGCAGACGTGTACGCGGAGAACGAGGAGCGGATGAATCTCAATCGCGCATGGAATGCCCTCCACGATCGCTTCACGAGCGCGTGGCTTATGGAAGCAATCGACGTGCCGACAGCGGCTGGCGCACGGAGGGATCGACGTTAAGTCCTGAAGGGACCGGCACTTCGTGGGTGAAGCGAGTCGTTCGAGCGGGAAGGGATCGCGAGCGGTTGCTGCAAGAGCAGGCAGAATCTGCTGGCCGTTTGATCGTTCTGCCGAGCCGGTCGTTGTCGGTCACGGTACCATGCGCACTTCCATGACGGTCAAGTGGAAAGCTCGCAGATCGTCGCGCCACTGGCGGACGCCCCGCAGTTCGAGGTTCCTGTCGAGATAATTGCGAAGCGTGTAGCCCGGCCGGGCGGTGGCGTAGACGATGGGAATGCCCTGGCTGT
>JACOUH010000037.1 GCA_016177925.1 Planctomycetota bacterium | reverse complement strand
GCTGGAAGCCTGCCCCACGGTGTCCTTTGGGCAAGGAGAGCGGACTCATGAGAAGGATCTGGATGGGTAGTTTGGTGTTGTCCCTGAGCTGGATGTCGCCCGGCGGGGCACCCGCTAGCGCGGGTCGGGCCGGGGAGATCGTGGCCCGCAGCACCGAAGCCCCCGTCGGCGGGGCGCCGATCGCCTCGTCCGTTGCGTCGGCCTCCGCCCCCGCCACGCTCGGCCGGCCGAGGATCGTTCCGGAGGGAGCGGCTTGCCCGGGTCTGCTGCCCGTCTCCTGCCACGAGGCGCCCGAGACGCCCACGGTCGCCCCGACAGCCGGTCGGGCGGGTTCCCCGGCCGCGCTGTCCGCCGTCCCGGTCCCCCCCACGCCTGCCACCTCGGAAAGCGGAGACGAGCCGAGCACCTTCGCCATCGAGCGCGTCGCCTACTTCGAGCCGGCCGCTCACCCGCTGGGCCAGCCGACGCCCGTGCCGAGTCAGGCCTCCCCGGTCCCGCCGCCGCCGTTTGTCGACGTGGGCGCTCCGACGATGGACTGGGGGGACGGAAACGTCGAGGACGGCGCCGGCCCCCCGGCGCGCTTTTACGCCAGCGCCGAATACCTCTTCTGGTGGACCAAGAACGATGGGACGCCGCCGCTGGTGACAACGAGCAGTAACCCATTCGACAACGGCATCCTCGGCCAGCAGACGACGCAGCTGCTGTTCGGCGGACCGCTCGATCACGACCTCCAGCAGGGAGCCCGCTTCCGTCTCGGCTACTGGTTCGACCCTTGCAAGCCGATGGCGATCGAGGGCAGCTTCTTCTTCCTGTCGCCGCGCTCGTCCCGCTTCAACATTGCCTCGGGGCCCAACGGCACCCCGCTGATCGGCCGGCCGTTCTTCGACGTGAACAATCAGATGGAGTCCGTGGAGTTGGTCGCCAGCCCGCTGACGTCGGCCGGGCAGCTGCAGATCCAGGCGCCCAGCCGATTCCTCGGCAGTGACCTCAACCTGCGCTGTCCGCTGTGCTGCGCCGAAACCTGCACGGGTGGTTATCGCGTCGACCTGCTGGGCGGCTTCCGCTACTTGCGCCTCAACGAGGGGCTGTACATCACGGAGATCGGGCAGAACTTCCCGACCGAGCCGCGCCGGCCCAACCAGGCGTTCCGTATCGACGATCGCTTCGACACCACGAATGCCTTCTACGGCGGGCAGATCGGCGTGACCGGCGAACTGCGGCGCGGCCGCTGGTCCTTCGAGACGCGGGGCCTGGTGGCGCTGGGCGACTCGCACCAGGTGCTGAACATCAACGGGGCGGCGGCGTTCGCGCCGCCATTCGACGGCGTCCCGGCGCGGCAGCCGGGTGGCCTGCTGGCCCTACCGGGCGCCAACATCGGCCGGTTCTCGCAGGACCGCTTCGCCGTGGTGCCGGAGTTGGGCCTGACGCTGGGCTACCAGGTGACCGAGGCGATCAAGGTGACGGCCGGTTACAACATCATTTACTGGAGCAGTGTGCTGCGGCCGGGAGACCAGATCGACCGCAACCTGGACATCACGAAGATTCCGGACTTCCTGGACCGCGACGCCAACGGCAACTTCATCGACTCGAACACCGGCCGGATCATCCGCCCGGTGCCCGGCGTGCCGCGGCCGGTGCTGAAGGAGAAGGACTTCTGGGCCCAGGGGCTCAACTTCGGCCTTGAGTTCCGCTACTAACCGCCATGTACGGCTGGGCCGTCCGGGCCGACTTTGCGGGCGCTGTCTCTTTGGATCTTCTCCTCCTGCGCGACTTCCCCATGTACGACTCGGTAATCTAGGGTAATCATAGGGGGAGAATCGTCAGGGTTCATCATCCTGGGGGACGTCATGGCGCAGAAGAAAGAAGGGGCTGCTCCGGAACAGGGCCAGGGAGCCCAGGCCGTGGAGCAGCCTGCGAAGAACAAGATGGATGCCGTGCGGCGGGCGCTGGCGAAGTTGGGCCGCACCGCCAAGCCCGCGCAGATCCGCGAACACGTCAAGAATCGGTTCGGCATGGACTTGAGCGCGGACCTGATCTCGACCTACAAGGGCGAGATCAAGCGCAAACGGAAGGGCAAGAAGAAAAAGGGCGCCAAGAAGCAGGCGGCCGCACCCGCTGCCCCGCCGGCGAAGCAGCCTCCGCGTCCGCCAGCCAAGTCGGCCGCAGCGGCGATCAGCCTGGAGGACATGCGCCTGGTCAAGGGGCTGGTGACGCGCGTCGGCCCTGACGCTCTCAAGGGCGTGATCGAGTTGCTCTCCCGCTGACCCGTAGACATCCCGGACCAGAACGGGCCGGCCTTCACAAGCGAGGCCGGCCCTCTCATTTCTCCTTCTTCCCCTCGCAGTTGCGCGGTCGTCTCAATCCCGTTGAGTTGTGCCCTCGGCCAGCTACATCCCTCCCCGCAACGGGGAAAGGGTTGGGTGCCACGCCCACGTCTGCGTGGGCGTGCCTGCCCTCACGCCCACGCAGACGTGGGCGTGGCACACGACGTACGAGCTCTTTCCCTCTGGCGTACAGCTCTTTAGAATGAGGGCGCCGCGACCAGCCCGAGGGACCCATGCCGGACGCCGCCCCCCCTGCGCCCCAGAGTCCGACCGACCGAGCAGAGACCGCCCCGCCGCGATTCTGCTGGCCGATGCGGATCTTCCTCGGTTTCATCGTCTTTGACATGGTCTTCCAAAGCCTTGCCGCCCTCACTCCCTCCGACGAGTGGCGCGAGAACCTGGATGTCGACAAGTACCCGCGCCGCTTGCCGACCGCCGAGGAGCGCCGCGCGCTGGCGGCAAAGGCGAGCGCGCAGAACGCACACGCTCGCCTGGGAGCGGACCTGGCGAGCCCGGACACTATTCTCATCAAGCAGCTCGCCCTGCCGGAACAACAGGGCCTCGTCATCGAGGAGGTACACAAGGACGGCGCGGCGGCGACGGTCGGCCTCAAGGAGGACGACGTCCTGTTGGAGTTGGACGGCAAGGCCGTCCCCCGCGACGTACAGGACTTCGCCCGGCTGCTGGAGACGATCGAGGAGGACACCGCCGTTGACGTCCTTGTCCTGCGCCGGGGAAAGAAAGAGAAGCTCAAGGGGCTGAGGCTGCCGGGCCCCGTACCCCTCGCCATTGACCCCGTGGCGGAGCGCATCGGGGAATCAGCCGACTCGGTCTGGAGTTACTTCAAGCCCTGGCCGCCGGCGCGGGTACGGCGCAGAATGCGCGGCTGGGGCGACGGCTGCCGGTTCGCCGTCTGCTGGCTGACGACGCGCCTGAACTTCCTGAACAACCTCGTCCGCTTCGAGCAGGGATGGGAGATGTTCTCCCCCGATATCGCCAAGGAGGAGTTCTTCGTTCGCGTCCGTCTGCAATTCGCCGACCGCAGCAAGGAGGTCTTCCCCCTCGTGTCCTACCCGGAGGACCTGACGCGCTACGGCGGCCCGCGCTTCTTCGACAAGAAAATGCGCCAGGTGCAGGTCAAGTTGGCGCGAGACGGCGAGGCCCGCCTGGGCTACTGCGCCCTGATCGCCCGCCAGCGGCCCCATAACGACCGCGGCTCGCCGCTGGAGCACATCTACCTGTACAAGGTGAAGGTCCACTACCCGGCCCCGGGCGAGGATGCTGAGGCCTTCCTCCGGGAGCAGAACGGCGCTTGGGACCGTCGCGACCAGAAGCCCTACTACGAGTACGACGTCAAGGCCCGCAACGGCTACCAGCTGGACGACCGATGAGCCCCCCGACCTGGTCTTTTGCAAACGCCTCCTGGTGGACGCGCTTCTGGCACCAGCCCCTGCGTGCCGAACGTCCGGCCCTGGTCCGCATCTTCTTTGCCCTGGCCCTGCTGGCCGAGCAGTTCATCCAGTACCTCCCCGACTTCGCGGACCTGTTCGGCCCGGACAGCGTCGGCTTCTCCGGTCTTCACGACGAATACCTCCTCCGGACCTGGCGCTGGACCATCCTCCTGACGGGGACGGACATGCTCAGCACCTCGCTGTTCCTGCTGATGCTCACGCCGTCGGGAAAGGCGCTCTCCGTGGACGCCTGGCGCCTCCGTCGCCAGGCCACCCCCCTGCCGGCCGACGGTCCGAGCCCGGCGCGGCCGACCGTCCCGGCCTGGGGCGTGCGCCTGCTGCAGCTGCAGCTCTGCATCATCTACCTGACGACGGGCCTGGCAAAGTTGCGCGGCGCGGACGAGCGGATGCTCGACGGGGCGTGGTGGAACGGCACAGCGCTGCACTACGTGCTCAACAGCCTGACCCTGGCCCGCGTCTCCTCCGCGCAGCTGCCGGTGCCCTTATGGGTCACTGCCTCGGCGAGCTATGTGTCGGTCTGGTTCGAGGTCCTGTTCCCCCTGCTGGTCCTGTGGCGGCGGACGCGCAAGTGGGCGCTGTGGTTTGGCGTGCTGTTCCACCTCGGCATCTACCTCGCCATCGAGATTGGCTGGTTCTGCTTCTACACGGTGTGCCTGTACGGCGCCTGGGTGCCCGGCGAGTTCTGGGACCAACGGGGGAGAAAACGATGAAGGATGAAGGATGAATGAAAGAAAGACTTCGCTTGTCTTCCATTCATCCTTCATCATTCATCATTCTGCATTTCTTCCGAGGCGACGGCTGACGACGGACGGTGAACCGCTCAGCGGCATCTCGACGTTCAGCTGGCGCCCGCCGCGGACGACGGTTACCGTCACCTTCTCGCCGACGTGTGTGTCCCACAAGGCCCGCTCGACGTCGAAGCGGTTGACGACGAAGTAGTCGCCGAGGCGGACGATCTGGTCGCCCTCCTTGAGGCCCGCCGCCGCCGCTGGGGTGTTGTCGGCAACGTCGTGGACCATCACGCGGGAACGCTCCTCGCCATCGTCGGCAACCTTCTCGCGGACGTCGAGACCGTGGTAGTAGCCGGTGCGACGGCTGGCGCTGAGGCGACGGCTGAGCACCTGCTGCACCGTGTCGGCGTTCAGGGCGAAGGCGATGCCCTGCGCGTCCTGGCGCAGGGCCACGTTGATGCCGATCAATTCGCCGTTGATATTCAGCAGCGGTCCGCCCGAGTTGCCCGGGTTGATGCTCGCCGTCGTCTGAATCAGGTTGGAGAGGGTGACGCCGCCCGGCATCTCGATCTCGCGGCCGACGGCGCTGATGATGCCCTTGGAGACGCTGTTGGTGTAGCCGAAGGGATTGCCGATGGCGATGACCTCCTCGCCCACCATCAGGTCGCTCGCCGGCCCCAGCCGCAGGGCCTGGAGCCGCTTCCAGGTGCGAATCTTCAGCACCGCCAGGTCGTGGCTGGCCTCCTCGAAGTCGAGCGTGGCGGTGTGCGTTGAGCCGTCGAACAGGACGACGTTGATCTCCAACCCATTCTGGACGACGTGACGATTGGTGACGATGTAGCCGCGTTCGTCGACGATGATGCCGGTCCCGATTGTGTCTTTGCGGGCGTCCCGCTTCTGGACCTTCACCGTGACGATGCTGTCGCGCGTCTTGCGCACGGCCAGGACGGTCGGCGACTCGCGCCGGGCCCGTGCCGTCTGAAAAACCGTTTGACGATCCTCTTTGCCCTTCTCTGTGCTGGCCCCGCCTGCAAAGACAACCCCGGTCACCAGGACCAGGGCCGCGCTCGCCCAGGTACGCATCGCTCTCCACCTTTCGGCAACCAGGCTACCTCTCGCCGGGCTGGCACCGTTCCGAATGGCGCTGCCGGCCGAGAGGCCCTACGGCTTTCCGTCCCCGCCTCGCGACGGGTTTGGCTTTGTCGTTGATGCCCCGCGAGCGGGCCGTTCCGCTCACGAAAGAAACCTACCACAAAAACACCAGGCGTGCCGAACGTGCCGGGAAAGATTCCTGTGCCGGTTGTGCCGGCTGGCGAGCGGGGGGTGTGAACCCCCCGGTTTGACTGACCGGGGGGTTCACACCCCCCGCTCGCCAACAGCGGGCAGGAGCACAGCGCTCGGCTCGGCGCGAATCGCCCGGAGTCGCTCGCGGATGTGTTCGGTGTAGTCCGCGGACAGTTCGACCCCGAGGAAGCGACGGCCGAGTCGCTTCGCCACCGCGAGCGTAGTCCCAGAACCAGCGAACGGATCGAGGACGAGGTCGCCGGGATTACTCGAGGCGCGGACGATCCGCTCCAGCACTGCCTCCGGCATCTGGCAGGGATGGCCGGTCCGCTCCTTGAACGTGCCGCAGACACGCGAGAAGTACCAGGTGTCTTCCCCAGGACCGAAGAAACGCCCATCCTCCTGCGGCCGCAACACCCAGGTGTCGTCAGGCAGCTTGCCCGACGGGTTGGCACGACGGTCCGCGTAGGTCGTCTGCCGCGCCGACGGCACGCGCACCGCGCCGGCGTTGAACGTGTAGTTGCTGGGATCGGCCACATAGTAGAAAATGTGGGCGTGGCTGCGGTTGAACTTTTGCTTGCAGCTGACGCCGAAGGTGTAGTGCCAGACGATCCAGTTGCGCAGGGTCAGGCCGAGCGCGTCGAGCCGCACCTTCAGCTCGGCGGCATACTCGTCGCCGATGGCCACGTAGAAGGAGGCGTGCGGTTTGAGCAGCCGCCGGACCTGCTTGAGCCAGCGCTCGGTCCAGTCGAGGTAAGTCTCGCGACTTTTCCGGTCCTCGTAGACGTCGTACTCGTAGCCGATGTTGAATGGCGGATCGGCGAAGGCAAGGTCGACGCTGTTCTCCGGCAGCGCCGGCAGGATCGACAGGCAGTCTCCGCGCAGGACGTCGTCGACGGTCATGGTCGGCCCCTGGGGCGGGCGAGCCGTCATTTTCTCAAAGCCGAGGACGTCAGGCCAGCTGCGAGGAAGCGCGTTCCGGCCGGCTCGATCAACGGGACTTCGGAATCTGACGGATGGGAGGGTTCTGTGCGCTGGGGGTGAACTCCGGCACCGCCCAGAGCGTTTGGCGTTTGCTCGTAGCACAGGCGTCCCGCCTGTGCCCAACCGCAAAAGCGCACAGGCGGGACGCCTGTGCTACGGCCGACGGCAAACCGCTCTAGTCCCGCGAGGCACCCGGTTGACCGCACAGGAGCGACAGGACAGCCATGCGGACGGCGAGGCCGTTGGTCACCTGGCGCAGGATGGCGCTGTGCGGGCCGTCGGCGACTTCCGGTGTCAGCTCGACGCCGCGATTGATCGGTCCCGGCGCCAGCAGCACCAGGTCCGGCTTCGCCCGCTTCAGCCGCTCGCCGTGCATGCCGAACAGCCGCGAGTATTCCTGAATCGATGGGAACAGTCCGCCACGCTGTCGCTCGAACTGGATGCGCAGCACGTTGACGACGTCGCAGCACGGCAGGATGTCGTCGAGGCGGTGAGCGACCTCGACACCGAGACGCTCGATCGTGTCGGGCACCAGGGTCGGCGGGCCACAGACGATGACGCGGGCACCGAGCTTCACCAGGCCGTGGATGTTACTGCGCGCGACGCGACTGTGGGCGATGTCGCCGACCAGGCCGACCGTCAGGCCGTCGACCCGGCCCTTGAGTTGGCGGATCGTGAAGATGTCGAGCAGGCCCTGCGTCGGGTGCTCGTGGGCGCCGTCGCCGGCGTTGACGACACTGCAATCGAGGTGCTGCGCCAGCAGGTGCGGGGAGCCCGGCATCGAGTGGCGGACCACGGCGACATCGATGCCGAGGGCCTCAATGTTCTTGGCCGTGTCGATGAACGTCTCGCCCTTGCTGACGCTGGAGCCGCTGGCGGCGAAGTCGATGGTGTCGGCACTGAGAAGCCGAGCGGCTCGACCGAAGCTGATGCGCGTGCGCGTCGAGGGCTCGAAGAAGAGAGTGACGACGACCTTGCCCTGAAGGTCTGCGTGCTTGATGCGCTGGCCAGGCTCACCTGCCTCGTAGAACTCCTCCGCGGTGTCGAGGATCAACTCGATCTCCTCGCGGCTGAGGTCTTCCAGGCCGAGCAGGTGGCGGCGCGTCCACTGCAAGGGCTTCCTCCTTGGCGTGGCAAGTTGAGCGGTCATCGCGGCCCCCTCGCAGATTGGCCGGCCACTTCCCTGCGGGCATGAAGGCTGGCCGTGTCGTCCCCCCACAACAATAGTCGCTCGCCCCGTCTGGGGTCAAGGAGGGGCGGAAAACTCGCCGGGCGTCCCGCAGACCAACTGTCGCCGCAAGGCTCAGGGCTTGCTGCCGGGGGGGGCCGGCTCGGACGATTCCTGACCGCCGTCGGTTTTGCCTTCGGCACGATCCTTGCGTCGGTTCTCCAGGAGTTGGTGGACCTTTTGTCCGCCCTTGTTCAGGTCTTCCCTGATTTTCGTTGTATTTAACTCGATGTTGACGGTTCGGAACCAGCCGAGATACCAGCCGACGCCGACGACCGTCAGGGCGGCGGCGGCGAAAAAGGCGAGCAGGTTGCGCATGCGTCTGCCTCCGGGAGGAAGGGGCGTGCCCGCGGCCGCGTGCTGCGGGGAGGAAGGGTCTAGCACGGCCCCGGCGCCGCGTCCAGGCCAGTCGGGAGGGGCAAACCGCTCTTGACAATACCCCCGCGGCGAAGCGTATGCTGCTAGTGGTGGTAAGACGGCGATTTTGGAACGATTGTTGCGCCGCCCTGCCGCCCGAAGCCTGGATGCGGCGGTTCGGCGGGACGCCACTCGCCCGATGGTACGGTTTGACGTCGACCCCACCGGACTGGTAAAATGAACTGGTGGGAGAGGAGAGGTGGGACGAATACCTGCCGTGGCTTTGCCAGCCCCTTTGCGACCGTGGACTTCCCGTAATCCGTTGCCCGATTGTCTCCTTCCAATTCGCATCACGCTATGGGATGTGGGCTGACGGGCCGATCCACCAGAGCCAGCGCCTGCCCCTTATTTCCTTCCGGGGACCGCTCGCCTGCGCCGCCCGGGAGAGGACTTCCGAAGAAAACACAGCGCCCACGCGCGGATGAACAACAACTCGGCGGGCGCGCCCGCCGACCCACGGAGGAGCCAACGATGCCTATCGGGAAGGACATCCTTACCCGCCTCAGCGAACGGCTGAACCTCAGCGACTACCGCAAGACGCACTGGGAGGGCAGTTTCGCCGACTACCTCGACATCGTGCGCGAGCACCCCGAGGTGACGCGGAGCGCCTACCAGCGCCTCTACGACATGATCACCTCGCACGGCACCGAGGAGGTGCTCGAGAACAAGGACAAGGTCACTCGCTTCCGCTTTTTCACCGAGTTCGCCGCCCGCCACGGTGATGCGATCTACGGTCTCGAGCGGCCATTGATGCAGCTCGTCAACACGTTCAAGTCGGCCGCCAAGGGCTACGGCACCGAGCGCCGCGTGCTGCTCTTGCACGGCCCGGTCGGCTCGTCCAAGAGTACCATCGCGCGCCTGCTCAAGCGCGGCCTGGAGGAATACTCCAAGGCCGACGAAGGCATGCTCTTCGCCTTCGCCTGGAAGATGCCCGATGGCAGCCACCAGAAGTGCCCGATGCACGAGGAACCGCTGCACCTGGTTCCGCTCGAGCTGCGCCCGGCCATGTTGCCGGAACTGAACGCCAGCCGCGGCGGCGGCCATCAGGTCACCATCCACGGCGCCCTCTGCCCGTTCTGCCGGCAGATGTACAACGAGCGCCTGGCGCGGGCCGGCGGCGACTGGACCAAGATGCTCGATGACGTCAAGGTCTACCGAATGATCCTGTCGGAGCAAGACCGCATCGGCGTCGGCACGTTCCAGCCCAAGGACGAGAAGAACCAGGACTCGACGGAATTGACCGGCGACATCAACTACCGCAAGATCGCCGAATATGGCACCGAAAGCGATCCACGCTGCGTGGCGGGGGACACCCTTGTCGCGACGGGCGAGGGGCTGTCGCCGCTGGCCGATCTCCTGCCTCGCCAGACCAACGCCGACACCTTCGTGCCGCGCCCGCTGGCCGTCAGCACCATCGGCCAGCCGCGCGTCGGCCTGGCCAACAGCATCTATTTCGGCGGGCAGCACCCGCTCCACAGTGTCCGCACGCGCCTGGGCTACCGCCTGTCCGCCACGCCCAATCACATGGTCCTGACCATGACGCCCGAGGGCGAGCCGGCCTGGAAAGAACTGCGTCTCCTCCAGGTCGGCGACTACGTCGCCCTGGGCCGGGGCATCCACACCTGGTCCACGGAGGACGCGGAGTTCGGCCCCTGGCAATCGGACCTGTACGGCAACGAGCGGCACCACCCACGTTTCCCCGAGCGCATGACCCCGCAGCTGGCCTACTTCCTTGGCCTGTGGGTCGGCGACGGCCACTTTTACCTCAATCCGGACGACCACCAGTACGAGATCGGCTGGACGCAGGTGGAGCCGGACCGGCAGCAGATGTTCCTGGGGCTGCTGGAGGATGTTTTCGGCGTCAAAGGCCGGGTTTCTCGAACCCTCGACCGCGCGGGTGGCGTCCTGATCGGTTGCCGGACTCTGGTCGAGTGGCTGCAGAAGGTCGTCCGTATAAAGGACGGGGCCTGCAACAAGGCGATCCCTGCGTGTGTTCTCGCTTCGACGCGCGAGTGTGTGCGGGCCTGCCTGCAAGGGCTATGGGAAACCGACGGCACCATCCGCGAGAACGGCTCGAACTGGGCCATGTTCGCCACCTGCTCCGAGACGCTGGCCCGCCAGGTCCACACGCTGCTGCTGGCTTTCGGCATCGTTTCGTCGCTGAAGAAGTGCCCCAGCGACTGGGAGGTGCGCGTTTACGGCCAGAACGTCAACCGCCTCGTCGAGCTGTTGCCCTCGCTGCGGGACCGCTTCACCGTCGGCAGCGAACGGCAGACCAAGCCGCTGCCCAACCTGGATGTCGTGCCCCACGTCAAGCCACTGCTGCGCGCCATCTACCAGCGCGCCAGCAACCGCGAGGCGCTGAAGCGTCGCTTCAGCGGCAATCTGCACGACCGCAAGAAGTCGACCGTCTCCTACGAACTGCTCCGCGACTTCCTGGCCGAGGCCCAGGTCAGCGACGCCGAGTCCCAGCGGCACGTCGCCTTGCTGCGACATCTGCTCGACGAACACCACGTGTGGTTGCCGGTCGAGGCCATCGAAGCGGGCGGTGAGGCGCCGGTCTATGACCTGTCGGTTTCGCGCACCCACGCCTACTGGGCTGGTGGTTTCGTCTCGCATAATTGCTTCAACTTCGACGGCGAGCTGAATATCGCCAACCGCGGCCTGGTCGAGTTCATCGAGGTGCTCAAGCTCGATGTCGCGTTCCTCTACGATCTGCTCGGTGCCTCGCAGGAACACAAGATCAAGCCCAAGAAGTTCGCCCAGACAGATATAGATGAAGTAATTCTCGGACACACAAACGAGCCAGAATATCGCAGATTGCAAAACAATGAATTCATGGAGGCCCTTCGCGATCGCACGGTGAAGATCGACGTGCCCTACGTGACGCGCCTCAAGGACGAGATCAAGATCTACGAGAAGGACTTCAACACCGACCGCGTCAAGGGCAAGCACATCGCCCCGCACACGATCGAGATCGCCGCCATGTGGGCGGTGCTGACGCGGCTGACGCCGCCCAAGCATGCCAACCTGACGCTCCTGCAAAAGCTCAAGCTGTACAACGGCAAGACGCTGCCGGGCTTCACCGAGGACAACGTCATCGAGTTGAAACGCGAGGCGGCCAACGAGGGCATGGCGGGCATCAGTCCGCGCTACATTCAGGACAAGATCTCCAATGCCATCGTCGCCCATCCCGACAACGACTGCGTCAACCCGTTCATGGTCCTCAACGAGCTGGAGCACGGCCTGCGCCACCACTCGCTGATCACCAGTCAGGAGCAGCTGCAGCACTATCGCGAACTGCTGGCCGTCGTGAAGGAAGAGTACGAGGACATCGTGAAGAACGAGGTGCAGCGAGCCATCGCCGCCGACGAGGATGCCCTGACGCGGCTCTGCTCCAACTACATCGACAATGTCCGCGCCTACACCCAGCGTGAGAAGGTCCGCAATCGCTACACCGGCAACTACGAGGAGCCCGACGAACGGCTGATGCGCTCGGTCGAGGAAAAGATCGACATCCCGGAGGGCCGCAAGGACGACTTCCGCCGCGAGATCATGAACTACATCGGCGCCCTCGCCCTGGACGGCACGAAGTTCGACTACCGCACCAACGAGCGGCTGCAAAAGGCCCTTGAACTGAAGCTGTTCGAGGACCAGAAGGACACGATCAAACTGACGAGCCTGGTCTCCAACGTCGTCGACAAGGCGACGCAGGAAAAGATCGACATCGTCAAGAGCCGCCTGATCCGGGACTATGGTTATAATGAGACCAGTGCGACCGACGTGCTGACCTACGTGGCCAGTATCTTCGCACGCGGACACACGAAGAAGTAGCGTCGGCCATCGGCTATCGGCTATCGGCTGTCGGCTATCGGCTATCGGCCGTCGCCTATCGGCTATCGGCTGTCGGCTGTCGGCCGGCAGCCAACCGACGGCAAGCGAAGGTCGTTGGCCGAAAGCCGGTTGCCGAAAGCCGATAGCCGATAGCCGATAGCCGATGGGGGTGGATCGTGGGGCAGAGGATCGAGCGCGATCACCAGCGGTTCCGCAAGATCGTCCGCGGCAAGGTGAAGAGCAACCTTGGCAAGTACATCAGTCGCGGCGAGTTGATCGGACGCAAGGGCAAAGACCTCGTTTCGATCCCCCTCCCGCAGATCGAGATTCCCCAGTTCCGCTTCGGTCAGAAGGGCTCCGGCGGCGTCGGCCAGGGCGACGGCCAGGTCGGCCAGCCGCTTGGGCCCGGTCAGCAGCAGCCTGGCTCCGGAGCCGGTGACTCGCCCGGCGGGCACATCCTCGAGGTTGAGCTGACCATGGAGGAGATGGCCCAGATCCTCGGCGAGGAACTGGCCCTGCCCCGCATCGAGCCGCGCGGCAAGAAGAACATTACCAGCGTTCGCGATCGCTACACCGGCATCCGGCAGACGGGGCCGGAGTCGCTGCGCCATTTCAAGCGGACGTTCAAACGCGCGCTGAAGCGGCAGATTTCTGCGGGCATTTACGATCCGAAAGAGCCGATCGTCATCCCTGTCCGCGAGGACAAGCAGTATCGTTCGTGGAAAGAGGTGCGGCTGCCCGAGAGCGTCGCGGTCCTCGTCTACATGATGGATGTGTCCGGCTCGATGACCGACGAGCAGAAAGAGATCGTCCGCATCGAAGCGTTCTGGATCGACACCTGGATCAAGGCCCACTACCAGGGCGTCGACACCGTCTACATCATCCACGACGCCGTCGCGCAAGAAGTCGACGAGCACACGTTCTACCACACGCGCGAGAGTGGCGGGACGAAGATCAGTTCGGCGTACGAGCTGGCCGACAAGATCATCAGCAAGCGCTACCCCCCGGACCAGTGGAACGTCTACGCCTTCCACTTCTCGGACGGCGACAACTGGGGCGATGACGTGCCCCACTGCATCGAGTTGCTCAACGAGAAGCTGCTGCCGAAGCTGAACCTGTTCGGCTACGGACAGGTCGAGAGCCCCTACGGCAGCGGCGAATTCTACGAGTTCATCCACGAACTCGTCGAGCGCGAGAACGTCGTGTGCAGCCGCATCCCCGACCGCGACGCCATCCTCGACTCGATCAAGGAGTTCCTCGGCACCGGCCGCTGAGCGCCCGGGCCGGGTCCTGCCGCCCTAGCATTCGCCCTGCGCCTGTGCGATACTAAACGGATAGGTGAACCATGCTGACGCCGTACGACACCAGGCTGCCCCCCGAGCTGCGCGACCTCAAGCTGCAGATCGAAGGGTACGCGCGCGACTACGGCCTCGATTTCTACGACACGATCTTCGAGGTCGTCGATGCCGACGACCTCAACGAGATCGCCTCCTATGGCGGGTTCCCGACGCGCTATCCGCACTGGTCGTTCGGCATGGCCTACGAGGAGTTGCGCAAGAGCTACGACTACGGGTTGTCGAAGATCTACGAGATGGTGATCAACAACGACCCGTGCTACGCCTACCTGATGCGCTGCAACCACGTTGTCGACCAGAAGCTCGTGATGGCGCACGTCTATGGGCACTGCTTGGCGCCGGAAACCCTGGTCGAGACGGCCGAAGGTGCGAAGCCGATCACCGAAGTCAAGGTGGGCGATTCCGTCCTGACGCATCGAGGTCGATTCCGCCGTGTTCGGGTTTGCGCTCGTCGATGGTTCCGCGGGACAATTTGCCACATTCGCGTCGGGGGGACACGGGAAACCGTTCGGATCACGCCGGAACATCCGCTGTTGGCCATGCGCCCCGTTCATCGATTCAACCAGCGGAAACGCCGCGTCGAACTACTTCACTACAAGAGCGATTGGGTGCCAGCCGGTGAGGTGACTTGCGGGGCCACTCTAGTCGTCCCGCGCCTTCCTCTGGCCGCAGTTGGGGACCGAAATCCGCAGCTCGGCAACAACACTGATGACTTCGCCTTTCCGCAAGTCACGGAAATGACGGAACAGACCTACAGCGGACTCGTCTACAACTTCTCCGTCGAGGAGGACGAGAGCTACACGCTGGCGGCGGGGTTCGTCGTCCACAACTGCGATTTCTTCAAGAATAACGCCTATTTCGGGCACACGAATCGCAAGATGATGGATGAGATGGCGAACCACGGGGCGCGCATGCGGCGCTACGTCGAGAAGTACGGGGAGGACGAGGTGGAGGCGTTCGTCGACCGCTGCATGTCGATCGACGACCTGATCGACATCCACTCGACGGCGATTCGTCGCCGCGACGAAGTATCGCGCTACGACTTCAGCCCCGAGAAAGAGGACGACGAGGGCAAGGCGACGCGGTTCAAGTCGAAGGACTACATGGACCCGTACATCAACCCGGAAAAGGCCCTGCGTGAGGAAGAGGATGAGAAGCGGAAGCTAAAGGAGCAGCAGGCTCGCAACTTTCCTGAAGAGCCCGAGAAGGACGTCCTGCTGTTCCTGGTCCGCCACGCCCCGCTGAAACCCTGGCAGCGAGACATTCTGGAGATTGTCCGTGACGAGGCCTACTACTTTGCGCCTCAAGGCCAGACTAAGGTATTAAATGAAGGATGGGCCTGCTTGGATAGGAATAGTCTCATATTCACCAATCACGGCTGTCTGCGCCTCGGCGACGTTGTCGACGGGCGGCTGGTGGTCCGGGTGAACGATGGTCAGACGGGGCAGGCTGTCTACGATTGGGCCATTTTCAAGGATCGCAACACGGTCAAGGTTCGCACTCGCCGCGGGCTCGAACTCTGTGGGTCGACGACGCATCGGCTGCTGCTCCGTGATGGGAAGTGGAAGCGGCTCGATGAGGTCCAGGTAGGTGACCGCGTTGCCGTCTCGGGTGGCGGCAACCTCTGGGCGACAGAGAAGGTGGAGCTTTCGTGGCGTCCGCGGGAAGCATACTCGCTCCAGAATGTCGCCGACGAGGCAGGCGTGGACGTCGAGACGGTGATCCGCTATCGCCGCGGGGTGCGGGGCCGCTACAGCGCAATCCTGGCACCGCTCGTCGAACGTTACGAGCAGACCAAGGCGGCGGGGACTATCACCGCGGGGCGCCGGCCGGTTCGGATTCCGCTCATTGTCGGCAAAAAGTTCGCGGCGTTCCTCGGTTACCTGATCGGCGATGGCCACATCAGCAAGAAGAAACGCGTCATCGGTCTGACGACAGGCGACGAGGAGCAGGCCGATCGCTTCGCCCTCCTCACGGCGCAACTCTTCGGCATCACGCCGCGGAAGAAGTGGGATGACGGCCGCTACCGCGTGAACTTCTCCTCACTCACGGTCGAAGAGTTCCTCCTGCACCTCGGGCTGAAGACCGGCTTCTGCGCCCGTGAGAAGACCGTGCCCGACGTTATCCTCCGTTCGCCTAAAGAGGTCGTCGCTTCGTTCCTCCGCGCCCTCTACGACTGCGATGGCTACGCTGGCAAGCAGGGCGTGATCCTCGCCACGTCCAGCGAGGAAATGAGCAAAACCGTCCAGCTTCTGCTCTTGAATTTCGGCATCCTGTCGCGCCGCCGGCCGCACAAGGATGGCTGCTGGCACGTCCACACGATGGGCAGGTCCGCCGCCGTCTTCGAGACAGAGATCGGCTTCGGGCTACGGCGCAAGCGACGGCGGTTACAGGCGTACATCAGGAAAAGGAAGTGGTTCAAGAAGGAAACCTGGGACGATCGGATCGTCTCGATCGAACGCGGCCGCGGGGATGTCTACGACATCTCGGTGGAGGAGACGCACCGCTATGCGGCGCAGGGATTCATTAACCACAACAGCTACTGGCACTCGAAGATCATGACGACCAAGGCGGTCTGTGCCTCTGAGGTGATCGATTACGCCGACCACCATTGCGGCACGCTCGCCATGCACGGCCCTCGGATCAACCCCTACAAGCTGGGCATCGAGTTGCTCCGCGACATCGAGCACCGCTGGAACACGGGGCGGTTCGGCAAGGAGTACGACGAGTGTGACGACCTGGAGAAACGGCGCAGCTGGGACAAGCAACTCGGCCTGGGCCGCGAAAAAATCTTCGAGGTCCGCCGAATCCATAACGATATAACCTTCATCGACACTTTCCTGACGCCGGAATTTTGTGTCGAGAACAAAATGTTCACCTATGCGTTCCAGGAGCAAGCCGGGATATACTACATAGATTCACGCGACTTCGAGAAGATCAAGCAGCGGCTGCTGTTCGGCCTGACGAACTTTGGTAAGCCGTGGATCTACGTCGTTGACGGAAATTACCGAAACCGCGGAGAACTCCTGCTCGTCCACCAGTTCAACGGGGTGGAATTGCGTTTGGACCACGCTGCGGATACGCTGGCGAACATACAATACCTCTGGGGGCGCCCTGTGCACCTCCAAACGCTGGTCGACGGCAAGCCAACCATGCTGTCGTTCGACGGCACCGACCACGCCATAAAAACCGGAGGAGAAATCGATGACCCTCGACGAATTGCTCCTGCAAAAACTCGCTGAATGGCGTCCCGATAAAGGCCGGCAAACCCTGGACGTGGCCGACGCCGGCAGCGGCTGGAAGGCCGCCCTGGCCACCGACTGTTCCGACCAGGTCGGTTGCCGTGTCTGGGAGCTGAGCCTCCGCCACGACAAGTCCAGCGCTGACTTGCGCGCCTGGGCCGACCGCGTGGCGGCCCGCACGACCGGCCTGCTCGAGTCGCTCAAGCTGCTCGAGCTGGACAGCGCCCAGGACACCGCCTTGCTCCGCAGCCAGGCCCCCGCCCGACGCGGCGAGGCGCTCTATTACTACGAAGTCCTGCTCCACGGCCGCGGCGAGGCCCGGGTCCGTCGCTACCAGGCGACGCGCAACGGCACCAAGGGGCGCGAGCAGATTCCTTTTGCCCTGACGCACGAGGCCCTCGCCAAACTGGTCCACGACCTGACCGCCGAGGCCTGATGAACAGACCAACACGTTGTTGCGAACGGCCCGGCCGGAAGGTCGGGCCGTTTTCATTTTTCTCCACGTTTCGTTGACGTTCCGAAGAGCGGGGCAAGAGAGGGGAAGAGCCGCGACCAGGAAAGCGAGGGAGGACCAACGGTTGCCGGGGACTACTTCAAGAGGCTTCGCCGGTCGATCTCCTTGACGAGTTTCGACAGTTCCGGGTCGGCGTTGATGCGGCGCCTCTCGTTCTCGATCCGGCGCCCCGCCTTCTCAGAGTCGTTCTTGTACTTCTGCGTGAGCCGCTGTTGCTGTTCGGGATCGAAATGCAACTCCTCGATTTTTGCCGCGAGGATCTTCGCTTTCCGATTGAGTACCTCGAGCTTGGGCTCCGCCTTTCTCGCGGAGTCCTTGTCCTTGATCTCTGCGAGGACGTCCGCCAGCGCATTCAAAAGCTGGACCGACGCTTGCAGCAGTGCTTCCGGCGTGTCGGCGGCGTTGACGTCCGGCCCAATGTCCGGGTCTTCCTTGCCGGCTGACGACTTGCCCCCGCTGCAACCGGCTGAAACGAGGGCCAGTGCCAGGAACGCGCTGCCGAGTGCCAATTGCCTCATGATTGATCCCCTTGACGAAGAAGGGCCCGGGAAATCCCGGGCCCCTTCAACGCGAAACGGTCGTTCCTGGGCGCATCAGCACCGCATCACGGTCCGAGGCTCTTGAGGGCGTCGCCCAGGACCTTGGCGACGTCGGGGTTCAGCATGGCCTTGCCCATGGCGTCCCCCATTCTCTTGCCGGCCTTTTCAAACTGGTCCTTGTACTTTTTCTGCATCGCTTCCTGCTGATCCTTGGACAGCTTGTCGCCGCGTTCCTTGAGGGCCTTCCCCTTCTTGGCGAGGGCCTCGATATCGGACTTGGCCTTTTCCGCCGACGCTTTGTCCTTGACTTTCTCCATAGCGTCGGCGAACTCGTTCATCCATTGAATCGTGGCCTTGGCCACCTCGTCGGCGTCGGCGCCCCCCCCATTGCTCTCGCTGCTCTTCTTGTCGTCCGCCTTCTTGTCGTCCGCCTTCTTGTCATCTGCCTTCTTGTCATCTGCCTTCTTCCCGGTGGTCTTGTCGCCGCTGCAGCCCAGCGGCAGACAGATCAGGGCCAGGGCGAACAGTCCGACCGTCAGTTTCCTCAGCATGGTGTCCCTCCTCAGAAGAAAGGCCTGGGAATCACCCGAGCCCTCGTGTCGGGAGTCCTCCCGCCGCCTGTTACTTCCCGAAGATCGAGTCAGCACCGCCTCCCTCTTTCATGCCGGCATCTTTGAGGACCTTCTGGACCTCAGGGTTGGTCAGCGCCGCCAGCACTCCGAACGCCCTCTTACCCAACTTTTCAATGTCGTCCTTGTACTTCTCCTGGAGGGCCTTCTTCTTGTCCTCAGGCAGGTCTTTCAGCTTGAGCTTGTTGGCCCGGTCCTCGATGTCTTTCATCTTCTTGGCGGCCTTCTCGAGATCCCCCTTGTACTTTTCCGCGTCCTCCTTGGTCTTGATCTTCTCAAGGACGTCGAACAACTCGTTCGCCGTCTTGATCCCATCCTTCATCACCGAGTCAGGGCTGTCGCCGCAGCCTGTCGCGAGGAACACGAGGGACAGGGCGAAGACGCCCAGAGTCACCTTCTTCATCGTGAGCCCTTCCTCCGAAAAATGAACCGTGGGCGTTGGCCGGGTTCTGCTCGGTGCAACACGCGTGCCGCGAGAAGGCAACTCCCTCGGGTTCGGTTTTTGATCGCCTTACAAGACCCCTTTTGTTGACGGAATACCCGTCATGCGGGGGTCGGCTTCGACCGCCTGGCGCAGCGCCCGGGCAGTCGCCTTGAAGATCCCCTCCACGATGTGATGCGTATTCCTGCCGTGGTGCAGCAGGACGTGCAGGGTGAATAGCCCACTCGACGAGACGGCCCGCCAGAACTCTTCCGCGAGCGGGGCGTTGAACGTGCCGAGTGTCTCGCGCGGCACGTCGGCGTTCCAGACGCAGAACGGTCGGCCGCTCAGGTCGACCGCCACCGTCACCAGTACCTCGTCCATCGGCAGCGTCGCGCTGCCGTAGCGGCGGATGCCCGCCTTGTCGCCCAGCGCTTGCTTCAGTGCCAGGCCGTAACAGATGCCGACATCCTCGACCGTGTGATGCGGGTCGACCTGCAGGTCGCCCTCTGCCCGCACTTCCAGGTCGATCAGGCTGTGCCGCGCCAGCAGGGTCAGCATGTGGTCGAAGAAGCCGACGCCCGTCGCCAGGACGGCGCGGCCGGTGCCGTCGAGGTCGACGCGCAACTCGACCCGTGTCTCGCCGGTCTCGCGCAGGACGTGGGCCGTTCGTACCATTCGCCGTCACTCCCTGACATCCCGCAGGATGCCGGCCAGTTCCTCCAGCAATCGGTCGACCTCACCGTCCGAGCCGACACTGATCCGCAGTCCATCGCCGTGGCTATCGTAGACCATATAGCGTACGAGGATGCGCCGTTTTTTCAACTCCGCGTAGATCGCTTTCAGGTCCCAATGGAGGTGTCGGCACCACACAAAATTGGCTTGGCTGGCACAAACCACAAAACCGAGCGCCGCCAGTGCATCCGTCATGCGCCGCCGCGTGGCGAGGATGCGAGCCCGGGTCTGTCCCAGATAGTCCTGGTCCTCGATGGCGGCGGTGGCGGCGGTGAGGCTGAGGACGTCGCAGTTGTACGAGTCCTTGACCTTGAGCAGCTGGCGCACCGTTGCCGGGTCGGCCACCGCGAACCCGAACCGCACTCCCGCCAAGGCGTACGACTTGCTGAACGAGCGCGTCACGACGACATTCTTCCGCCCGACCAGTGACAGCCCGTTGTCCTCGGCAAAATCGACATAGGCCTCGTCGAGGACAAGGGGCCCCTCCAGCTGATCGGCGAACCGCTCCAGGGCGGGCAAGTCGACCGCCGTTCCCGAGGGCGAGTTCGGGTTGGGCAGGAACGTCAGGTGAGCGCCCCGTATCGGCCAGGGCGAGGGGAGCTGCCAGTCGGGCGTGAAGGGGACGGTCTGGAAGCGGGCGCCCTGGATCTCGGCGAGGGTGCGGTACAGCAGGTAGCTCGGCGTTGGCGACACGACCAGCCCACCCTCCGGGACGAAGGCGCGGGTGACGATGGTCAGGATGTCGTCGGAGCCGTTGCCGATCAGAATGGCGTCGGGGTCGACGCCAAGGATGCGGCCCGCGGCGCGGCGGAACTCGGTGCCGGCAGGGTCGGGGTACTTGCGCAGGCGGTCGCCGGTGAGCACGGCGCGCACCGCCTCGAAAACCCGCGGCGAGGGCGGATACGGGTTCTCGTTGGTGTTCAGTTTGATGAACGCATCGTCGCGGGGCTGCTCACCGGGCGTGTAGCCAGCCATGGCGCGGATGTTGGCGCGGATGAACGATTCCATCGACTCCTTGTCCAATCTGTGATAGCCGCTTCTTAGCCCGAAGCGCAAGCGAGGGATTCTGTGTGCCTCGCTTGCGCGTCGGGCTAAGAAGCCGGGTCAATACGAGGTGAGCCGGTCAGGGTGCCAAGAACTATCTTCGGGGACGGGCTGATGCTCGGCCGACAGGCGGATGTCGACGCTGGCGGCGTGAGCGGTCAGGCCCTCCTTCTGCGCCAGGACGCGGACGTCGGCGGCGACACGGGCCAGCCCTTGCGGGGTGAAGGAAATCACACTGGAGCGACGCAGGAAGTCGTTGGCCGACAGCCCGCTGGCAAAGCGCGCCGTGCCGCCGGTCGGCAGCACGTGCGAGGGACCAGCGACGTAGTCGCCCAGCGCCACGGGCGAATGGTGGCCAATGAAGATCGCTCCGGCGTGGTCGATCCGCTCGGCAAGGACGTCGGCGTTGCGCGTGGCGAGGTGGAGGTGCTCCGGGGCGAACTGGTTGACACAGTCGATGATGTCGCGCTCGTTGCGGGCCAGAACGAGGGCGCCGAAGTTCTCCAGCGACTCGCGGGCCAGGTCGCCGCGCGGCAGGGCAGCGAGCTGCTCCTGCAAGGCGGCGGCAACGCTGTCGAGCAGCGGGGCGTGGCAGGTGACGAGGAGGCCCGAGCCGGGGGCGTGCTCGGCCTGGGCGATCAGGTCACTGGCGACGAAAGCGGGCGGGGCGCTGTCGTCGGCCACGACGACGACCTCGCTGGGGCCGGCGATACAGTCGATGGCCACTTGGCCGAAGACGTGTCGCTTGGCCAGGGCGACGAACAGGTTGCCGGGACCGACGATCATGTCGACAGCGGGCAGACCATCGACGCCGTAGGCCAGCGCCGCGACCGCCTGGGCGCCGCCGACGCGGTAGACCTCGCTCACGCCCAGCTCGTGACAGACGGCGAGGAGGTCACGGTTGTAGGCGCCGTTGGGCGTCGGCGGCATGACCACGGCCAGCTCGTGGACGCCGGCAGCCTGGGCGGGGCAGATGGTCATCAGCAGGGTGGACGGGTAAGCGGCGGCCCCACCGGGCACGAGGACGCCCACGCGGCGCATCGGCCGGTAGCGCAGCCGAAGGCGGTGGCTGCCAGTGACCTGCAGCTGGGCGTCGCGGTGCAGCAGGCCGAGCTGGAACGACAGGACGTTCTGCCGCACGCGCCGCACGGTCTCGAGGAAGCCCGAGTCGGCAGCGGCGTGGGCGAGGTGCATCTCGGCGGTCGTGACGCGCAGGGTGTCGGCGGTCAGGCGGGCGCGGTCGAAGTGCGCGGTGTACTCGAGGACGGCGGCGAGACCGCGGCAGCGGACGTCGTCGCAGACGCGCTCGACAACCTGCTGCGGCGTGAGCGGGGCGCCGAAGACCTTGCCCGTCAGGGCACGGCCGCGCTCCGAGACAACATTGCCCTGGGCGCCGAGTTCACTGCGCAGGCGGGCGAGCTGTTCGGCGGCGCCGGGCTCGCCGAGGTGAATGCGTCGCAGGGTCAAGGAAGACATTGGCGGTCCTCGAGGTCCGTCCCACGCGAAGCCGGTCTTTTCGCTGCTGTCCGAGCGGGGACCAGGACGTGTTCCGGCGCGTCCAGGGCGAGCCGTGTTCCGACGGGAGAGATCGAGCGGCGCTCGACTCCGCTCCACTATACGCGGCCGTTGAAGGATTGCAAAGGAATTGGCGAGCCCCGCCAAGGAACCGCCTGAACTTCCGGCACGGATGCCGTGTCTGGCCTGACAAGGATTCCGGCCAGGGCGCGGGCGCGTTGCCCGCCGCACGCGGCCGGAAT
>JACOUH010000036.1 GCA_016177925.1 Planctomycetota bacterium | reverse complement strand
CACCACGCTGCCAGGATGCACTCGGCGTCGGTTTCCAGGTTCGTCCGTCGGGCCGCGAGATCGAGGTTCGGCATGTTCGAGCCGTGGCCGTTCAGCAGCACGATCTTCTTGAAACCGTGGTAGGCCAGCGATTTGGTGATGTCGAGCACCTGGCGAATGAACGTCTCGTAATGCGTGTTGATGGTGCCGGGGAAGTCCATGACGTGCCCGGTGTAGCCGTACCAGACCGGCGGCAGCACCAGCATCTTGTCGGGGACTTCGCGGCCGGCGCCGTAGGCAATGCCCTGCGGACAGACGATGTCGACGTCGAGCGGCAGGTGCGCGCCGTGCTGCTCGACCGAGCCGCAGGGCACCACGCAGACCTTGCCCATCTCGATGGCGTCGTTGATCTCCGGCCAGGTGAGCTTCTCGTAGCGATACTCCGTCCGCGCCCGACTTGTCATGGTGTTCCTCGCTCGTTGGGGTCAGTTCACACTGGGCTGAGGGGTAGTGGGGGGAGATAAACGGTCCCAAAGGTCTTCAATGGGCGTGTCGAAGAGCAACTCGCCCGTCGCCGGAACGACGAGCCAGGCGCCGGTGGTCAATTCGCGTTCGAGCTGGTCGGGGCCCCAGCCCGAGTAGCCCGCGAAGATGCGCGAACGTCCCGACTCCTCCTGGCCTTGCAGGACGCGGCGGACGCAGTCCTCGTCGCCGATGAAGACGCCGGGGGCGACCTCGGCCGGTGGTTCGTCGGGGTCGTCGGGCTTGGCCCAGTCGGGATGGCCGTGTAGCAGGATCACGCCGGGGGCCGGACAGGGCCCGCCGTGAAACACGGGGAAGGGCAGGCCCTCCGCCTGGGCGGGGCGATTGACGACCAGGCCGAACGCCCCCTCCTCCCCGTGCCGCAGCAGGAGGATTACGGTCTGCACAAAGTTAGGGTCCTGAAGGGCCCCACGAGCGATCAGGAACGAGCCCGCGAGCGGTGGCATGGCGGCAGTACCTCGAAGCAATCCCCGGGGGTTTCCCAAGACCCCCGCTCGCCTTCGCCGCACCCCGGCGGCAGAAGGGCCCGGGATTCCGCAGAGCATCATAGCAGCTGCGACCGCCTTCCGCCCGCGAAAATCGGCTGGCTCACGCCACCTCCTCGGCCGCCTTGCCGAACGTCTCGCGGAAGCCACGCAGGTGCTCGGCAAGGACCTCCTTCAGCCGGTCGGGACGCAGTTGCTCCAGATGCTGGAACGACAGGTGCAGCACCTCGCCCTCGCTGCGCTGGCCGTTTAGCTCCGCCGGCACGGCGAGCGCCTCGAGCTGGCTGAGGTTGAACTGCCCCTTCTTGCCAAGGAAGCGACAATCGAGAGCGTCCGCATCCTTGGTGCGCCACTGGGCCCAGCCGCGGCCGACGCCCGGCACGCGCAGCGTGATTGCGTCGCGTGTATCCCAACTCACGACCAACTCCGGCTCGATCTCGCGCACCAGCGCCAGCAGCCGCGGCAGCAGCTGCCGGTCCCACTTCAGCTTGCGGCCGGCCGGAAAGCCCTTCTCGCCGAGGTGCCAGCGCTCGCCGTTGACCTTCCACGGCATGACGTCTTCCGGCTTCGCCTGCGCCCGCTTGATGTTGGCGTGGAACGCCTTGACCGCATCGGCGAGGAACGCCCGGAACGCCGGCGTGTCGATCTCGCTCAGGCGATGGACCTGCACCGTCACCGACTGCCACGGCCCCTTGTGGTTGGTCACCCAGACCCGCTCCTGATCGCCGTAGACCTCCAGCCCCGGCGTCTCGTTGAGCGGCTTGATACCGAGCCGCTTCACCAGTTCTCCCGACTTGAACGTGTTCCGGCCGACGCGGAAGACCAACCGCAGCAGCCACTCCTGCCCCGTCATCGCGTGTAAGAACCACCGGGGGGTTGACACCCCCCGCTCGCCACGCGGCGCCGCGATCTCGACCGTGCTGCGATGCTTCCAGTTCGTCTCGGCCAAGTCGCCGAGCTTGTGGATCTCGTCGTCGAGCCAGTCGAGGATGGCGCCCTCCCAGCGGGCTGGCTTGCCCTCGCTGGTGATGCGCTCGACCGTATGCCAGCGACGGCCGTCGGCCTCCCACGGCATTGCCGCATCCTTGCCGACGTCCTCCAGGGCGACGTCGTCCGCGCGCGGCCGTTGCGCCGCGAAGGGGTCGAACTTCGGCCGTTGCGCGTGCGGGCCGGCCTCCAGAATTCCCGCCAGGATGACCGCCGTGTGCGAGGGCGCCCCCGTCTTCCACTGCCGCACGACGTCTTCCGGCGTCCCCTCCACGACCACGGTGCCGCCGCCGTCGCCGGCCTCGGGGCCGAGGTCGATGACCCAGTCGGCCGTTTTGATGACGTCGAGGTTGTGCTCGACGACGATCACGGTGTTGCCCAGGTCGACGAGGCGGTGCAACACTTCGAGCAGCTTGTGGATATCGTCGAAGTGCAGGCCGGTGGTCGGCTCGTCGAGGATGTACAGCGTCCTCCCCGTGTTGGGGCGGCCCAGTTCGGCAGCCAGCTTGACGCGCTGGGCTGTAGTGGACAGCGAGCGTCTCGGGATTGTAGCGCTTGCCGCCGCAGACGTCGCACTCGACCCAGACGTCGGGCAGGAAGTGCATTTCGATCTTTTTCTGGCCGTTGCCTTCGCAGGCCTCGCAGCGTCCGCCCGGTTTGTTGAAGCTGAACCGCCGCGGCTGGTAGCCGCGCACCTTCGCCTCGGGCAACTGGGCGAACAGTTGACGGACCAGGTCGAAGACGCCGGTATACGTCGCCGGGTTGGACGACGGCGAGTTGCCGAGGGGGTCCTGGTCGACGTTGATGACCTTGTCGATCTGTTCGAGGCCCTCGATCTCGTCGTGGGCGGCGCCGGCGGTGTGAGCGCGATGCAGGCGGCGGGCGAGGGTGTTGTAGAGCACCTCGTGAACGAGCGACGACTTGCCTGAGCCGCTGACGCCCGTGACGGCGACGAACGCGCCGAGCGGGAAGGCGACGTCGATGTCCTTGAGGTTGTGCTGCCGGGCGCCGCGCACGATAAGGCGAGCGGGGGCTGGGGGCACCCGCGGAGCGGGTCCGCCCCCGGTGGGTGACGTACCGGGGGGTTCACACCCCCCGCTCGCCTGGGCCAGGCGCCGGTTGGTCGGTACCGCGATCGCCTTCTTACCGGAGAGGTATTGCCCGGTGAG
>JACOUH010000187.1 GCA_016177925.1 Planctomycetota bacterium | reverse complement strand
GTCGACTCGTTCGTCAGCAATCCGTTTCCGGTGCGGGAGTGGTGCTACTATCTCGGCGACAAGCTGATCGGTGTTGGCTACGCCGATGATCTGCCCGGTTGCTTGTCGGCAATCTATTTCTTCTATGACCCGGAGCACCGCGACCGCTCCCTGGGCACGTACAACGTGCTGTGCCTGATCGAGCACGCCGCCTGGCGCGGCCTGGAGCATGTCTATCTCGGCTACTACGTCGCGGGCTGCCAGTCGATGGAATACAAGCCGCGCTTCCGCCCGAACCAGCTGCTCGGCACCGACGGACAGTGGCACGACTATCTGCCGTGAATAGGTTCGGCGGGACTTTTTCTGCCGGGTGCTTACCGGGGGGTTCACACCCCCCGCTCGCCAAGGAAATGGGCATAAACGTCGGCAGTTTCGCGGGCCATGCGCTCGGCGTGGAAGTGACGGTGGACCGCCTCCTTGCCGGTGCGGCCCAGCTTCTCGCACTGGGCCGGGTCGTCGATCAGCCGGCGCAGGGCGCGGGCCAGGTCGGCCGGGTCATCGGGAACGGCCAGCAGCCCGCCGCCGGTCGCCTCGACCAGTTCGGGGAACGAACCGTGCCGCGGCTGCACTACCGGCACCCCGTTCGCCATCGCCTCCAGCACGTACAGCCCCTTCGGCTCGCGATAGGTCGTCGGCACGGACAGCACGTCGACACTCTGCAGGAAACGCACCTTGTCGTCGTGTTTGGGCGACTCGACGTGCTCGACGTCCTGGCCGAGCCCCGCTTCGACGAGACTACGCCGCACCTCCTCGAAATACGGCCGGTTGTTCTCGCCCAGCCAGCCCGAGACGCGCAGCTGGCACGGCGGACAGCCCGCCGTCTGTCGCAGGAGGCGGAACGCCTCGGCGAGGAGGTGCAGCCCCTTTTCGGGACAGATGCGGGCGAAATAGCCGATCGTGAAGGGCCGGCCGTCTCCGGGCGGGCGCGGGCCCCCATGCCCGGTGAGGTCGAGCCCCGGCCAAACGACGTGAATGCGCTCGCGCGGAATCTCAAAGTAACCCGACATGAAATCGGCGTAATAGTGGCTCGTGCTGAGGAAGCCGTCGATGGTGCGGCAGTGCTGCCGGACCAGACCGAGGCACTTCTGCCGGTGCGGCTGGGGCAGTGCCTCCAGGTAGATGTCGTCCCCCTGCAGCGTACACAGCACCGGCACCTTCAGCCGTCGCTTCAACTCTCCGACCATGCCCGACAGCAGGGCGTTGGTCAGGTTGACCAGCCCTGGCTGGACATCTCGCTTTAACCAGTGCAAGAGTTTGTCGAATTCCTTGCGCTGCCGGCCATGTTCGCCTTGCAGCATCGACACAGTCAGCTCGCCAAGGTCGGCCGCCTGCGTCTTGACCGCAAAGCGCGACACCCAGCGCAACAGCCGCGGCGCATCGAGCAGCCGGTCGAGGAACCACGGGGTGTGACGGAACAGCGACAGCTTCTGCTGCAGGTAGACGTTGATGCCGCCAAAGAAAACACGCTTCTGACTGACATCGGTTTCGTCGGTGCGGATCGGCGTGTAGGTCGGCACTAGCAGCACGTCGAGGCCCAGGCGCGTCAGTGCCGCGGCCAACGTGTTGTCGTGCATGCAGCTGCCGCAATACATACCTGCGGCGCCGGCGGTAATGTAGGCGATGCGCATGGGACGTCCCCTGCCGGGGCGGTTCAATCCGCCAGTTCCTGCTTCGGTTCGGGCAGGAAGGAGCAGGCGATCGAGCCGACGAGGTAGACGAACAGAGCCACGCCGGCCGCTGTGTATGCCATGTTGACCGCGTCGCTGCCGAAGTTCGCCCTGGTGAGGAGGCCGGCGATCTCGCTCGTCACCCAAGCGAACGCCGTGCCGAACACCCGGCCGCCGATGTTGGCCGCGAAGCCCTCGCCGGTGCCGCGCAGATGCAACGGATAGGCGGCCGGCAGGTAGTTGCCCCAGAAGCTGAACTGGGCCACGGTACACAGGCCGGCCAGGAAGATGCCGACGTGAAACATCGTCACCTCCGTCCCGGCTCCGCTGAACGGTAAGGTGAATAGCACGCGGTTGTGGACGACTGCGAAGGCAAACGCCAGCGGCATGAGGACAAGGCCCGGCAACTGGAAGACGCGGAGCAGTGAGCGGCGGCTGAGGATGCGAATGGCCAGGAAGGCGAGCATGAATCGGCCGATGAGCCCACCTACCTCCTGGACCATACCGAACTGACCGGCCATCTGATTGCGCAGTTTGTCCTGCTCGGGCTTGGACAGGTTCTCTGCCTTTTCCTGGTACTGCGGCATGGCCTTCACCATGGACGGCACTTGCTGAATGGCGCCGAAGGCGGCCCCGTAGCTGCAGGCGAACATGATGGTCGTGATGATCGTGGTGCGGCGCAGTTTCGGGGCGAACAGCTCGCGGAAGCTTGGCCGCTTCAGCGTCCCGGCCTGCTTCTTCGCCTTCCAGGCGGGCGACTCGGGAAGGAACGGCCGGATGATGATCAGGGGGAGAGCGGGGAACACGCCCGAGATCAGCGTGTAGCGCCAGGCGGCGTGCGAGCCGGTGATCGCCCCGAGTTGACTGGACAGAAACTCGGGGAGCACGATGGGCGGCAACTGGCTGGCCCAGGCCGTCATCAGCACGAACACGGTAGACACGCCCAGGCCACCCAGCGAGGAAAACGCCTGCGTGTAGCCCAGGGCCCGCTCGCGCTGCTCGTGACTAGGGAACAGCTCCGCCACCCAGGCGACCGCCGCCACGAACTCCACGCAGACACCGATAAACGTCAGGCAGCGGAAGACCAGAAGCATCTCGACCGACGTAGAATAGCCGGACGCGAACGTGGACAGAGCATAGAGCAGGATGCTGGCCGTCAGGACACGGCGGCGGCCGAGGAGGTCCGTCAGGTAGCCGCCGAGCAACCCGAAGATGCCGCCGACGAACGCCGGCACGAAGAACAGGATTCCGCGCCAGCGATTGAATCCGGGGTCGCCGGGCTTGATGCCCAGCAGCTCGTCCAGGGCAGGCGGGACGATGTACTGCCCGACCAGCAGCACGTAGATGTCGAAGCCGAAGCCAATGGCCGCCATAATCAGGATCAGCCACTGCGTCAGGCTCAGCGAAGAAGAGGTTGCGCGAGGAGACGAGGACACGGAAGACTCCACGAAGCGGGGGGAGGGCTCAGCAGCGGCGCCTCAACAGTTGTTTGAACAACCGTCCGGGCGAGGGCTATTCTAGGGTTCTGCAGCGGGACGGGGCCAGCAGGTCGAGCAATTCTTTTCGCTCCTCGTCGCTCACCTCATTCTTCTTCAGGGCCTTGTTGAGGTCGGGCGCCAGCGCGGCGAAATCCTTGGAAGTGAGCGGGAGGGGGTCGTGCGCCGTGAGGTCCCTGGATTTGGACGGGAAGATCCGCTCCTTCAGCTGCTTCTGCAACGTCCCGGTGTCTTGACCCTCGAATTTCCGCTTCAGTTCAGGGTCCAGCCCCCGATCCTCCTTCAGGGAGGCGATGAAGTCCGCGACGATCTGATCGACTTTCGTCTCGCCCAAACGGGTGGCGAGAGACTCCCGTTGCAGCGGGTCCCCCTTGGTGCCCTCCATGCAGCCGGCCAGGCCGGCGAGCAGACACAGGACCGTCAGACGCGAGCGCGACATGAGAACCTCCTAAGCCCGACGCGCTAGCGAGGAACACTTCAACCTCGCTGGCGCGTCGGGCTAATCAGCGGACGGCAGTCACTCGGGCGCGACGACTTCGAGCAACTCCACGGCGGGCTGGCCGTTGTAGTGGATCAGGGCGAGCCGGCCGTAGATCGGCCGCGGCCGGTCCAGGCCGAAGAATTGCATCATCTCAGGCCCCGGCAGCAGACGCAAGTAAGCCGTCGGCTCGATGCGGCGCAGCACGTTGTGCTTGATCAGGATGCGCCCAAACGGCGTTCGTCCGCTGAGGATCTCCTCACGCACCGGCGGGCTGCACACCGACAGGTCGACGCGGACGATGCCGAACTGAACGATCTTGCCGGAGCCCTGAAGTGCCAGCAGGATCTTGCGGGCGTAGAAGTCGCCACAGTACCAGCGCTTGAGAATCCAGACATCGACGAGGTCGCCGTGATGGGCCTCGACGGTGACCGTCATGTGGTGCTCGTGGACGAGTAGGTCGTGGTAGGGGGGCGGGACCTCGTCGCTGGGGATGACGTCGGCGCGCGCGATGACGTCCGCGCTGGGGCCGAACAGGCCCAGCAGTGTCCGCAGGTCCGGCCCCTGGGGGGGAGCCTCTCTCATGTTGTCAGCTGGAGCAGTTGGGGGGCCTTCGGTTCCGGTTCGGGCGGGGGTTGTCGATCCAGGACGCTGTCGACGAGGTAGTAGAGCAGTTCGCGAAGCGCGATGGGCTCGACCTCATCGGCGATCGCCTCAGCACGGGCCCGGTACTTATCGACCAGCTTCTCGGCCTTGTCGAAGACGCGGGCCCTGTCGAACAGGCGGCGGACCCGGCCGAGCACTTCTTCCCCGCTCGACGGGGCAAGCAGCGCGAGCAGCGCGTCCTTGTCGGCCGGAGCGGAGGCCTCCAAAGCCAGGGCGAGCAGCAGGGTGGGCCGGGCGGAGAGGACATCCTGTCCGGCGAGCAGCTTGTTGTCGCTGTCGCCGTCCCAGTCCTTGAGGTCATTGAGGACCTGAAAAGCAACGCCGAGGTTCTTGCTGAACTCGGCGACCATCTTCTCGTACGGGTCGGCTGGACCGCCGAGGCGCAGGCCGGCGTAGAGGGCGGCCTCGAAAGCGGGCGCCGTCTTGAGCGCGTAAATCTTCAGGGCATCGAGCGGGGTGAGGCTCTTGTCGGCGGCGTCGCGCCAGAGCAGTTCAGCCCCCTGCCCCTCGGCCAGCTTCAGGTGCGCCTCGCTCATGCGGTTGAGAATGTCGGCGGTGCAATCACCGCCGAGTTCCTTGCGGTCGCGCGCGACGAGGCGGTAGCCGAGGCCGATCAGGTAGTCGCCGATGTTGATGGCGGTGCCGACGCCGTAGCGGCGGTGGAGCGTCTCGCGGCCGTAGCGGAAGCTGTCATCGTCCTCGATGTCGTCGTGAACGAGCGACGCCTTGTGGAAGGCCTCGATCGCCAGTGCAACGCGGCGGACGCCATCGGACGGGTTGCAGCCGTCGGCGGCGAGCGTCCCCGGCGCCCCCTGAAGGGCGTCGTAGGCGGCGAGGGTAATGAACGGCCGCGACCGCTTGCCGCCCTCGCCGAGCCACTCGTAGGCGATGTGTTCATGCGCGGCAAGTGGGTCCGCCGTGGGGCAGGCATCTTGCCTGCCAACGCTGGCAGGCTGGAAGCCTGCCCCACGGCGGATACGCGGCGCCAGCCGGCTCAGCTCGGGATCTTCGCAAACCTGGTGGGCCAGCCGCATCAGGTGGACGAAGGTCTTCGTCTTGGTCGCCGGCGGCGGCGTCTTCAGGTCGATCATCTCGGCGACCCAGTCGTCGTCGACGGAGGTGTTGCGGCAGTTGCTCGACAAGAGCGGCGTCGCCACGCAGGGGATGCCGGCCAGGAGGATCTTGTCAATTGCCTTCTCCAGCACGTTGAGGCAAGCAACGCCGACGATGGCGTCGACGTGACCGGAGACAATGATCTTCAGGACGATCGGCGTCCCCTCGGAGACGAGCACCTTGTCGCCAAGGTCCTCCGCCTTGGTCTTGAAGTCGGCGACGGAGCAGGCGCCGCACTTGCGACAATCAAGACCGAACTCATCGTAATCGGCAGGGCAGCCCTCGGCGTGCTTGAGGCAGTGGGGCAGGAGCAGCAGGCGCCGCTTGAAGTCGATGGCCTGAACCTGTTCGCGCCAGAACTCGTTGGCCACGCACACCATCGCGAAACCGAGGTACTGTTCGCCGAGGTCCATCTGCCGCAGCAGGTCCTCGCCCATTTTCTGCAGTTCGGGCCGAGTGAGGGGACGGGAGCGGTCGAGCGAGGCGCCAAAGCGAGCGGCCGCGGCGCGGACGCGATCGCGCAGCTCGCGCGTCTCGGGCACGACCTTGAAAGCAGCGGAGTTGGCCCGTTTCGGAGCGGTCCCGTTTTCGACGGGGGGGGCTTCGGCAGCGATCGCCACGTTGACTTCCTCTAGGAAGGTGTTGCTTCGGGATGCGTTTCGGTCAGGCGGTGGGAGAGTTTTCGCCGGGCGCGGCCAAGGGCCGCCACGGTAAAGATTATTGGATAAAGTTTCTCATAGTACCACAACTTTGCAAAGTAAAAACCGATGGGCGTGGGCTGATCAAGTCCACCGGCTTCCACTTGCTGGACGAGCCAATGGAATCCCTTATTCACCGCTGCCTGCTCAGGGGAGCCGGGGATGTCAACCCCCGGAGCGTCAAGCACCACCTCGACGGCGAGGGCAGTCTCCTCGATGCTGGAGGGCGTGTAGGCGGCGCCGCCCCAACCGCCGTCGGCGTTCTGGGCGGAGAGCAGCCAGGCGACACCGCGGCGGGCGGGCTCGCTGTTCATCCTATCGAGGTCGCGGTAAGCGGCCAGCACACGGGCGGTGCCGTAGGTGGGATTCTCGTCGTCGGGCGCGTGCTGATTGCCGAACCATAGCGGCAGCCACGAACCATCGGGGCGCTGCGTCCGGACGAGGTACCCCATCCCCTGCTCGATTTGCCACCAGAAGAACTCTGTCGGCATCATCGGGTCATCGATTGCGAAGACACGCAAGGCATGGGCCGTCAGGTCCGCCCCACTGCGGTCGAAAGGGAGGCGGCCCCAACCGCGGCAGAATGTGGGCCAGCCCCCATCCTGGTTGTGAAGGCCCCTCAGCCAAATCACCCCAGCTCCTCTCGCGTCGAGACAGGATTCGTCTTCCGGCGCCAGGTGCCAGAGCGCGAGGATCGTCCCAGGCGTATCGTCTCCATCGGGTACTCCACCGGGAAGCGGCGTCCACGCCCATCCACCCGGTGCCGCCCCGGTGTAAGGATGTCGCTCCTTGTACTGTTGCTTCAGCAGCCAGTCACGCAGCTCCAGCAGTTTGTCTAGTTTCTCCAGTTCCCCCCCTGCGGCCAGGGCGTTGACCGACAGCGTCGTCACCCACGTCGACAGGTTCGTGTCGATCGGCCAGCTGCCGTCAGGGCGCACCGAGTTGACGATGAACTGCGCCCCCTTCCTCGCCACGGGATGCGCGGCAAGGCCGATGCTCGCCAGGCTGAGCGTGACGAAGCTGGTCAGCGGCGTTGCCTCGAGGAATCCGCCGTTGGGCGGCTGGATGCGCTCCAGCACGCGCAGGCTGCGGCGCCGCGCCAGCCACCGGACGACGCGAGCGATCGGATTACGGGGCTTGCGGTGGTGGTGGACGCATTGCCCGATCGCGATGAGCGCCGGCAAGGCGTAGCTGACGACTTGCAGGCGCAGGAAGCGGAACCACGACTGCGGGAAGCACGCCAACTCGAACGGCAGCGACGGCACCTCGTCCCACTTCACCAGACCGGCGAGGGCGCAGGTGGTGAGGATCGGCACGGCGAAGGTGCGGTCCTTGCCGTAACGGACGCGGACGGCCTCGGCCTGCTGCTGGGGGGTCGCCCCGAAGCGCTCGCTCAGGTAGGCGTCGGCGCGGCGCAGCGTCTCGGCGTGACGTTCGGCGGCGCCGGCAAGATGGATCGCGGCGCGGCCGAGCATGGTGGTCGAAATGTTGCTGAAGCTCTTGATGGTATCGCCCCATCCGCCGTCATCGTTCTGATGGGCAGCGAGCCAGTCGAGCCCCCCGCGGACGAGGGCGTCGAAGGAGCCGTGAGCGGATGTCGCCTTCCCGACGAGCGACAGGACGCTGACGGCGGTTGCAGTCGACAGCGCCGACGTCGACAGCTCGCCGACCCAGTATCCGTCCGGCGTGCGCTCAGCGAGGAGCTTGGCGAGGGCGGTCTGATAGGCGGCTTCGAGACGATCAGGAGGCGGGGGGTGGTTCATCGGCCGGCGGGGGTTGCTCTTGTTGCTGCCGCTGATAGGCAGCCTCCAGGTAGGGGAGCGCGAGGTGGTCCTTGGGACGGTTGGCCGCGCGCTTGGTTTCGATCAGCTGAGCGAGCGACAGAATCTTGACTGCGCAACCTTCGATCGTCACCGTCGAAGCCTGTGCGATGATTTCTTCGTATCCGCCAATCGCGATCATTTCACCCAGCAGATCGAGCGATTCTTCCCCAATCAAGAGAGTAAAATTTGAGCCAAGGAGAATGGTCCGCTCGTCGAAGATGAAAGGAAGGTCGGGCGGGAAACCGCGCGGCTTCGGTTGCAGCGGAGCAAGGGCAGCGGCCAGACGAGCGACGTTATCCGGTGTTCGACGATAGCAAATGTCAACATCAAGAGTGACGACAGGCACCCCCTGGAGAACAGCGCTGAGGCCCCCGACGATGACGAACTCCACCTGGGCCTCAACCAACCGCCGAATTAGTTCGCTCGCGAAGAGCTGCATTCTTCAGTGCCTCCTTCACGAAGAGTCGCCATCTCTCGTGCTTCACAAGTCGCTCGGTCGGCGTCAACGCCAGCATCACGTCGAGCAGGGTATAATCGATGTCTCCCTGATGCCCGCGATCATAGCGGATCGCAGGGGGGGGAGTCTGGTTTTGTTCCACGGTGGCCTCCTCAACAGTCCGTGTCGACGTTGTTCTCATGGTTTTTTTCTGCCGCCCTTCTCACTGTACGTCTCTGTCGCGGGCATGTAAAGGAGCAGGGGGCGGCGATCAGTAATGTCTGCCGCCGCGACCCAGCCGGGTGTAGAATGCTTCGAGGTCCCTTTGAGGAAGAACAATATGAAGCCCATTCATCTGCTGGTTATCGTGCAGTGGCAGGGTCGGGAAATCGCCCTGGCGCTGAGCCGCTTCGCCTCGACCCTCGTGCGCTCACTCCTGGAAGAGGTCTGTTCGACGCAAGGGTTGCCGCCGGGCGAGCGGTGGGCGCTGCGGTTCGAGGGACGTCCTCTCGCGCCCGATCAGCGACTGTCCGAGGCCATTCCCGGCATCGAGGAACAGCGCGGCGTCGTGCTGTACCTGCTGCCCGAAAGCGAAATGCTGCCCCGGACCGACCACGACATCTCGCTCGATGCGGCGCCCGGAGGAGCACCCGCTGAGCAAGGGCCCACCGGAATTCCCGAGCCCTATCGTCCCCCTGTTGTGGAAGACTTCGACACGATCCTCACCGGCCCGGGCGCGGAAGCCGAAGACGAGTACGAGGCTGAGTCCGTGGTTGCCTTGGAGAGTGAGCCGATAACAGGCGTTTTCCGCGCTCCGAGAGCACCGGCCCCCGCCGCCCCGGCGCCACCCCTCCCTGCTGCCGTGCCGGCGACGTTGCCGCCTGGAGCCGTTCCTCGCGCTGCCGCCGTCGCTGCCGCACCGGCCCCTCGCACCGCCCAGCGACAGGCGACCGTGCGATACTTCCATCGCATGAACCCCGAGCGCACCTTCCCGCTGCTCGTCGTCCTGTCGAAAAAGATGATCCGCGAAGTCGTCAAGAAAGCCGTCGCCCAGGCCAGCAGTCAGCGCTTCGAGGTCGCCACGGATGTCCCCGTCGAGATCGAGCCGGTGCTGCCCGGCTGCGACTGCTACCCGCCGAAGAAATGCGTCTTGGCCCAGCGCGACGAGGTCAGTGTCACCTTCTGGATCGTGCCGCGCGTCCTCGGGAAGCTCAGCCAGCCGCACGTCCTCATCCGCCAGGACGGCAAAGACCTCGCCGAGGTGCCGCTCGAAATCAAGGTCGTCAAGCAGACGGCGACGGTCTGCGCCGGGGTACTGTCGCTGGCGCTACCGTTCGCCTCGACGCTGATGCAGCACTTCCGCCTCGACTTCTCGTCGCAGCTGCAGGAAAACTTCGCGCTCTACGCCCAGGTGGCGAACTTCCTCTTGCGGTCGCTGTCGCCGGAGATGCTCGGCGGTATCCTGCTGGCGACGACGCTGGCACTGTACCTGTTGCGACGTCCGCGGAAGCGCGAAGTGTTCTGGGACGTTGAGTCAGTAAACGATGAATGATGAACGATGAACAGAAGAAAGATTGTCTTCCGTTCATCATTCATCATTCCTTCAGCGTCAGCAGCGCCGCGCCCGGAATCAGTGGTTGAAGAGGAACTCCTGGCTGGTAAGCAGGACCCACATCAGGTCCTCGGCCGCCTCGCCGCGGTTGCCCGATTCGCGCAGGTAGTCGCGGCCCAGCCGGCGCTCGCGGTCGCTGGGCGGGCGGCTCAGCACGTGCAGATACAACTCCTCCACCAGACGGTCGTCGCTCGGCTTCGCCGCCAGCAGACCGTCCAGCGTGCTGCCCTTGCTCCGCAGCTTCCTTGCCACCGTCGTTCCGTTCAGCAGGTGCAGCACCTGCGGTAGCGTTGCCTCGTGCGAGCGGATGCACTCGCACGGGCTCGCCCGCTGCGCGGGCCGGCCGAATAGCGTCAGGAAGCGCGACCCCGCCCCCGCGTAGGGCAGCTGGGCCGCCCGCACGCCCGGCGGGGCTACCTTCAGGTCCTCCGACACGCCCGTCGCCTGGCAGACCGCGTCGAGCAGCTGCTCGGCCGACAGCCGCCGCAGCCGCCGGTGCGAAAAGTTCACCTTCTCCCTCTCGTTCGTCTCGTTGACGACCGAGCTGAGCTGGTAGGCGCGCGAGTTCATCACCGTCCGCACCAGGTGCTTGAAGTCGTACTTGTGGGCGAGGAAGTCCTCCGCGAGCGCCTCCAGCAGCGACTCGTTGGCCGGGGGATTGCTGAAGCGCATGTCGTCCACCGGGTCGACGATGCCGCGGCCGAACAGCCGTCCCCAGACGCGGTTGACCAGGGCGCGGGCGACCCGCTTCCTCCCCGGCCCGAACATCCAGTCGGCCAGTACCTCGCGCCGGTCCCGCGTGGCGGGGACCTCCACCTCACCGCCGTCGGGCAGCCGCAGCCGCACCGTCTTGCCCTTCTCCCAGGGCAGGAGGCGCTCCGGGTCGATGAAGACACGGCCCTCGCTGCCGTAGGAATCCCCGGGCCCCTCTTTGAAGCGGATGTCGGTGAAGAACGCTCCCAACGCCTGGTAATCGGCACGCTTCCACACGTCGAACGGGTGGTCGTGGCACTCGGCGCATTGCAGCCGCACGCCCAGGAAGAGCTGCGGCACCACCTCGGCCTTCGGCAGCCGGTTGAAGCCAAACGTCATCGCCGGCTTCTCCAGCGAGCCGCCTTTCGTCGTCAAGAGGGCGCGCACGAACCGATCGTATGGCAGGTTGCGGTTGATCGCGTCCTTGAGCCAGAACGACAGCGTCCACATCCCCTTGAACCGTGCCGAGTCGCCAGACTCCGTCGTCCCCGACAGCTCCAGCCAGTACAGTGCCCAGACGTCGCCGAACTCCTCGCGGTCCAGCAGCTCGTCGATCTTCCGCCGCTGCTTGTCGGGTCGCGCGTCCGCCAGGAAGGCACGCACCTCGTCCGCCGGCGGCGGCAGCCCCACCGCGTCGAGGCTGGCGCGGCGCAAGAACTCCGCGTCGGTGCATGGCCCCGACGGGAGGACCTGGATCTCCTTCAGTTTTGCGTGGAGGTGCCGGTCGATGAAGTTGTTGGCCGGCGGGTCGGGCCACTTGAAGTCGGGCCGGTGGCGGATCACCACAAACCGGCTCAGGCCCATCTCGCCCAGGAAACGCACGAAGACCGCCGCCTCGCCCTCGCGCTTGCATTTGACCAGCCCGTGCGGGCTCACCTCGACGACCCCCTCGTTGGACAGCTCGTACACCGCCAACTCGGTGACGTCGCGGACGCTGCCGTCGGCGAAGTGGGCCAGGACCACCAGTTGCTGCTCTTCGCCGGCGCGCGGCACGACGCGCCGGCCAGGCAACACCTCGATGCGCTGCAGCCGTACCGCCCGGCCGACGTCCGCCTTCGCCCCCTCGGCGACCCAGCGTCGCAGCGTCTCGTGGAAGTCGGAGTCGGCGGCGAAGCGCTTGCCGCCGCGGTGCGAAACCCGCCCGGTCGGCTTGGCCAGGATCAGGCTCTCGTCGGGCTGTTTCAGGTCGATGCGGCCGTGCGACGGGTGCGTCAATGCCTGGTGGTCGGCCAGCGGGTCGTAGCCGCGCAGGCTCAGCTTGAAGCCGCCCTTGCCGGAGTTGTGGCCGTGGCAGGCGCCGGCGTTGCAGCCGGCCTTGCCGAGCACCGCCATCACCTCGTTGACGAAGCTGACCGGCCTCGCCGCGGCCGGATCGCCGACGGTCACCTTGACCTCGGTCGTGCCGCCCGGACCGCGGACGCGGACCAGCGTCGTCCCCTTCCGCCCGGGGCGCACGACGCCCTTGTCCACGCGCGCCACCCCGGGGTCGGCCGACTCGAACTCCGCGGAGCGGGTAACGTCGTGCAGGTAGCCGTCGGCGCCGTGGGCCGTCACTAGCAGCTGCTGCCGCGACCGGGCGTCGGGCAGGTTCACTTCCGCCGGCAGCACGCTCAGCCGGCGGAAGTCCGCGGCAGCCGACCCCGCCGCGCACCACGCGACCGCCAGCCCGGCCAGTAGATTCGTCCTCAGCATGACAGGCTCCCCGTTGTTGTCGTGCTAAGTAGCGGTTTCAAAACGTGGGGCAGGTCGCTGACCTGCCAGCGCCAGGCAGGTCAGCGACCTGCCCCACAAAGTTTTGAAACCGCTTCTAAGCCACAAGCGGCGGACGAAGTCCTCAGCGGCCCTCCCGCGCCGTCACGCACACCAGCTTCTGCATGCGCCAGTTCCAGGACAGGTGGATCATCTGCGGGTCGCTGAGGAATAGCTTCCGCTCGGCGACGCGGCGGATCACGCTGCCGTCGTCGCGCGTCCCTTCGCCGACGATGACGACCTCGAAAGGATCTTTCGGAGTCTCGGCAGCGGCGACACAGACCATCTCCCCCTCCGTCTTGCCGGCCGGGATGATGGCCGGCCGGAAGGTCACGCCGCGCGGCGCTCCCTCGGCCTTCAGCCGGATCGGCCCCTGGTAGCCCTGGACCGGGCCGGCGTAGTACGGGTCGTTCTCCTTTGCGCTGCGCCTTACCGAGACGCGCAGCCGGACCTCCTGCCCGACCGGGAGGTTGAGCGTGTCGGAGGCGTCGGTGCGGAACCACGCCTCGTTCTCCTCGTTAATCCGGAAGCCATTCTGGGCCTTGCCGAGCCACAGGTAGAAGTCAGGGCCACCGCGCTCGATCGTCAGGCGGTAGCCGTAATCGATGCCGCCGCCACCCATGCAGTCGCGCAGAGAGATCACGACCTCTCGCACTCCCTTCGGCACCTCGAAGCTGAGGGCCGGGTCGGGGTTGCCGCGGTAGACCTGGTCGTCGTTCTTCGCCAGCAACTTCTTACCGGCGGGGTCATAGACCATCAGGTAGCCGTCCAGCCGCGAGCCGAGGAAGTAGGCCTCCACCTGCACGCGGACGTGCTCGCCGGGCTTGACGGCGATGCGGTAGAGGTCCTCCTCGCCCGGCTTGCCGACGCGGCCGTTGACCGTCACCGGCCAGGCGACCTTCTGCGGCCCGTCGCGGCCCTCGTCCTCGCTGATCTCCGGCAGGTCGCCGCTGGCCAGCAGCCACGGCAGCGAGCCAGCGTGATCACCCAGGGGCAGGCGCCAGTGGTCCGCCCACGGGTCCGCCGGCACCTTCGCCTTGACCGTCGAGGTCTTGCCGTCGCGGCCGACCACGCGGAACGGCACCATCTCGCCGCGCCGGCCGCCCAGCGGGAAGACGGCCCGGGCATAGTCGAACTCGCCGAGGCGGACGAGGTAGTGGTTCGTCCAGCCGGTGCCACCCGTCGACTGCAACTCGAGGATGTATTCCCCGGCCTTGGCGAAGGTGTAATCGATACGTTCGTCGCGCTGCAGGCCGGGCGTGTCGTGGGCGTAAGCAAGGGTCCGGCCGCGGGCGTCGCGCAGCCGCAGCAGCGGATCGGGCGTCAGCCCCAGCCGCCACGTCTCGGTCACGAAGACCAGCCGCTGCCCCGCCTTGACCGAGAAGCGGAAGGCGTCCACGTCGGGTACCAGCCTCCCGCCCGCGATGGCGCAGGGCCACTCGATCCGCTGCGCCCGCTCCAGCCGTAGCCGGCCGTTCCTGTAACTGCCGTTGGGCCCCTTCGCCAGGATGACCGGCACGTCGGTGACGGCAATCAAGCGCAAGTTGGAGATGCCCTCGGCAGTCTGCACGCGCACCGGGTAGACGCCTGGCGGCGTGTCCGCGGCTGGCTTGAGAGAGAAGACGGCGACGTCGCTGTTGCTCCCTCCCCCGCGCACCTCCGCGGCGAAGGGCAGCACGAGCCTCGTCTCCCGCGTGAACCCGCCGCCGACGAGCTGTAGCTGTGTCTCTGTCCCACGCCGGGCCGCGGGCGGGTAGACCGTTTTCAGCACCGGCGGCGCCGGCAGCGACGCCCCGGGCACCAGGAGCAGGAGTATCCCCGCCGGGAGGGCTCGTGTCGTGCGGTCCATGAGCGTGCTCCGTGGCTTGTCCCCCTCTCCCCTCGGAGGGAGAGGGGTCGGGGGTGAGGGGAAGACGATGTCTCGCCCCCTCACCCCTCGGGGGAGAGGGGAGAAGAATCGCTGCCTCAGGCGGTCAACTCCTTGATGAACTTGCCGTCGCGGACAATCTGGATCTCACGTCCGCTGGTCGAGGGCAGGGACTTGTTGGGGTCGATGCCCAACAGCACGTAGATCGAGTGCAACAGCTCCTCCGGCGTGACGGGGCGCTCGCGCGGGTAGGCTCCTTCCTTGTCGGAGGCGCCGATCACCCTTCCCCCGGCAACGCCGCCTCCAGCCAGGACCACCGAGAACGCCTCGGACCAGTGGTCGCGGCCGCGCATGGGATTGACCTTCGGCGTCCGCCCGAACTCGCCCATCACGATCACGAGGGTGCTGGCGAGCAGGCTGCGCTCGTCGAGGTCGGCGACGAGGGCGGCGAGGCCACGGTCGACGACCGGTAGCCGCTGCTTCAGCGCGGGGAAGATGTTGAGGTGGTCGTCCCAGCTGAAGTCAGTGGCGGTGACGAACGGCACGCCCGCCTCGACCAGTCGCCGCGCCAGCAGCAGGCGCTGGCCGAACTGCGTGCGGCCGTAGCGGTCGCGCGTCTTGGCGTCCTCGCGGCCGAGGTCAAGCGCCGCCCGGGCCCGCGGTGAGGTGATGAGCCCGTAGGCTTGCTCGGTGAATCGGTCGACGGCCTGCCCCTCCTCCGAGGACCGCCCACGACGGAACTCCTCGTCGAGCCGGGCGGACAGGTCACGGCGGCGGCGGAAGCGCGACTCGGAGAGGCCGTCCGGCAGCGCCAGGTCAGGCACGCGGAACTTCGGGTCGCTGGGGTCGCCCGGGACGGTGAGGGGATTGCAGGACGGGCCGAGGTGTCCGCCGCCGGCGCCATCGGGCATGCCCACGTAGGGGGGAAGTCCGCCGGCCCGCGTGCCGTCGCGGTGCTCGAAGCCGACGACTGCTCCCAGACCAGGGAAGTTGTGCCCCGGCCGGAACGAGTAGCCGGTCGTCATGTAGGCGACGCCGGGCTCGTGAGCCGCCTGCCTGTGGGTGACCGCCCGCAGGACCGCCAGCCGCTTCATCTGCCCCGCCAGCAGCGGCACCGACGAGGCGAAGCGGACGCCCGCCACGGCCGTCTGGACGATGCCGAACTCGCCGCGGATCTCGGCCGGCGCGTCCGGCTTGGGATCGAAGGTGTCGTGATGCGACGGCCCGCCACCCAGGAAAACGAGGATCGCGGCGCGGGCCTTGGCGGGCGGTGAAGGGCCGGCGGCCGCGGCCCGCCGCAGGTAGTCCGGCAGCGTCAGGCCCAAAGCGCCGAGGGTGCCGACCTGAAGGAAGCTCCGGCGGTCGAGGCACCGATACTCGGCGCACCCGCCGGTGAATCTACGTTCCACGAGTCCCCCCTTTCTCGACGCCGCCACACCGAGGACGGCTCGGCCGGCAGCTGCTCGCCCTCCTTCGCCCCTCGTGTTTCCCCGGCGGTGAAGAGCTTACTTGGAGCTTAGCCAGGACCGCAGCTGACATCAACACTGTTCAACACACGGCGATGGCCGGCTCGCAGCCCGCTGGTTCCCAGTAGTCTCAACACCGCCGCAAACAGCGCGCGCCGTTATGTTCGTCCCCCTGCCCGATCGTAGTCCTCTCGCGGAGCGAGAGGAAGCGAAAATCATCTCCCGGAGCGAGAGGACTACGATCGGCTTCAGCGACGTCGGGCCCGGAAGATGTGGCGATCACTGTTGAACTGCCAGACGGTCTTGCCGGCGCGGTCCAATTCCTTGACCCGCATGTTGTCGTAGCTGGCCGCCAGGACGTGCCCACTGGGCAGCCAGGTGGCGGTCGGCACGCGTGGAGCGGCGACCTCCAGGAGGGCCTTGCCCTCGCGGTCATACTCGGCCACCTGGTTGCGGTCGGGCTGCGCCACCAGCACCTTGCCGCCTGGTACGCCGTCGATGCCGCTACCGCTCGCGCCGGAGACGCCCCCGACCGACCATGATTGCCTGGACCGTCTTCTGATCCAGCGACAGCCGCAGCATGGCAAAGGGAGCATCCTCGCCAACCTTGATGTCGGCGAGCTTGCCCTCGCTGCCGTCGATCAGGATGCGGACGTTCTTGGCGAGGGTCAGCGTCTTCTCCTCCGGATTCTCGCCGCGCGCCACTCGAACCTCGACCGTGATGGTGCCGCTCTTGGCGTCGAAGGACTTGATCCGCCCGCCGACGCTGGGCCCCTCGGCCCGAACCTGCGTGACGAGCTTCCGGTCTGCGGACAACTTCACGCCAACCCCCGCCCCGGCCGGAATGTCGGCGAGCTTGCCTTCCTTGAGGGAGAAACGCCGCCCCTTGCCGTCATCGAGCAGGATCAGAGCGTTGCGGGCAACTTCCAGGGTCTTCTCCTCCCCCTCGCCGCCGCCACGAGGACGCTCCATGAGAGTGATCTTGTTCTTGGCAGCATCGATGGCCTTGACGATCCCGTAGAGGTTCGGTCCCTCGGCGATGACGGCCTGAACCTGCTTCTGGTCGACGCTCAGCCAAACGGTGACCGGCGATTCGGTGGGCAGGTCGCCGAGCTTGGCCTCCTTGACCGAGAAGCGCCGGCCGCGTCCGTCGTCCAGGCCGATCTCGACAGCGGGATTGAGGGAGAACGTCTTCTCCTCGCCGGCCTCCTCGCGGCGCGTCGGCGCCAGGGCGACGGTGATCGTCTTCTTCGCGGCATCCACGGCCTTGAGCAGGCCGCGCAGCACCGGGCCCTCGGCGAGGATGGTTTCGACCGTCTTGCCGTCGGCAGACAGCATCAGGACCACTGAGCAGCCGGGGGCCAGGTCGGCGAGCTTGGCCTCCTTGACACTGCCGTGGCGCCCGCCGCCACCGTCCACGCCCACCTCCACATTCTTGACCACCGTGTACGTCTTCTCCGTGGCTTCGTCCCGGTTCCTGCCGCCGAACACGACGAGAGTGCCCGCGGCGGCATCGACGGACTTGACGATACCGCGCACCTCTAGACGTGCCGGTACACGTCCACTGTCTCTCTGTCCGACCGTGGCAGGGGGCGTCCGCTGGCCGAACGCTCCGTTGCCCAGTCCGACGAGCGCGGTCAGGAACAGCACGACTGCTGTCATCTTCAGCCTGGTGATGCACATGGCTTTCAGCACTCCTTCTGTCAGGAGGACGACCTTTGCGGGGAGGATATTTACGGCTCCTGCCGGCCAGGTCGCGAGCAGGAGCTTGCCCGCGGCCGGTTCTCGGCGCTCAGTCCTTCGGGTTGGCGAGGCGTCCCAGGAAGAGGATGCTGCCCGAGTGCAGGTCGCGGATTAGGAAGAGGAAGGGATGATCGGCCCGGAAGACCGGTGGTAGGCTCTTCACCACCATGCCGGTTGCCGCGGCGGCTGCGGCCTTGGTGCCCTCCTCATTGACCTCGACGAACGCCTTGTGAGCGACAAGTGAGATCCTCAGATCGGTGCGGCCGTTGATACCTGAGAAATCCGCCTGGTTCGTGAAGGCCCGCTTCATGCCCATCTTGCCCAACGCGTCATTGAGCGTGAACTCGCAGGTCACCTTGAGTTTCGGCAGCGTGACCATCACCTTTTGCGGACGCAGGCGCCCGATCCAGTCCGAGAGGCGGTTGGCGGTCAGCGTTTGTTCGAGGTCGGCGAGGCCGTCGACCTCCTTCGGCAGGAGCACGACCATCGACAGGTCCTGGCCCTCGTACAGCATCTCCAGGGCCAGAAAGGTGCCGGCGTCGAGAAAGCCGAAGCGGTCTGTTTGGTTCATCAGCGGCGCCTCGACAGATTCCTTTCCCGACAACCGGAACGTCTCGTCGCTTGTGGCCCTCCTGGAGAACTGCTTGTCCCAGTTGCCCTTGAAGTAGATCGCATTTGTCAGCGCGAGCTGCATCTCACTCGTGATGGTACCCTGAGGGAACAGATCCTTGATCCTGTCTTTCGTCTGCTTTTCGACCCACTCGTTGATAGTCTTGCGAGCTTCCTCGGGGGCATGCCGGAAGTCGACCTCCTTCAGGCCGGCGCCAAAGTTGGCGCGTGTCGTTTCGAGAAACGCCTCCTTGAAGTCAGTCCCTTTTTGTCCCCAGAGGGCGTTGGCGGTCCTCAGCTCATACCCACGTCTCTTTCCGTTGATCTGCCGAGACGGGGTGCCGAAAGCGGGAGCGAGTTGGTCGAATTCCAACGGAAAATGCAGCACCTTGACGATCTCGTCGGCGGTCTCGCCGCGAGCGCCGACGCAGGTCATGCCCAGCGCCATCGAGATGCTGGAGGGCGAGAAGAAGAGGTTGCCTTTGTCGCTCCGCAGCTGGGCGTACAGGTCGAGGGCGGTCTGGTTGTTCCCTTCGAGGACTGCGAGATTAACTTGCGGATCGGCTTCTTCGGCGGGTTTGTTGGCGGCACATGCCGGCAGTGCCAGGATGAGCAGGCTGAGAAACAGCAGGAGCCTGGGTCGTCGAATCATGGTGCGATTCTCCACGGGGACGCGGGGCGCTACCCACGAATGAGACGGACAGGGGCATTCTAGCGAACCGAAGTCCGCTTGTCCGAACCTTGGGCTTTCGCGTATAAGAGGGACTGCCGGGGTGCTGCGGCATGAAGGGGCCCGGCAGATTCTCCCACGCGGAAGGAACCGCCGATGACTGCCAGCCGACAGGGCCCGCCGAGGCCGACCTGTTCCCAATCCCACCCTTGACATCGGCGCGATCGACGAGCCGCGTTCTCGGCGCGGGCCGGCGGCCCTCCTCGCGCGCATCCCCAGCAAGCCGGACGAAGGAACGTACCGCGTATGCTCTTCAACTCCTGGCAGTTCGTCTTCTTTTTCCTGACGGTCTATGCCGTCTACCTGCTGCTGCCACGCTATCGCTGGCAGAACGTCTTCCTCCTGGCGGTCAGCTACCTGTTCTACGCCGCCTGGGACTGGCGCTTCTGCTTCCTGATGATGATCACCACCGTCATCGACTACTTCTGCGGCCTCGGGATGGGAGCCTGGACACAGAAGCGGACGCGACGGATCTTCCTCATCATCAGTGTCTGTTCCAATCTCGGCGTCCTTGGCTTCTTCAAGTATTACAAGTTCTTCCTGAGCAGCCTCGACACGCTGCTGGCGCCGACGGGCCTGAGCGTCGATCGGCTGCATCTGCACCTCGTCCTGCCGGTAGGCATTTCGTTTTATACCTTCCAGGCCATCACCTACACGGCGGATGTCTACTGGGGGAAATTGAAGCCAACGCGCAACCTGCTCGACTTCGCCCTGGTCGTCGCCCTGTTTCCGCAGCTGGTCGCCGGGCCCATTGAGCGTGCCAAGGTGCTGCTGGCACAGATCACGCGGCCACGCACCATCGACGAGGGCAAGTTCTTCAGCGGCTGCTGGCTGATCTTCTGGGGCCTGTGGAAGAAGATCGTCCTGGCCGATAACCTCGCTGCCCTGGTCGATCCGCTATTCGCCCGTTCCGGCTCGCTGACGGCGGCGGAGTCCTACCTGGCGGTGCTCGGCTTCGCGTTCCAGATCTACTGCGACTTCTCCGCCTACTCCGACATCGCCCGCGGCACGGCCCGGCTGCTCGGCTTCGAGCTGATGCTCAACTTCAACTGCCCGTACTTCGCCACCAGTCCCAGCGACTTCTGGCGGCGCTGGCACATCAGCCTGTCGAGCTGGCTGCGCGATTATCTCTACATCCCGCTCGGCGGCAGTCGGGGCGGCGAGCGCAAGACCTATCGCAACCTGATGCTGACAATGGTCCTCGGCGGGCTCTGGCACGGGGCGGCGTGGAACTTCGTCTGGTGGGGCCTCTATCACGGACTCATCCTCTGCGTGTGGCGATTCTTCGGCGATGGCCGGCAGACGGAAGCAGAGCCATCCCCGTTGCGGAGGCTGGGCGCGGTCCTGTTCATGTTCCAGTTCACGCTGTTCGGCTGGCTGTTATTTCGCTGCAACCGCGTGCTGACGCTTGCCGACGGCCGGACGCGCGACGACAGCTTCAACCAGATCGTCGAGATGTTGACGTCATTCCGCAACGGCTGGGGATTGACGGCGTCGGCGGCACAACTACTCGGCGCCATCCTGACGTGTGCGGTGCCGCTGCTGGCCCTGGAGTGGCTCGCGTTGAAGCGCGGCCAGACCGCCGGCGAGTTCCGCTGGATGCCGAGGCCAGTGCTGGTTGGCCTGGCCAGCGTCATGGTCTTTAGCTGGTTGTTCTGGGGCGTCCCGTACGCCGAGACGTTCATCTACTTCCAGTTCTGATAGTAGACCTCTCGCTCCGCGAGAGGCAACGCCTCCACCCTCTCGCGGAGTGAGAGGTCTACTATGGGGAGAATCAGCCATGCGTATATCCCAGATCGCACGCTGTCTGTATCGCATGAAGTGGTACGTCTTCTGCGTGCTCGGCGTTGCCACGCTCGCGGGAGAGGTCTACCTGCGTCTGCCGTGCGGCCGGCAACTGGAGTATCAGCCCGATCCGGACCTGGGCGGCGTCTTCCGGCCGGGACAGTCCTCGTCGATGGTGACCGTCAACCGGGACGGCCACCGCGGTAAGGACACGGACTGGTTACGGCCCGTCCTCCTGGCCGTCGGCGACTCGCAGTCGTGGGGATCGGGCGTTCCTGATGCCGATGTCTGGACAGCTCGCCTCGAAGACTTCCTGCACGAGAAGCCCGACCTGGGCGCTATTCAGGTGGTCAATGCGTCGCATCCGGGACATGGCCCGTATCATCAGTTCGTGCGCATGCGCCGCGTCCTCGAGGCCCACAAGGTTCGCGCCGTCCTCGTCCGCGTCTCGATCGAGGATCGCCGCTTCACGGCGCCACGTCCCGAGGAACTGCCGCGCCTCGTGGCGGAAGTGGAGTGGCGACAACAAGTCCGATCGGTCACTAAGTTCCTCCCGTTCGTCGTCAACAAGGCGAAGGAACAGCTGCCGTCCATGGCCGCGGTTTTCGGGCCGAAACAAATGCAGACGACAGCGGTCCGCTCGGAGGAAGCGGGGCGGAAGATGTGGGAGGAGCAGAGCCGCTGGTGGGAGCGCATGATCGAGGTCGCCGCCGAGCACAACACGTCGCTGGTCTTCTGCATCCACGACCCGACCGACCTGCCCAGCTCCGCGGTCCTGGCGGCCAACCTCGCCAAACAGATCGAGGGACGCAAGAACGTCTTCCTGCTCCGCCTCGGCTCGAAGGCGTACGGCCTGCGTGCGGGGAACACCGATGCGCTGTGGCGGGAGTACCGCTCGCGCTTCACGCTCTTTCATGACGATCACGGCAACCAGGCGCAGCACGAGCTGGTGGCCCGGACACTGTTCGCGTTCTTCCAGGACAAGGGCTTCTTCCCTGCCGGACAGCCCTCGTATCGCCCACAGTAACGGCTCGGGCGATTTTCCCTATGTTCCGAGGCAGCCAGGGTTTGCAAAACGTATTGACTCGCTTCTCCCGACGCCGTTAAGATCCTCCCACCAGTTAACCCTGCCCTCGACGTTGTTCGGCCGAGGAAAGGCTCAGCCCTCCTCCGAAGGATCGGAGGACCTCCTCGCGGGCTATTTTCGGCGTGGGACAGAGGCCCGACCTGTCCTCCCCACGGAAAGGATGCCATGATGTTGCCGAGTCCCGCCCGCTCCCGCCCGCTCCTTCTCGGCGCGGCCGTCGTGTCGCTGCTCGCCCTCGTCTGGTCCTACTGGACGACCTTGACCGAGATGGCCCAGACCTGGTCGAGTAAACCGCAATACTCGCATGGGTTCCTCGTGCCGCTGTTCGCTGGCGTGCTGCTCTGGCTACGCCGCGACCGCTTGCGGCCCGACGATTTCCGGCCGGGCTGGTGGGGGTTGCCGCTGGTCGCCGGCGCCGTCGCCCTGCGGCTGTACGGCACCTATTACCACTACGCCTACTACGATGCCGTCTCGTTTGTCCTCTGCCTGGCCGGTGTCTGGCTCATGGTTGGCGGCTGGCCAGCGTGGCGCGGGGCGTGGCCGGCGGTGCTGTTCCTCTTGTTCATGGTGCCGCTGCCGGATCGCGTCGATCATACCCTGTCGGTGCCGTTGCAAACGGTGGCGACGGAGGCGAGCACCTGGGTGCTGCAGACGATCGGCCTGCCGGCCGTGTCCGAGGGCAACATCATCCGCATCAACGACTCGCTGATCGGCATCGTCGAGGCGTGCAGCGGCCTGCGCATGCTGGTTGTCTTCTTCGCCCTGTCCACAGGCATGGCGCTGGTGATCAAGGCGCCGCTGGGCGACAAGCTGGTCCTCGTTGTCAGCTCGGTGCCGATCGCGTTGCTGGTCAACATCATCCGTATCACGCTGACGGGGGCCCTGTCGGAGATGGTCAGCAGCCAGGTGGCGCACGTGTTCTTCCACGACGTCGCCGGCTGGTTGATGCCGCCCCTGGCGCTGGGGTTCCTCTGGCTGGAGTGGAAGGTACTCGGCAAACTGCTGATCGAGGTGCCGCACGCCGGCCGCGGTGTTCCCAAGGGACGCCGGGGTTCCGCCTCCACCCCGGCCGCTCCGACACGCCGCCCGCGCCCGACCCGTCCGACCAGCCCCGCTCGCACCAACCAGACGGCCGCCACCGGCGAGCCGCCCGCGCCTCGGGAGCCCGCTCGCCCTCGTCGTCCTGCGGCCCCGGCGCCCCCGCCCGCCGCGCCGAGCGAGCCGGCCGCCTCCGCGACACAGAAAGAAATCCCACAGGCCGAACATGCCTCGACCCATGGCGCGTCCGCCTGAACCATTCTTGGCGAGCGGGGGGTGTGAACCCCCTGATCACTTCATCAGAGGGCTCACGCCCCCCGCTCGCCGACCTGTTTCCTTGAGGAGATGCCGACGTGGCTCAACGTGATGCCGGTTTGCCCGATCCCACCAG
>JACOUH010000186.1 GCA_016177925.1 Planctomycetota bacterium | reverse complement strand
GAGATCGATGCGGCCATCGGACAGCAGCGCGCGCCTGGCCAGCTTTTTCCAGTCTGCCATGAGGAATCCCTCCGAGATCGGGGAACAGGAACCCGGCGCCGTCTCCCGCTGAGGACGGGCACGGGGCTGGTGAACGTGGTGCGACCGAGCATAGCACACGCCGGACGCGACCGGAAGGGACGGCAGCGTTATTACCCCGGCACGAAAGCAATGCACGTAGGTCAGGCTTTCCAGCCTGACTTGTTGAGGCCGCGTCAGGCTAGAAAGCCTGACCTACTTCCGTGCCGGGGTAATATGATGGTGGTTTCGGCATTTGAAAAAATCACCGAAGGGTCGAGCGGGCGGGCGGCTCTATCTCCAGAGACGTTTGCCGCGGAGGGATGAGGACATGGCGCGAGGAAATCTCCACTCGTTCGTGGAAGGACTGTGCCAGCGGCTGCATGACAGCGGCGGCGTCCCGGATGCCGAGCTGCTGGGCCGCTGGATCGCTGGCCGCGATGAGGCGGCGTTCGAGTTGCTGCTGCGCCGCCATGCGCCCCTGGTACACGGCGTGTGCCGGCGTCTGCTCGACGACCCTCGCGATGTCGAGGACGCGTTCCAGGCCACGTTTCTGCTGCTGTTGCGCAAGGCGACGGCGATCCGCAACAGCGAATCGCTGGGCAGCTGGCTCTACAAGGTGGCATACCGCGTGGCGCTGCGAGCGCGAGCGGACCGCGCCCGCGCGGGGCCGTCCACGTCAGCCGGCCTGGAGGACGTGTTCGCCCGGCCCGACGAGGACCTGCTCTGGCGCGATCTGCGGCCGGTCCTCGACGAGGAGGTGCGCGGCCTACCGGAGAAATACCGGGTCCCGTTCATCCTCTGTCACCTCCAGGGCAAGACGAATCAGGAGGCCGCCGACGCGCTGGGTTGTCCGCTGGGGACGATCCTGTCGCGGCTATCGTGGGCACGGGAGCGGTTGCGCAACCGGCTAACTCGACGCGGCCTCGCGGTTTCGACGGCGGTCCTGGTGACCGCCCTGTCGCGGAATGCCTGCCCGGCGGCTGTTCCGCCGGCTCTGCTGCGGGCGACGCTCGGTATCCTGACACCACCCGCCGCAGCCGGGGCGGGGGCGGCTCGATCTCATCTGCTTGCGGAAGGAGTGCGGAAAGCGATGTTCCTGACGAAGTTGAAACTGACAACGGCGTTGGCGGTGGTGGTATGCCTGCTGGGGCTGGGCACCCTCGCGGTCAGCCACCAGGCGGCGGCGACGCCGGCGCCGGGCTACCTGGGCGGCGCGGGTGACAAGGACGGGGACACGGACGGCGCTCCTCCCGCGAAGAAACGCGATTGGATTATCGTCCCGGCGCGGCAATCGGGCGTGGTCGAACTGATCGGCCGCGAGCTTCGGCCGGGCGAGAAGGTGCCCGCGGACAAGTTGATCACGATGCGGACTGCCGGCCAGGCGAAGCAGTATGTCCGCCTCGTCGAGGGCGACGCCATCCGCAAGGGTGAGTTACTGGCTCGCCTCGACGAGGCCCTGGCCCGTTTCGACGTCGACATCAAGGTCGCCCAGGTGGGTGCCTGCGAGACCGAAGCAGTGGCCTCGGGCAAAACGAAGGACGAGGCCCAGGTGCGTTACGACGCGCTGCTCCAGGCGGCGCGGCGCGCTCCGGGCAGCGTTTCGCCCGAGGAGCTGCGTGGCGCCAAACTCACCTGGGAGCGCTACATCGAGGACGAAAAGGCCAAGAGACACGCCATCACCGTCGCCAAGCAGGAACTCCAGCGGGCGAAGTTCATCCTGAACAGCTACGAGATCCGCAGTCCCGTTGATGGGGTGATTACGGCGATCCTGAAGAAGGAAGGCGAGGCCGTGCGGCAGCTCGAGGGCGTCTTCCGCATCCGCATCGTTGCGGCGCGGAAGTAAGGTTTGCCGCTCGCGGCTTAGCCCGACGCGCCAGCGAGGAACACAGGTTGCCTCGCTGGCGCGTCGGGCTAAGCCGCAAGCGGCAACAGCGGCCTCACGTGCCGCCAGCCTGCTGCCGTACCTGCTGGACGATCGCGACGTACTGTCGCGCAAGATCGCGGATGCGGTCGAAGTTCCGCTCGGCGACGGCGCGCGGCTCGACCAGCTGCGACCCAATGCCAAGGCAGCAGGCGCCCGCTTGCAGGAACGACGCCGCCGTATTCAAGTCGACCCCGCCCGTCGGCATCAGCCGCACCTGTGGCAGCGGGCCGCGCATCGCCTTGAAGAACGCCGGCCCCACCACGTCCGCGGGGAACACCTTCACGATGTCTGCGCCCGCCTCCCATGCCGACAGGATCTCCGTCGGCGTGAAAGCCCCCGGCATCACCAGCCGATCGTAGCGCTGACAAAGCCGAATCACGTCGAGATTGACCGTCGGCGCCACCAGGAACTCGGCGCCGGCGAGCAGGGCGGCGCGGGCCGTCTCCGGGTCGAGGATCGTTCCGGCCCCCAGCAGCAGCCGATCGCCGAGGGCCCGGCGCACCTGACGGACGACGTCGAGAGCGTCCGGTACGGTCATCGTGATCTCGACGACGTTGACACCGCCATCCGCAAGGGCGCGGGCGGCCTCGACAAGCTGCTGGCTGTCGGGCGAGCGGACCACGGCGACGATGCCGCTGTCGAGGACCTGACGCAGCTGAGTTTCTTTGCTCATGAACAGGAGCTAACCAAAGAGGCACACAGACACAGAGGAAAGACGCACAGAGTTGAACAATAGGCGAGAGCGTGCGGGACAGGCAAGGAGGGAACGGGCCGTTGCCGGTCGAAGCCAACGGTTGCGTCAGTGGTCCTGACAGCGTAGAATCACTTGCGCCGACGGAAAGGAACTCATAGGGGGGTTCGCATGTTCATTCCATTTGGTCGAAGTTCCGCTTCCTGCGACGGCATTACGCGGCGGCACGCCTTGAAGATCGGCGCGTCCGGGCTGCTGGCCGGGCTGAGTTTGCCGCGGCTGTTCCAGTGGGAGGCCACCGCCGCCACGGACACGCCGGCCCGGGCGAAAGCCTGCATCTTCCTCTTCCTGGAGGGCGGTCCCAGTACCATTGACATGTGGGACCTCAAACCGGAGGCGCCGGTCGAGATTCGCGGACCGTACAAGCCAATCAAGACCAACGTGACCGGCACGCTGATCGGCGAGCACCTGCCGTGCTGCGCTCGCCTTGCCGACAAGTACACGATCCTGCGCTCGCACAGCCACAACGACAACGGCCACACGACGGGCTATCACTACGTGATGACCGGCTACCGCGCCGACTTCGCCGACGGCACCAACAGCCGTAAGCCGAACAACGTCCTGTATCCGTCGATCGGTTCCGTCGTGGCCCGCGAAAAAGGGCCGCGTGGGGCGCTGCCGCCGTACATGAATCTGCCGCACCCGATGACCGCCGGCGGCGCCGGCTTCTACGGGGCGGCGTACGCGCCGTTCGTCATCGAGTCGGACCCGCTGCAACCGGACTTCGAGGTCAAGGACCTGCGCCTGGTCGAGGGCGTCTCGGAGAAACGGCAGGACCGTCGCCGCCGGCTGCTGAGGGGTGTCGAGGGGCTCGAGCCGGCTGCTTCGGGCAAGGCGGGCACGATGTCCGCCTACTACGAGCGAGCCCACAACCTGATCACCTCGCCGGCTGCCCGCAAGGCCTTCGACATCAAGTCGGAGCCGGAGAAGTTGCGCGAGGCCTACGGCCATACCACGCTGGGTCAGTGCGCCTTGCTGGCGCGGCGGCTGGTCGAGGCGGGCTGCCGCTTCGTCGGCGTCGACCACACGGGCTGGGACACCCACTTCACCTGCTTCCCCAGCCTGGAGAAGAACCTGATCCCCAGCGTCGACATGGCCTTCAGCGCGTTGGTCACCGACCTGCACCAGCGCGGGCTGCTCGACAGCACGCTGGTGGTGATGATGGGCGAGATGGGCCGCACGCCGCGCGTCAACGCCCAGGCGGGACGCGACCACTGGTCGCAGGCGCAGAGCGTGCTGTTTGCCGGCGGCGGCATCAAGCCGGGCCTGGTGCTCGGCGCCACTGACAAGAACCAGACGGCGCCGACGGCCGACCCGGTCAGCGTCGAGGACATCCTGCACACGATCTTCCGCCAGATGGGCATCGATCCGACCAAGACCTACTACACGCCGCTGGGCCGCCCCGTGCCGATCGTCAACGGCGGCCGCGTGATTCCAGGACTGACGTAAGGTGCTGGCGCCTTCGGGAACGGGCCATGCCATCGGCTGCGTACCGCCAGTGGAGGACGGCCCGGATCGCGGCTCTGGACAAGATCGCGCGAGCGCGCGGCTCCAGCGGCGGAACGGGACGTGTGCGTCGTTCCGCAGACCAGGAAGTCATTCACGCTTATGCGGTTTTGCTCGCCGCGCACTCTCAGGGGGTTCTGTCGCGATTCGACCCGTCCAGGTTCGGCAGTGGCGGGCCTCGTGCGCGCGAATGGCTCGGGCTCTCGACGAGGTGATGCGCCGCCACATGCACTCCTTGACCGGCGTTTCACCTTGGTGACAGAGAGAAACCATGAAGGTAAAGAAAACCCACCGCCCGCGCTTCAAGGTCGGCGATTGGGTGTCCTTCCCGTTCGCCGTCGAAACGGTTTTCGCCCAGATCATCGAGGACCGCGGGCCGCTCGGGTTCAAGGGCAGACCCATGTACCGCATCCGGCTCGACCTGACCTGGGCCGAACCCGATATGTTCGAGATGCCTGAGGATGAGCTGGAGGCCGTCCCTCCGCCGGGCAAGGCAGCGATCATGAAATTCCTCAAGGAGGGGGGCCTCGTCGCCCTTCTGCAAGCGAACCTGATCCGCGGAGAGAACCAACCGAGGGCGTGGCTCAGCTACACCCGAACCGGCGGTCTCACGCACACCTTGTCCCGGCAACGGGGCGTGCTCGGCGGCGCCGCCGTTCCGTACTTCGCGTTAATCGAGGATAAGGTCTACACGCCCAAGCTTGACCAAGTTCTCGACTTCCTGGCGAGCTTTGGCTTGAATCGAGACGAAGCGAAGGAAGTTGTCGAGGTGGTCGGGACAGCGCCGGAGTGCTCCGCCAGCTAGAGCTTGGGGATTGGGACGAGAAGCTCATTTTCGGAGACATGGGATGGGAACAGGCTACAAAGCAGTCATCCAGCAGGATGGCGAATGGTGGATCGGCTGGATCGAGGAGATTCCCGGGATTAATTCCCAGGGCCAGACGCGTGAAGAGTTGTTGGAGAACCTGCGCGACGCTCTCGAAGAAGCACTCGAGATGAACCGGGCTGACGCGCTTGCAGCCGCACAAGGGGAATTTGAAGAAGTGAGCATTCCGACGTGAAACGGCACGAGTTGCTCGAGCACCTCCGTCGGCACGGCTGCGTCCTGGTGCGCGAAGGAAGACGACACTCGTGGTGGGGCAACCCAGTGAATAACCGACGATCCTCCATCCCCCGGCACTCGGAGATCCCCAAGCCGCTTGCCCGGAAAATTTGCCGTGACCTTGGTGTCCCCGAGCCCTGACACAGGAGCGACTTCATGCACCTGGCTCCGTTGCTGTCGCTGGCACTTCTGGCCCAGGCCCCGCCGGTTGTGCCGAAGGCCCCCGAAGTCGGCTACATCTATCCGCCGGGCGGCAAGGCCGGGACCACCATCAACGTCCGCCTCGCCGGCTTCGACTGGACACCCGATCTGCACTTCTTCTTCTCCGACCCGCGCGTCAAGCTGGAGTTGCTCGGCCCGCCCGGCCCCATCCTCGTCGCGCCGCCGCCCTACTGGTTCGGCCCCAAGGCGTACGTTACCGCCCTGCCGATGCCGCGCGAGATACCGGCGCGGCTGATCCTGCCCGCCGACCTGCCAACGGGCCCGATCCGCTGGCAGGTCGCCAACGCCAACGGCGGCAGTGCCGGTGCCGGCGTCTTCTGGGTCGGCGACGGCCCCGAGGTCCTGGAAGACGAGAAGCCCCGGGAACCGCAGCGGCTCGCCAGCCTGCCCGTCACTCTCAACGGCCGCCTCGGGAAGATCGAGGAAGTTGACCGCTATCGATTTCGTGCGCCGCGGACCGGACCGATCACCTGTGAACTCTTCGCCCGGCGGCTCGGGGCCAACCTCAACGGCGTCCTGGAGGTACGCGATGCGAACGACCGCGTCCTCGCCGACGCCGCCGACACCGAGGGCACGGACCTCGCCGTCACCTTCGCGGTCCGGAAGGACGAGGAGTATACGATCCGTCTCCACGATGTCGATTTTCGCGGTGACCGCTCCTTCGTCTACCGTTTGCAGGTCACGCTCGGGCCGCGCGTCGTTGCCGCCCTGCCGGCGACGGGCCGGCGCGGCGAGACGCGCTCGGTCGAGTTCGTCGGCTACGGTGTCGCCACGGGGCAGGCGAAGCTGGAGTCGGTGACCCGGCGCATCACCTTCCCGGGCCCCGACGACAGGGACTCGTTCCTGTATCGCCTGGAGACCCCTCACGGCACCGCGCCGGCATTCCGGCTGTTCGTCAGCGACGGTGATGAAACCGTGACGGCTCCTGCGCCGGCCGACTCGCCCCGGCCGCTCGCATTCCCCGCTGCCGTCTCGGGATGCCTGGAGCGGGCGGGGGCCGAGGACCACTTCCGTTGCAAGGGAACGAAGGGGGACGTCTGGTCGCTGGCCGTAGAAGCCCAGCGTCTCGGCTCGCCGCTGGACGTGGCGCTGACCGTGCTCGGCCCCGACGGCAAGGAACTGGCCCGCGCCGATGACCTGCCCGGCACTACCGACGCGGCCCTTGAGTTCACCGTCCCCGCTGACGGCGAGTACACGCTGGTCGTCTCCGACGTCGCCGGCAAGAGCGGCAGTCGCGTCGCCGTCTACCGCCTGACGGCAGTGCGCGGCGAACGCGATTTCAGCCTGAGCGTCGTCCCACGCGTGAGCGTGCCGATCGGCGGCAAGGCCGATTTGCAAGTCAAGGTGCAGTGGCAAGGCCCGTTCCGCGAGGCAATCGGTCTGCGCGTGACCGGACTGCCGCCGGGGGTAAGCGCCCCGCCGGTCGTGGTGATTCCGCCCGACAAAACGGAAGTGCTCATCCCGCTCGAGTGCGCGGCCGACGCCGCAGCCGCGGCGGCCCGCGTCCGGGTCCGCGGCACCGCCAAGCACATCGGCAAGCACCACGTCGCGCTGGCTACGGTGCCCGGCAACCTCGCCCCGCACGGCCTCGACGACAACCAGCTCGACACCCTGCTGGTCGCCTCGACGCTGAAGCCAGTCTGCCGGGTGACGACGGTTGTGGCCGACGGGACGGTGAAGGTCAATCGCGGCGCAACTTACCCGGCGGAGCTGACCGTCGAGCGGCTCGAAGGCTTCACCGGCGAGATCAGTCTGCAGATGGCGGCCCAGCAGAGTTACCAGGTTCAGGGCATCTGCGGCCCCGACTTTACCGTGCCGCCGGACGCCAAGCGGGCCTTCTACCCCTGCTTCATGCCGGAGTGGCTGGAAACGTCGCGCACCTCGCGCATGATCCTGATTGCGGTTGCCAAGGTCCGCGACCCGCGCGGCAACGTTCGCCACCTCGTCACAGACGTCGCCGGCCGTATCACCATGTCGATCGAGGGGGCACTGCTTAAGGTGTCGGCGGGCACCGGCGAACTAACCATCCGGTCGGGGCGCGAGATCACCCTGCCCGTCAAGATCGCGAGTTCGTCCCGGCTGACCGGCCCCGTCAAGTTGGAACTGGTCCTGCCCGAGGAAATCCAGGGGACGCTCCGCATGGAGCCCGTGGTCGTGCCGGCGGGCCGTTCCGAGGCGATCTTGCGCATCCGCACGTCCGACCAGACGCGTCTGTCCGGAGAGCAGTCCTTCATGATCCGTGCGACAGCCTATCAACCCGGCGACCTGCGCGTCGTGTCCGAGGCAACCGTCCCGTTCCGCACGGCAAAGTGACTCGGGCGATCGGAGAGCGATGGCGTGAGTGTCTTGCTGGTTTCGACCGTCTCCTCGGAGCCCTTCGCGCGGCGCGTGGCGGAGGCGCTGCACGTGCCGCTCGGGGGCGTCGACCGCCAGGATTTCCCCGACGGCGAGCACTACCTGCGCTTCGACATCGGCGAACGGCTGGGGCTGCTCGAGCGGGACGTTGTCCTCGTCGCCGCAACCGAGAACCGCACCAACATCGACGAGGTCTACCGCCTCGGCTGCGCCGCGGTCAAGAACGGGGCCCGGACACTCGTCCTTGTCATCCCGTACTTCGGTTACTCGACGATGGAGCGGGCCACGAAGCCTGGCGAGGTCGTCTCGGCGAAGACGGTGGCACGGCACCTGTCGGCGATCCCGCGGGCGGTGCGTGGCACCTGGGTGCTGCTGATGGACCTGCACGCGACCGGCATTGTCCACTACTTCGAGGGTGACCTCGTCGCCCTGGAACTGTACGCCGAGCCGAAGATCGTCGAGGCGATTCGGTCGCTGCGGTTGCCGAACCTCTGCCTGGCCTCTACCGACATGGGGCGGGCGAAATGGGTCGAGGCGTTCGCCAACCGCCTCGACGCGCCAGTGGCGCTGATCCACAAGAAACGCCTCAGCGGCTCTCAGACGCGGATCAGTGCCGTCGTCGGCGACGTCGCTGGGCGGAATGTTGTGATCTACGACGACATGATCCGCACGGGCGGCTCGCTGGTCCAGGCGGCCGAGGCGTACGTGCAGGCCGGAGCGGCGTCGGTCCACGCGTTGACGACGCACCTGGTGCTGCCTCCCGGCGCGATCGCCTCACTGGAGGCAGCCCCGCTGGCGCGGGTAATCGGCACCGACACGCACCCCAACCACCGCCTCGTCGAGGGCCGGCCCCGCTTCGAGGTCGTGTCGGTGGCCGCCCTCTTCGCCGACGTCGTCCGCCGGTTGGTCGACTGATGCCGCTTGCGGCCGAAACCGCGCGGCCAAAGAGAAGTTGGTCCCGCCGTTTGCAGAACAGCGAAGTGCAGCATAAGGTTAAGTGTGTTCGCTCTCCCACCAAACGGCGGGCCGCGGCCAGCGCGCCCCAGGGCCCTTGCGGAGTTGCGTGTTGTGTTTGAAGTAGGTATGGAACCGATCCCCGGACACCGCCTCCTTGGCCGCCTCGGCGGGGGAGCATTCGGCGACGTCTGGGAAGCCCAGTTGCGCGACGACGCGCGGGTGGCCCTGAAGTTCCTCGACTGCAGGAACCAGCCGCGCATCCTCGTCGCCAACGAAATCCGCATCCTGCTCAAGCTGCGCGAGCTGCGCCACCCGAACATCATCCGCCTGCTCGACGTCTGTGCCACGCAGCAGTACATCGTCCTGAAGATGGAGAAGGCCGACGGCAACCTGCGCGAGCTGCAGGAGGTCTACCTCCAGGAGACCGGCCACGCCATCCCGCCTGACCATCTCTTGGAGCTCCTCGACCAGGCCGCCCAGGGACTCGACTTCCTTGCCGAGCAGCCGCGGCCCGGCCTGTCCGCCAACAGCCACGGCATGCAGCACTGCGACGTCAAGCCGAGCAACCTGCTCATCCACGACGATGGCCTGAAGATCGCCGATTTCGGACTTTGCGTGTCATCCTTGTCGCCGACGCACGGCAAGCGCTTCATGGGGACGAAGCCGTATGCGGCGCCGGAGCTGTTCGAGGGTCGCGTCACCACGCACACCGACCAGTTCGCCCTGGCGGTGACGTACTGCGAGTTGGTGACCACCGGCCGCGTCCTGCAAGCGCAGGACCCCAACAGCGACGTCTGGACGCCTCCGGTCGACCTGAAAAAGCTACGGACCAACGAGTATCCGGTGCTGGCGCGGGCGCTGGACCCCAACTGGATGGCCCGCTTCCCCAACTGCAAGAGTTTCGTCGCGGCGCTGCGTGACGCGGTGCAGAAGCCACGCCAGTCGAAGCGCAAGTTCACCTCGCGCCAGCTCATCGCGCTGCGCCGGGTCAAGTGATCCCGTTTCGCAGCGCGGGGCCCACACGACCCCCTCCGCCTGGGAGCCCCAGTGCATCCAGGACGAGGTCATGCATTGCCGTCGTCGGTAGTTCGTCTCCCGACGGCGCGGTCCCTGTGCCGATCAGCAACGGCCGGTCGAGCGGATCGCGTGCCGGCAAACCGTGACTGCCACGCACCAGGCTGGCGTCGAGAGGGACCACGTCGAACAGCGTGCGGAAGCCGAGCCTCTTCTGAATCAATCGCCGGATCACTCGACCCGTTGGCCACCACAGCCGCGGGTCGACGAACAACTCGCACGGGTCGTAGCCCGGCTTGCGGTGGATGTCGACCGTGCGTGCGTAATCCGGAGCCATGCGGTCTTCCAGCCAGAAGGGGTACGCGAACCACGCATTGGGATCGGACAGGACGACCAGCTCGCCCGAGCGCTCGTGCAAGAGTCCCACCTCCGCTCGCTCGTCGCCGACCAGCACCCGGCCGACTCCCGGCAACCCGGTCAGGACCTCGCGGGCGCGCAGCACGTCCTGCGGATCGCGGACATAGACGTGAGCGAGCTGGTGGTCGCACACGGCAAAAGCGCGGCTCGCGAAGGTGTCGAACACCTCGCCAAACGGTCCGGGCCGGACGGACAGCAGCCCGGCACGGCGAAGCACCCGGTTCGGCTCGACCGCCCGGCTGACGTCGCAGTGCCCGTACTCGCTCACCACCCAGACGCGGGTACCGACGGACCTGGCCTCGTCGAGGAGCGGCGCACAGGCCGCATCCAGTTCGCCGACCAGGCGCGGCAGGTCGCAGCCCGAGGGGCCGAAGCGCTGCGGGTCGTAGTCGAGATGGGGCAGATAGACGAGGGTCAGGTCGGGCCGCTCGTCGCGCAGCACCTGGGCCGCACAGCCAGCGATCCACTGCGTACACGGCAGGCCGGCCCGGGGTCCCCAGAACGTGGGGAAGGGGAACTTGCCCAGCCTCGATTCCAGGCGATCCGTCAAACCCTGCGGACTGCCGTGAATGCCGAAGGCCTTGTTGCCGTCGGCGGCATAGTACGGTTTGGGAGTCAGGGAGAGGTCGACCGCCGCTCCCTGGTTGAACCACCAGAACAGTTTGGCGCAACGGAAGCGGATACCCCGTTCAGCGGCCCGCCGCCGGGCCGTCACGTAGAGTGGCTCGGCCTGGACCAGGCGGTTCGACTGCTGCCAGAAGCGCACCTCGCCCGTGTCGCGGAACAGCCAGCCGTTACCGACGATGCCGTGCCGCGACGCCGGCTCTCCCGTCAGCATCGCCGCCTGCGCGGTGCAGGTCACCGCCGGCACCACCTCTGTCAGTGGCCGCATCCAGCCGGCCGCCGCGAGGGCCTTCAGGCGCGGGGCATGCGCCAGCAGGCGCCGCGTCAGGCCGACCGCGTTCACCAGGACGAGCGGCTGCATGGAAACCTTCCTCCCCTCTCGGGGTAAAAGAGACGGTCTGCCCTTGACGGTGCCAGGCGCCGCTCTATCATGAGCTTTTTGGTAAATGGCCCTGATCAAGGGAAGAACGATGCCTACCAGCTTCATGGCCAGGCCAGGACAGGTGCAGCAGCGCTGGTATCTGATCGACGCCACCGACCAGGTCGTCGGCCGGCTGGCCGTCCAGATCGCCAACATCCTGCGCGGCAAGCACCGCCCCGAATACACGCCGCACGTTGACACCGGCGAGTTTGTCATCGTCATCAATGCCGAGAAGGTTCGCTTCACCGGCAAGAAGCTGCAGACCAAGACGTACGAGTGGTACACCGGCTATCCCGGCGGACTCAAGTCGGTGTCCGCGCGCGAGTGGCTGGAGAAGCACCCCGACCGCATCCTGCGTGAGGCGGTCAAGCGCATGGTGCCGCGCAATCGCCTGGGCCGCAAGCAGATGACCAAGCTGAAGATCTATGCCGGGCCGCAGCATCCGCATCAGGCCCAGCAGCCCGTGGAACTGAAACTGCCGCACTGACAAGAGGACGGACCGTGGCCGAACCGCAGACTCGCAAAGCCAAACCGCCGACGCACATCGGCACGAATCGCTCCTACCTTGGCACCGGCCGGCGCAAGACCGCCGTGGCCCGCGTTGCCCTGACCGAGGGGAGCGGCCAGATCACCATCAACGGCCGCAGCGCCGAGACCTACTTCACCGAGGAAAAAGATCGTCAAATGGTCTTTGGACCGCTGGCGATCACCGACATGCGCAACCGCGTCGACGCCTTCGTGCGCGTCATCGGCGGCGGTTTCAGCGGTCAGGCGGGTGCCGTGTCGCAGGGCATGGCCCGCGCGCTGAAGGTGATGTTCGGCTTGACGACGGCGCCCGAGGAAGCCGCCCCGGCCGTGGAGCAGGACGGGCAACCGGTCGAGGGCCCGCCGAGCATGGCGAAGGTCCTGCGCGACTCCGGCTACCTGACCCGGGACGGCCGCATGAAGGAGCGCAAGAAGTACGGCCGCAAGGGCGCCCGCAAGAGCTTCCAGTTCTCCAAGCGGTAACAACCAGTTCGACGCACTCAGCCCCGAAGGGGCGTCCGTCAATAGCCAGGGGCGTCAGCCCCTGGTTCCGACCCCGCGCGTGACGGTTCGAGCCCTGAAGGGGCGGTAGTACCTGGGTATTGCAACGGAACCAGGGGCTGACGCCCCTGGCTATTGACGAGCGCCCCTTCGGGGCTGAAGACCAAGTGCGACGGTTTCGGCCCAGAGGCTGACGCCCTGGCTCTTGACGGCCACCCCTTCGAGGTTCAACTCCTCCCTCGTGCTGCGGGCTGGTTCACTTCCTTTCACGCAGCGCGCCGTCCGCTCCGCGACGGTCCGGACTTCCGTACCATTGTCAGGGTCGGCGGTTCCTCTGCGGCGGACGCCTCCTCGTGTCGCCAGGCCAGCAGAGCAAACGCCGGCACCAGGAACGGCCGCACCAGGAACGTGTCCAAGAGCACGCCGAAGGCCAGCGCAAAGCCGATCTGCACCAGTGTGTTCAGCCCCGCCAGCATCAGCGTCGCGAACGTGCCCGCCATGATCAGCCCGCACGACGTGATCGTGCCGCCCGTCCGAGCGAGGGCTCGCCGCATCCCCTCCTCGGCGCCGTGCCGCTTCCGCTCCTTGAGCGCTCGCGTGATCAGCAGGATGTTGTAGTCCTCACCAACAGCCACCAGGATCGTGAACAGGAAGAACGGCACCCGCCAGTCGACCTCGCCGATCGGCCGGCCGCTCCACCATTTGCTCGCCAGCGTCGTCGCCCCGAGCGTGGCGAAGTAGCTGAGCAGGACCGTCGCCAGCAGGTAGCCCGCCAACCACGGCTTGCGCACCAGCACCAGCAGGATCAGGAAGATCCCAGCCAGCACCAGCGTGTTGATGCGGCCGCGGTCGCTCTCGGTGACCGTCGCCAAGTCGCGCGCCGAGACTGTCACCCCGTAGGTCTCCGCTTGCAAGCCGTCGAGGTGTCCCTTCATCGCCCGCGGCAACTCCACCTTCAGCCATGTCTGGATGACGTCGTGGGTCGGGATGCTGAGCGGGTCGAACGGGTCGGAGTGCAGGACCACGTCGAGCCGAGCGACGTGGACAGGCGGCTTCGTGGCGGTCTGTGCCCTGGTGTCCTCCGGGGCAACCTGCCAGTCGGGCTCCTCGGCCGACTCGGGCAGGCGAGCGAGGTAGAACTGGCGCGCGGCCCGCCGTGTCTGGTCCTCGACGGCATCGGCGAAACCGCGCTTGACCTTGTTGAACAGGCCCGAGAGAAGACGTTTCGGATCGCTCACCGGGGTGGGCGGAAGCGGCTCGGCCTCGTCCTCGGGAACACCCAGGGGCTGCGTCAGGCTGCGCACCTCGGCGACGTTCTCGACGCGGGCCAGTCCCTGACTGAGATGAGCGAGGAACTCCTGCCCCTCCTTGCCGGTCCAGTCGGTGCGTGAGGCGAGCAGCACCGTCACCGGGCCGGTTTCGCCGGCGGTGAAGTGGCGCTGGATCGCGGCCAGTCCGCGGACACTATCCGAGCGCGGCGACAACTCGCCCGTCGCCCGGTAATTGGGTCGCACCTGGAAGCCAATCACGGCCAGCGGCAACAGCAGCAGCACGGTGCTGGCCCACACCAGGAGCGGCCTTGCGACAACGGCGCGACTGATGCGGTCCCAGACCCCTTCGGTGGTAAATCCCAAATCCGAAACCCCAAATCCCAAAAGGGCCGTTCTTGGCTTCGGATTTGGGATTTGGGATTTGGGATTTCGGAGAGGCAGTCCTCCCGGCCAGAAGACGTGCCGGCCCAGGAGCCGCAGCAGGGCCGGGGCCAGCGTCAGGGACGCCACCAGGGCGACCGTCAGGCTCAGGGCGATGGCCGGGCCGGCGCAGCGCACCTTGGCGAACTCCGCCAGTCCCATCAGGGCCAGTCCGCACACCACCGTCGCAGCACTGGCTGCCAGCGCCCCGCCGACCTTGCCCACGCTGGCACGGAGCGCCCGCGTCGGGTGCTTGCCGGCGGCCAGTTCCTCGCGGTAGCGGCTGATCAGAAAGAGGCAGTAGTCGGTGCCCGCTCCGTAGAGCATGACCACGGCGAACACCTGGCTGATGTTGACCAGGTAGAAGCCGGGAATCAGCGTGAACAGGGCCAGCACCTTGAGCGCCACCCAGACCGACATGGCGATGGTCACCAGCGGCACCAGGGCCAGGAGCGGCGCCCGATGCACCAGCAGGAGGATCACGATCACCAGGACGACGGTCGCCAGGGTGGTCTGGTCGAGGCTACTGGCCCCGGCGCTGGTCAGGTCGCGGCCGACTCCCGCCGGCCCGGTGACGTACAGGGCCGGCGCCGCGGCGCCCGCCTCGTCGAAGCGTGTACGCACCACCTGCTCCGCTCGGTCGACGATGCCCCGCGTCGCGAAGGCGAGGTAGGGCGTGCCGAGCGACACCTGGACGAGGGCGCAGCGGCGGTCGCGGCTGAGCAAGCGCTTGCCGATGAACGGGTCGCGGTAGGAGTTGACGCGGCCGAGCCGCAGGTTGGGCTCCTCCTCGCGGAGACGATTCAGGTCGGTGACGGCGCCGTCGACGAGGGCCAGGTCAGCGTCGGTCAGCGGGCCCTGGCGGCGTTCGATGGCGAAAATGATCCGGCTGGCATAAACGTCCTTGGGGAAGGCCTGTTCGAGCAGGTGGTAGCCGCGGACGCTGTCGCAACGGGATGGGAGGAAGCGGATGTCGTCGTCTTGTGCGCTGTGCTCCCAGCGGGGGGCGAACAGGGCAAGGGCAACGCCTGCGATCAGCCAGGCCGCACAAATGATGCGGGGGTGCCCGGCTGCAAGTCGGCCGAGGAAGTTGAACATGCCCTCTGTCTCCCGCATGGCCGGAGCGGCGCTGCGTTAGCGCGGAGTGAGTAAGAGACAGAAGTATCAT
>JACOUH010000185.1 GCA_016177925.1 Planctomycetota bacterium | reverse complement strand
TCGGCAGCACGGCCACCGTCGAGCAATACAAGGGCAACCCCCGTGTGCAGGTCCACGGACCCGGCTTCAGCAAGATCCTCCTTGGGGACGACAAGGTCGACCAGTGGGAGAAGTACCTCGACCTGATGGTCGACAGCGTGCTGGTCAACAGCGGCCGCGGCTGCATTAACTGCTCCGGCATCTGGGCCTCGCGGCACACGCGCGAGATTGCCCAGGCGATGGCCGAGCGCATGGGCCCCCTCCAACCGCTGCCGCCCGACGACCCCAAGTCGGCGCTGGCCGCCTTCACCGTCCCGGGGCAGGCCGACGGCGTCTCGGCACTGATCGACAACGACCTGAAAGAGACGGGCGTCGAGGACCTGACGGCGAAGTTCGGACCGCGCCTGGTCAAGAAGGAGCGCTGCGACTACCTGCGGCCGACGGTCATCCATTGCGATTCGCCCGACGCGACGATTGCGAAGAAAGAGTTCATGTTTCCCTTCTGCACGGTGGTCAAGTGTCCACAGGACAAGATGCTCGACAAGATCGGCGGCACGCTGGTCTGCAGCGTCATCACGGAGGAGAAGAAGTTCCAGCGCGCCCTGCTGGACGCCCCGAACATCGACCGGCTGAACCTCGGTGCGCTCAAGACGATCCAGCTGAACTGGCTGCAGCCGCACGAGGGCAGCATCGTCGACTTCCTGTTCCGGGCGCGAGCGTTCCAGTACGATGACATGCTGAAGGTGTGACTCTCTCGGCGAGCGGGGGGTGTAAACCCCCCGGTGCTTCGACAGACCGGGGGGTTTACACCCCCCGCTCGCCAGGGGAGGGGCTTACGCCCCCCGTTCGCCGGAAGAGCCGGATTGTCCATCGCTCACGGAGGGGCTATAATTTTTTCAGGGCGACTCTCCCCGCCCTCCCACCCCGCGCCTGCGACCCGAGCGGCCCGCCCTCCGACCCTCCGAGACCTGACGAATGAAGACCTCTTCTTTACCCTCTTCCCTCGGCAGCGCCCCGGCGGCCCGGCTTGCCGCGCCGCTGCCGAGCTTCGACTACCATCCGCTGTCGCGGGTCGTCTTCGGGGCGGGGACGCTGGCACGGCTGGGCGAGCTGGCGCGCGAGCTGGGAGGGACGCGTGTACTGCTGGTCACCGACCCGGGGCTGGAGGACGCTGGCCATCCGCAGCGAGCGCTGGTGGCTTTGCATAGGGCCGGGCTGGAGGCGTGGGTCTTCGACGGTGTCGAGGAGAACCCGACGACACGACACGTCGCGGCGGGCCTGGAGATGGCGCGCGACCGCAAGATCGACCTGCTGGTCGCCGTTGGCGGCGGGTCGTCGATGGACTGCGCCAAGGGAATCAACTTCCTCTACAGCAACGGCGGCTCGATGGACGACTACAAGGGCTTCGGCAAAGCGACGAAGCCGATGCTGCCGTCGATCGGCGTGCCGACGACGTCGGGCACCGGCAGCGAGGCGCAGTCGTACGCCCTGATCGCCGATGCCCGCACGCACATGAAGATGGCCTGTGGCGACCGCAAGGTCGCGTTCCGCGTCAGCCTCCTCGATCCCGAGCTGACCATCTCGCAGCCGGCGGGCGTGACGGTCATCACCGGCATTGACGCCCTGGCGCACACGGTCGAGTCCTACGTGACGACCAAGCGCAATCCGCTGTCGCAGATGTTCGCCCGCGAGGCGTGGCGGCTCTTGCAGGCGAACTTCGAGAAAGTGCTGCGCCGGCCCGACCACCTGGAGGCCCGCAGCGCCATGCAGCTAGGCGCTTACCTGGCGGGGTCCGCGATCGAGACCTCGATGCTGGGCGCGGCCCACGCGCTGGCAAATCCGCTGACGGCCCACTACGGCCTGACACACGGCCTCGCGATCGGCATCCTGATGCCGCACGTGGTGCGGTTCAACGCGGCGGCGGCAGGCTTTCTCTACGGCGATCTCGTCCATGATGTGGGCCTGCTCAACGGCGATCAGCACGCCGCGGGCGAAGTGCTGGCCCGTTACCTGTCGTCGCTTTTGCGAGCCGCCGAACTACCGATGACGCTGTCGGCGTGTGGAGTGAGCCGAAGCATCCTCCCGCTCTTGGCCGAGGAGGCGTCGCAGCAGTGGACCGGCAGGTTCAACCCGCGGCCCGTCGGCGAGGTCGAGCTGCTCGCTCTCTACGAAACCGCCTGGTGAGAAAACCGACGGCGGGCGGTTCACAATCGTTAACTGCCCGCGCCGTTCGAGACTGCCAGGCCCGCCTGGCCGTGGACTCGCCAACAACCCCGTTCCCTTGCAACCGCACACCGGAAAGTCGCTTTGCTCGCGCCCGACCCTTCTCGCCGTCCCGCGGCCAACCCCAGCACAAGCCAGGCCGATACCATCGTTTCAACCTTGCGGATTGTAACGGTTCTCCGATTGCTCTCCGCGCTGGAGACCGGAAGAACCGGCCGATCCTGTCTTGTCCCCCCTGCCGAATCCGACCTAATCTTTAATCGACCGACTTGTCAAGCTCGTCCACCCAATTCGGAGAGGCGCAGTCGCTGACACTCCCCGCGGCGCAGGAGCCCGACCCCGGCCGGCCCGCTCTCGGTGCGTCCGCACCGCGCCTCGGTGTCGAACGACCGCCCATTTCCAGAGCACCGGTGAGGTCGACTTCCATGAGACAGCGACAGCAGGGCAGACGGTTCAGGGCACGGCTGCAGGTGGAACAACTCGAGGCGCGCAACCTCCTCAGTGCCGGCGGCCTCGGCGAGGACTCGGCCCTTGGCGCCGCCGCCCCCGATGGCTCGCCCCTTGCCGAGGTGGCACTCCTTCCCAACGACCCCCGCTTCGGCACGCAGTACGCCCTCAACAATACCGGCCAGTCGGGCGGCAAGGTCGACGCTGACCTCGACGCTCCCGAAGCCTGGAACGTCACCACCGGCAGCACCAAGAACGTCGTCGCCCTCGTCGACACGGGCATCGACTACCGGCACCCCGATCTTTATCAGAACATCTGGATCAATCAGCGTGAGATCCCCGCCGCGATCCGCGCTCGCCTGACCGACGTGGACGGCGACCGCCTCATCACCTTTCGCGACCTTAATAATCCGATCAACCGGGGGCCCGGCAAGATCACCGACCTCGACGGCGACGGTCGTATCACCGCCGCCGACATCCTCAAACCCGTCAGCCAGGGCGGCTGGGCCGATGGCATCTCCAACGACGGCGACAAGTATGTCGACGACCTCATTGGGTGGAATTTCATCAGCAACACCAACAACCCCCTCGACGACAACGGCCACGGCAGCCATGTCGCGGGTATCATCGGCGCCACGGGTAACAACGGCGTCGGCGTGGCCGGACTGAACTGGAACGTGCAGCTGATGGCGCTGAAGTTCCTGGCCTCGACCGGGACCGGCCTGGTCAGCGGCGCCACCGACGCGATCAACTACGCCGGCGCCCACGGCGCCTTCGAGTCCAACCACTCCTGGAGTTCGCAGGGGGCCTACTATCAGCCGCTCGCCGACGCCATCGCCAACGCCCGCCAGCACGGGCACATCATCGTCGCTGCCGCGGGCAACGGCGGCAGCGACGCCAAGGGCGACAACCTCGACACCAGTCCCAGCTACCCCGCCAGCTACAACAATGACAACGTGGTCGCCGTCGCCGCCACGGACCGCCGCGACGGCCTGACCGTCTACTCGAATTACGGCGCCAGGACGGTCGATCTCGCGGCTCCCGGGCAGGACATCCTCAGCACCTGGTCGAACGGGCGTTACCTCAGCACCAGCGGGACGTCGATGGCCACGCCCATGGTCACCGGCACGCTGGCACTGGTCCGTGCCGTCCATCCCACCTGGAGCTACATTCAGCTCATCAACCAGGTGCTGGCAACGGTCGACAAGCTGCCCGCGCTGGCCGGCAAGGTCGCCTCAGGTGGGCGCGTCAACGCGGCGCACGCAGTCGGCGCTGCCGCCGACACCACCGGCCCGCACGTCGGGGCCGTGACGTCCAATGCAACGGGGACCAACCCAGTCTCCAGTGTCCGCGTGACGTCTAGCGAGGGCATCGACCCCAGCACCTTCACGACTGACGACGTCCTCTCGCTGACCGGGCCGCGCGGGGCGATCACGTCCGTTCCGGTCTCACCGACTGGCGACGAACCGACCGTCCCACCCGCTGTGCAGACCAGGGAAGAGGTTGAACCAACTTTCTACGACTATTTCAACCTTCCTTCTCAGCAGAGTGGAAGCACTCCCGTGAAAGAGAGGGCGCCGTCGGAACAGGCGGGTGTCCGGGATTTGGATTTGGACGTCGCCTCTGTGGGCACGCGGTTGGACCGGGACACTGTGGATCTTGTCTTCGCCCTGGGAAGCCCCAGGCGATCCGCTCGTCTGGCGTGTTCTGAGGGGGATGGAATGTCGGCCAATGAACTGTTCACGCTGTTCGAGGCGGTCTGAACTCCTTGTGGGGCAAGTTTCCAACTTGCCATTGCTTCCCGGCAAGTTGGAAACTTGCCCCACAAGGCCTCTCTTGCTGCCCTTTGACAGCTCACCTATCGTGAGAAGAGGGAACGGCTGTTGCGATACGTTCAGAGGCGAGGAGGCCGGGCATGTGCCTGCTGGCGCTCTTTTACCGGGTCGCCGAGGACGCCCCGCTCGTCGTTGGCGCCAACCGCGAGGAGGCGTATGCGCGCGGCGGCCTGCCGCCGCAGCTCCTCGACGGTGAGCCGCGCGCCGTGGCGGGGCTCGACCCAGTCGCTGGCGGCACCTGGCTCGGCGTCAACGCGTATGGCGTGGTCGTGGCGGTGACCAACCGCCGCAAGTCGCACCTGCCCGAGCAGCCACGCAGCCGCGGCCTGCTCGCCCGCGAGCTGCTCAGCTGCCCGACCGCCGCCGTGGCTGTCGAGCGGGCGACGTGCGAGCTGGACTCCGGCCGCTATGCCGGCTGCAACTTCTTCTGCGCCGACCCGGATCGCGCCGTCGTCCTGCACGCCGGCGACTGGTTGCGCGTCCGGCCGCTGCCGCCGGGACTGCACGTAATGGGCAATGACGACGTCAATGACGCAACCGAGCCGCGCATCGGCTACGCGATGTGGTGGCTGCACCAGCGCGGCTACTCCCAGGCCGGCGAGTGCGTCGACGCCTTGAAGGAGCTGTGTGGACTGTGCGGCGGCGAGGGCCCGGACGTCTGCATCCGCGGCAAGGAGCGTGGCACCGTCTCCAGCAGCATCCTCGTCCTGCGCGAGCCGCTGGCGAGCAGCACCTACCTCCACGCCCAGGGACCGCCCGACCGCACCCCGTACGAAGACGTTTCCTCCCTGTTCCTCGCTTGGGCGTCGGGCTAAGTCGGCGTCCAAGAATAACTTCGTGGGGCAGGTCGCTGACCTGCCTGAGCCGTCGGCAGGTCAGCGACCTGCCCCACGAAGTTGTTGCTGGACCAGCCCTAAGAGGGGCCGCGGATGATCATGGCGACCAAGCTACCTCCCGGCCCGCCCGGCCGATTCCTGACCGGCAATCTGCGCGAGGTCCGCCGCGACATGCTCGCCTTCTACCTCGAGATCGCTCGCGAGTACGGCGATGTCGTGCGCGTTCGTTTGGGGCCGCGCTCCCTCTACCTGGTCAGCCATCCCGACCTGATCGAAGAGGTGCTGCTGCATAACAACGCCAACTTCCGCAAACATTACGCCCTGCGCATGAACCGCCTGCTGCTGGGCAACGGCCTGCTGAGCAGCGATCGCGATCTCTGGCTGCGACAGCGCCGCCTCGTCCAGCCCGCCTTCCAGCGCGACCGCATCGCCGCCTACGGCGCCGTCATGGTGGACTATACCGAGCGGATGCTGGAGCGCTGGCGCGACGGGGAGGTCCGTGACATCCATGCCGACATGACCCAGCTGACGCTGGAGATCATCGCCAAGACGCTCTTCGACGCGGACGTCCATGCCGAGGCGCCGGAGGTCGGCGCCGCCCTGGCCGAGGCGCAGGAGAGTTTCCTGGCCCGTTTCCAGAGTCTCCTGCCGCTGCCGGAGTGGGTGCCGACACCGAGGAACCTGCGGCTGCGGCGAGCCGTCGGACGCCTCAATGCCATTGTCTACCGCTTCATCGCCCAGCGACGCCGGGGCACCCGCGCCAGCGGGTCGGGGGAGGAACGCGGCGACTTGCTCTCGATGCTGCTCGCTGCCCAGGACGAGGACGGCAGTCGCATGGACGACCAGCAGTTGCGCGACGAGGCGATGACGCTGTTCCTCGCCGGCCACGACACGACGTCGCTGGCGCTCTCGTGGACGTGGTATGTCCTGGCCCAGACCCCTGAGGTCGACGCCAAGCTGGCCGACGAGCTGCGCCACGTGCTCGGTGATCGCCCGCCGTCGCTGGCCGACCTGCCCCGGCTGGACTACACGGAACACGTCGTCCGCGAATCGATGCGCCTGTACCCACCGGCCTATGCCATCGGCCGCGAGGCGCGGGCGGCCTGCGAACTGGGCGGCTACCACGTCCCGGCGGGACAAACGATCCTGATGTGTCAATGGGTAACGCACCGCGACCCGCGTTACTTCGCCAACCCGGAGAAGTTCGACCCCGATCGCTGGGAGGACGACCTGGCGTCGCGCCTGCCGAAGTACGCCTATTTCCCGTTCGGCGGTGGGCCGCGGGGATGCGTGGGCAACACGTTTGCCATGATCGAGGCGGTGCTGGTGCTGGCCGCCATCGCCCGCCGCTTCCGCTTCGAGCGCGCCGACGACGAGCCGGTCCTGCCACGCCCGTCCATCACGCTGCGTCCCGAGCGCGGCATCAAGATGCGCGTCCACAAAAGATAGAAACGATGAACGATGAACGATGAACGATGAACGATGAACGGAAGAAAGACTCTTCTGTCTTTCGTTCATCATTCATCGTTCATCATTCATCGTTTCCTGGAGGCCCGCTCGAAGGCGGCGCGCAGGGACTCGGGGGTCTGGGCGCCCGCCAGCGCCTGGTCCTGAATCCACACGAGGGGGAGGCCGCGCAACCCGCTCTGCGGAGCCCACCCGGAGGTCGCGTCGATGGCCTCGTCCGTCGTCGCCGCCGTGACGCACGGCCGATAGCGTTTCAGGTCCAGTCCCAGGCCAGCGGCGATCCGCTCGCAGCCCTCGGGCGAGAGATCATTCGAGCCGAACAGGGCCTGGGCCATCGAATCGCCCTTGCCTTGCGCGTTCGCGCACCAGTAGGCTCGGGCGGCGTGGCGGGCGTTCGCGTGCTGTGGCAGCGGATAGACGAACCGGACAAGGCGAACGTCGTCGCCTTTCTCTCGAAGGAAGGCTTCCAGGATCGGATGCGTCTCGCGGCAGGCCGGGCAATCGAAGTCGGTCACCAGGACGACCGTCACCTTGCCGTCGACCCAGTGAGCCTTGACCGCCTCGGGCACGGGTGGCGGAGGCTTCAGCAGGCTCCAGACCGGCGGCAAGGCGACGGCGAGGGCGGCGAGAATCACCCAGGGCCAGCGCCGCGCCGGGGCGGCCTGGGGCACCGATGAAGGAAGGCCGAGTTCGACGACGGCCAGGAACAGGGCGCAGGCATCGACGACAAGACACAACCGGCACAACCGCTTCAGCACGAGCACCTGGACCAGCAGCAGCGCCAGGCCCGCCGCGCCGGCGAGCAGGGCCAGCGGGGCGAGGAGCCGTCCCGCCGGACGGTTGGGGAAGAGGCTCAGCGCGAAGAAGAGGCCGAATGCGACGACCCCCACCACGGGGAGCGGAACACCCGCGACCCGGCCGAAGGCGGAGCGCATCACCTCGTTGCAACCGGACTCGAAGCCACAGAAGAGGGGGCGAGAAGAGAGTTGATCTACCAGGCTGACCGTGCTTACGGCGAGCCCGAGCAGGGCAAGCAGTCGCAAGGCACACAACTTGATCGACAAGTTCCCCTCGCGCCCAGTCAGGGAGACGGGAAGTCACAACCGGTGCAACCGGTCGACTTCGTCCCGGAAGGGTGGTCACCCTTCTGGGCGGAACCCAGTCCGGGCTTCTGCTCCGCACCAGCGGCGCTCTGATCCTCCGGCTTCAGGGCCAGGACGAGCGCAACGAGAGCCACTCCGCCGAGGAAAGTCAGCAGGAAGGTGCGTAACATCAAAAGGTCCTTTCCCAAGAGGGCGAAACCAGGATACCTCGGCGAGGCTCCGGCGTCGTGGTGAGGATTGAGATAGTAAATTGTATCGTCGGCGAGCGTCCACAGCAAGGAAAAGCCGACGAACCGACGAACTCTCGGGGTTCAGAGTCCTTCCACTTGCCAGCCCTTGCGGTAGGTGCGGCGGACGAAGCGGTTCGCCTCCTTGAGGTTGGTCACCTTCAGCCCGGCGGCGTCCCACTCCAGCGTCGTCCTCGGGAAACGCGTCGCCAGGCAGCCCAGCAGCACCGACTCGGTCAGCGCGCCCGCGTAGGCGAACGGCGTTGACGTCTTGCCGTTGCCGCGGCATGCCTCGACGAACTGCCGGTAGTGATCCTCGGGCCCCGGGTTCAGCGGCTTGCGGCCCTTGAACTTCTCCGCCGGCAGCAGGACCGGCATCGCCACGTACGGCGAGTACAGCACACCCTCGGTGCCGAGGTAGATCGAGCCCTGCAGCGGCACCTTCCCGCCGACCCGCTTTTGCACCGCGGCCGGCGGCCGCCGGTTGCCGTGATACCAGGTCAGCGCCAGCGTCTGGGTCGTGTACTTCGTCGCCGGGAAGACGTACTTTACCTCTCCCTCCAGTCCCCAGCTATCGTCGTTCGGCGCGCCCCCCTCCGAACGGACCGACGTCGGCGCGGTCAGTGCCAGCGAGCTGAACACGGGGTCGAGGATGTGGCAGCCCATGTCGCCGAATGTCCCAGTGCCGAAGTCCAGCCGCTTGCGCCAGTTGCCGGGATGGTAGTAACCGCGGCCGAGGAACGGCCGCTCGGCCGCCACGCCGATCCAGAAGTCCCAGTTCAGGGTCGACGGCACCTCGTCCTTGCGGTCGGGGCGCCGATGCTTCTCCCCCTCGCCCCAGTCCTTGCCGCTCCAGCTATAGACCTCCTTCACCTTGCCGATGGTGCCCGCCTGGATCGTGGCGACGACCTCGCGGTGCTCGGCCGCCGAGTGGATCTGGATGCCCATCTGCGTGACCAGCTTGCCACCCCGGGCCGCCAACGCCAGCTGCCGGGCCTCGTAGACGGTCTGGGTCAGCGGTTTCTGCGTGTAGACGTGCAGCCCCTGCTGCAGTGCCCGCATGGTGATCGGCGCGTGCATGTGGTCGGGCGTCGACACGTTGACCGAGTCGAGGCCCTTTTCCTTATCGAGCAGTTCGCGCCAGTCCTGGTAGACCTTGACGTCGGGAAAGCGTTTGCGGACCTCGGCGGTGCGGCTCAGGTCGACCTCCGCGACGGCAACGAGCTTGACGTGCTTGCTGGCGGTCAGCGAGCCGATGTCGGCCCCGGCCATGCCGCTGGCCCCGAAGCTGGCGTGGCGGAGCGTCTCGCTCGGGGCCGCGGTGGCGTAGTGGCGGAACACGAACGGAGCGGCCAGCGTGGCGCTCCCCAGTCGCCGCAGTGCGGCCCGACGGGTGATTCGCGAAGTCGTCATCGTCTTGTCCCTTATCGAGGTCGATTTTATCTGTAAATGAACGCCGAGGGTGGACGCCGGGCCTCTGGCAATCGTATGCTCTTCGGCCATGCGATCAAGAGAGCGGCGAGACACAACTACCGGCGCGGGAAGGGGCCGAACCTGAAGCTCTCCGTCTTTCGGCTGCGACTGGTCCCTGGTAGGATGTGGGCAAGGAGGAAGCCATGATCGAACTGACCGAAGAACAACGGCAGGAACTGGAGAGTGCGGAACTCCCGCGCGCACGCGATCCGCGGACGAATGAAACCTATGTGCTGGTGCGTGCCGACCTCTACGAGCGTCTGCAGACGCTCCTGTACGACGACAGCCCCTGGAGCGACCAGGAAATGGACCTGCTTGCAGCGGAGGATGCCGACTCCCTGGGCTGGGAAGGGATGGAACCGTACCAGGATTTGAAGCCATGAGTCTCAACCGAGGAGACGTCGGGCTGGCGCGCTTTCCGCATGCAGCCGGAGGGAGGGGAAAGAAACGCCCGGTTGTCGTCGTGCAGAGTGACACCTATAACCAGACCCGGCGTCATGTGATCGTCGCCGAGGTCACGACAAACCTTGCCGAGGCGTCCGACCCTGCCAACCTCCTGGTCGAGGTTTCGACCCCAGAAGGTCAGGCGACCGGCCTGGTGCAGGATTCCGTCGTTACCTGCCTGCACCTGCTCACCATGAGTGAGGATCGCGTCAGCAAGGGGATCGGCAAACTGTCGGCGGGACTGCTCCAGAAGCTCGACAAATGCCTGAAGGTGGCGCTGGGGTTGCCATGATAGGGGGAGGTCTCTTGGCGCCTGCCGGGACTACCGCGGCGGGAAGAGCGACTGTCCCTCGAGGACGCTCCGGATCGGCTGGCGCTGCCGCAGCAGTTCAAGGCGTGTCTCTTCAAAAGCCACTTCGGCGGGGGGCGGATGGGCGTGAAAAAGGCAGGGCGACGCGTACAGGCCGTACGCGCCGGCGTTCGGAAAGGCGAGCACATCACCGGGCGAGAGCGGAGGCAGCGGGCAGGCCTCCGCCAGCACGTCCGACGGCAGGCTGAGGCAGCCCAGAACGTCCGTCGGTGTCGGGGGATGCTCCGGGCTGTCAAGCACGAGGGGCGGGACCGCCCGGTGGCGAAGCCCGACCCCGCACAGGTCGCCGCGCTGATGCACCCCGCCGTCCACCACGACGGCCTTGCGGCCGCGGTGCGTCTGCTCGGCGATCACCGTCGTCAGATACCAGCCGGCCTGGGCCACCAGGTAGCGGCCCAGTTCGATGACCAGTCGGGCCGGCGCCGCACGGGCGACGAGGGCGTGCAACGCGGTCGCGATCGGGGCCAGGTCCAGTTCACGGTCGTCCGGTCCGTA